>DASTPN010000204.1:0-8601 GCA_035719985.1 Solirubrobacteraceae bacterium | reverse complement strand
ATCACGCGGCCAGTTCCAGTTCGGCTATCGCGGCGGTACGCCACTGCTGATCGGCGCATAGCAGCAGCGCCTCCCAACTGTCCTGGCCTGTCAGTCGCAGCGCGTAGCGGCGTACCGGGTCATCGAGCATTGGTCTTGACGTCGCGATCCAATACTCGAGCTCGGCGACGATCACCTGCACTGTCGCCTCGCCGCGAGTGCCGTTCTCGACGTAGACGATCGCGTACTCGCCGGGCACGGTGCGCAGTTGCGCCATCGTTGCCTCACGCTCCTCGGTGAGATCCAGCGCCTCGCGCATTCGTGCCAGCTCGCGCGCCTCTTGGCGTCCGGTGATACGCATCTTCGCGTTCGCCAACAGCGCCTTGCCGTACTCGGTGTCGAAGTCGGTGATCTGCTGGGAGATCGCGATCAGCCACACCGCCCAATGGCGGCTACGACGAGAGAACTCGTTGAACCAACGGCCCGTGGATGGGCGCTCGGTCAGCTTCCAGCACTCATCGATCGCTAGAAAGGTTCGTCCCGCCCAAGTGTGCTTAGGACCATCGCCGGCGAGATAGTCGCTGCGGGTGCGCTCGATTCTGCGCTTGACGTGCTCGCAGAGAACGAACAGCACCGCGGCGGCCTTGGCATCGGGCACGCTCCTGGTGTCAAAGACGATCAGCGGTGCGTCGGGCAGGATTGTCGTGGGACGGTCTGTTAGGTAGGCGTAGGGGCCGTCGCCGACGTAGTTGTTCAGGCGCATCGAGAGGTTGCGAAGCGCCTCCGCGATCCCGACCGATCCGTCGTCGCGTTCGCTGTGGTAGCGGCGCTCAAGCTCCTCCTGCAGCAGCAGCTCGCGTGGTTCCTCGCCGGTCAGCGCGCAACGCTCATACACCTCGGTGATCGCCAGGCCGAGAAGGTTGCTCTCAAGGTCGGTGAGCCCGTAGGAATCTTGGCCTGGGTGGTGCTCGCCGAGTAGCGCCGCGTGTAGCGCGAGCAGATAGTCGATCTTCTCCGGCGGTAGGTTCGCGGGGTCATCGACATCCCAGCTGTTGATCGCGTGAGCGTCGGCGCCGATCTCGACCGATGCGGCACCGGGGATCAAGGAGGCGAGAAACGCGAAATGGCCTGCGCGGTCGATGATGAACCCGGTCGCTCCTTGCGCGAGCGCGCGGATCAACAGGATGATCGTCGCCATCGTCTTGCCCGACCCTGTGATCCCGGCGATCACCATCAGGTGGTTTGAGTGCGCGCTATCGAAAGGATCGATCCGCTCCAACGTGCGGCCCGGCAGCGCGTACCCGAACGGGATGCCACTCGGACTACTGCAACTGGTCCCGACGAGCGAGAAGGTGTCACCGACGTTTTGGCTGGCGTACTTGCGCTTGCGGGCAGCGGTGTCCCGGCCGAGCGGGAGCGTGGACTGCCAGAGCTCTCGTTGAGCGAACAGGCCGTGGTTGACCCGCGCGTCGCTTGCCATCGTTAGCTCCCGTGCGGTCGCCTGGCACAGCTCTGCCAGCCGCTCGGGGTCGCGCTCCCGTGTGGCGTGGTAGATGCTCACGCGGTAGATGCCCGCACCGACGCTGCTGGCCAGTTCCTCGACCAGTTCCGCTGCCTCCTGCTCGCGCATGCGAGCGTCGGGGTCAAGCGGTCGACCGTGGGACTCCACGCCGCGGTTGACGCCGTATAGGCGCTTGTAGCGGCGCTTCTGCGCCATCCGCTCGCGGTAGCGTTCGGTCGCTTCGATATGCACGCTCAGCACGAACGGGCTGGGCGACTGCATCATGTGAAGCAGCCAGCCAACCCACGTCTGCTCAGGCGCGAGCGAGACATAGGACACTTGTTCAAGCGATTCGCCGAGCCCGATGCGGCTACGGTCGGACAGGTCGATCGTTGCGGTGCAGATCGTCTCAGCCAACGTGCTCGCGTGAGCGTCCGCTTCCTGAGCGTTCTCGCCGGCCACCAGCGGCCTTACGACCTCTCCCTGCATGAAGCTCGCGGGCAGCCCACCGGAGCGCTCCGAATCGGGATCGAAGCGACTGTGCAGCAGGTCGAGCACTTCATGGCCGCAGAGGGCGCGTGCCGCTAGGCCCATCGCGTCGAGGTCTGTGCGTATCCCTTCGCTGTGGCGCAGCGAATCCCGAACTGCCTGGCGATGCACGGATTCGCGCACCCGCAGCGCGCGACGCCGCCGGCGTCGTCTTGCGCTGAGTACCGGTCGCCGTGTCGGCTGCCACTGGCAGATGACCAGATAGCGCACCCGCAGCGGATTGATTGTTCGGGCGGTCTTTCGGATCGACTGCTCTTGTGCGATCCCAAGCCGGCGGATCGCCCTTCCGCGGTCGTGCTCACCGGCGTCCTCGGCGGCGCTGGCCGCGCGCTCGCAACGGTAGGTCTCCTCGGCCAGCAGCGCCTCTACATCCAAGGTGCTGCCTTGTACATAGAGCTGCATGGATTGCCGGTCGGGCAGCCGCGAGGCGATCTGCGCGAACGCGGCGGAAATCCGCTCGCCCTCTGACTGCTCTACGACCAGCGGGTTGACGGTGCCGACTTCCAGGTAGCGGACGTAGCTACCGTCCTCGCCGATCAAGAGCCCATCGGGCTCGATCGCGGCGACGCCGAGCAGGTCACACGCCGAGCGTCGACCCATCAGTCCCAGCGCTCCCAAGGCAGCTCGTCTTCCGCATCAACAGGCAAGCTCTGTTCGCGGTGCTCGTCTGAGGGCTGCTCGTTCTCGGCGAGGATCACGACCCCACGCGCTCGGCATGATTGCCCTGGTGTGCTCGCTGAGAGGGTGTGAGAACTCCAGCGCCAGCGCCACATCGCGCGCAACATCACGCTGAGTTGCAGCCCGCCGCTCTCAGACACATACGTCAGCGCGGCCGGCAGCCCGATCACGAACACGCAGAGCGTGATCGCGGGCTTCGTCGGTATGCGCGCGAGATAGATCAAGCCGAGCACGACGCCGCTGCCGGCGATCAGCGCCGCCCACTGCTTGACGGTGAAGCCCACCAGCGTCGGTGCCTCATCGAGCGAGCGAAAAGTGCGGTGGATCACCGTCCGCTCCGTCCTGGTGGCGTGCGGCGCGGTGCCTTACGGCCTTTCGAGCGCGGCGGCGGCGGCGTTTGGGCTGGCGGTGCCTTTGGTGGTCCGGCCGGCGGTTGGGATGCGCGTGGTGGGCCGTTCGCGTCCCGCCGCGCGTTGCTTGACACCTGACGCCCAGGGTGCGCCGTTCCCTTGCCGGCGTTTGTCGAGCGCGGCGCGGCTGGGCTCGGCGCCTGGGCCGGTTGGGCGCGTGGGGCCGCCGTCCGTGATGTCGCTGACCCGCCGCTCGTTGAGCGTGTGGGCGCGCTCACCCCGACCGTGGTCCCGCGGACCTGTGCTTTTCCGGCGGCCACCTGCGCCGGGGTTCTGCCCGGAGCTGTAGCCGCAGTGCGACGGGTGCTCGCAGCTCGTGAGCCGCGTTGGGCTGACACTCGCGTCGCCCTTGCTGAGCTGCTGGTCATCGCTGCTCGCGCGTCGCGCGGCGCGTTGTTGAGAATCGTTCGTGCCCGCGTCAGCCGCTCGCGCACCCCGCCCCTGCGCACGGCGCCGGCGCGGCCTGCTGCCATGCCGCCCAAAGCGCCTGCTCCAGCGCCAGCCGGTGTCATTCCAGAGGCCAATCCGGTGCGTCGTGCCGCACTGGCCAAGCCCCGGCGTGTAGTGCCGAGCGGTCCTCCCTCGGGGGCGCCGATCGCGCCCGCTGCGCGGCCTGCGCTTCGTCCCACTGAAGGGACTCCCTCCAAGGCAAAGCTGCGTAGCCGAGTGTGCGCAGCGCGCATCCGCTCAGCGCCTGGCATCGCGCTCGCGGTCTGCGAGCCTGTACCGGTGCTTCCTCCACGCAGCGCGCCGCCGAGGATGTGCCGCAGCTCCCCGAACAGCATCAGCGGGAGCTTCACGGCGAGGATGAAGGTGATGAGCCCGGCGAACGCGGCTGCGATATGTCCGGGCAGGGCGCCGGCGCCATGTGTGACGCTGGTCGCGTCGAGCGTCAGTGCGCCAGCGGTGGCGAACAGGATCGTCCAGCCGATCGGGACGAGCACGATCGCCATCAGCGCGTGACCCCACACCCTCGCGAGGTGTGAAAGCTCGGGGATCGGAGCCAGCGCGATGAACGGAGGTCCTGCGCAGAAGACCAGCGCCAGTAGCACGGTCAGCGCCTCCGAGGACGCGAACAGCGCGGCGCCGAAGAGGACACCGACGATCACCAAAAAGGCGCCGAATACGCCGCCGGCGCCAGCGAGCAGCGCACCGGCGAACAGGATGGTGATGATGCTCGCCAGGCCGTTAGCGACGACCGGGAAGCCGAGGATCGCGTGCGTCAGCGTGTTCGTCGCGGCGACGGTCTGCTCGACCAGCCAGCGGTAGATAACGAGCACGCCAGTCGCCCATCCGCACCGGCCCAGTGCCGTCACTGGATGCGCCGCCCCGGTGAGGCCCATCATCCAGTAGCGCAGCGTGCAGACAGCCAACGTCACCGGCATCAGCGACATGCCCAGATAGGTCATGTCGCTCTCTAGTTCGCCTACATGCCCCCAGGTCGCGGGGTCGGGCAGCGCTACTAGGTGTTGGATCGTGGCGACCGTGCCGTGCTTAAGAAACCCAGGGACCAACGCGCCCGCAAGCGCAGAAAAGAACCCCTTGGCTATCGCTTCGATGATGCTGTGCAGACTCGGCAAGCCGAGGAACGCGACCGGCACGAGCTGGCCGCCGCCCGTTGCTGCGGCGGCTGCCGGCGCGAACACGAGCAACACAGACAATGAGCCCGTGACTGCCGCCGGCAACAACCGTGCTCCTGGACGCAAGAGCACCCGACACGCTCCTACGCCACGATCCCGCTGATAGAGGCGAGGATCGCAAGACCCACGAGCGTCTTGATCGCTACATCATGCGCGCGGGAATGCCCGGCCATGAACATGATCCCGACAACAGCGATCACCAGGCTCATCGCTGTGCCACCGAGCCACACCAGGCTGTCCTTCAGCTTTTCAACGAACTTCTGAACCCCGGTAATCGGCGTTCCTTTAAACGCTCCCGCAGCGTTCAAAGCGTGGGCGTGTGAATCAGGAAACGCTGTCAAGACCGCGACCGCGATCACGCTCCCCGCAAGCGTCCCCAAGACCAACAGAGCCGCCTGCCTTGGATCTCGATGGGTAAATGTCCGTCTGAATGTGAGCGCCATCACTGACCTCACCTCCTTTGTGGTGGATTGCAAGGTCACGGCGAGAACTCGCCTCCGTCGCTTTGTTCAGGCTCAGGTTCAGGCGGCCCGCTCACCCGTGGCGCCGACGTCTGGTCAGAGGGCGGCGCGACCGCTTCGTTGACGGTGAGCACAGACGCGCGCTCACGCCGCGCCACGACCGGGATATGTCGTTGCCGCTCGGCGTACTTCTCAAGTCGGGAGACGTGCGACCGCGCGGGCGGCACGGTCGTCTTGTGCAAGCTCCGGTTTCGCGCGGTCGCTGCTTTGAGTGCCTGGCCGGAATGAATCGCGCCCAAAACAGGTTTGCGCGCGAGCACACTGGTAGCCGACGTGCGCGCGTGGTGGCCCCGAAGCGTCGAGGTGGCGCCGAGAACCACCCAGAAGGTCAGTGCGACAATTACGGCGCCGGCGAGCAGCCGATGCTCACCCAGCCAAGCACGAGAGCGACCGCCGCTGCCAAGGCCGCCTAGAGCATGTCGCCGAAAATAGGCGCCGTGCCGGCCGGGCACGGTGCTGCGACCGGCCAGCACATCCTCTACCTGCACAACGAAGTCCTCGTGTGCGGACTCACCCTCATGCAGCTCGCCGGTGAATTCGTTCTCGAGCGCGCCTACGGGCACGTCGTCATCAGTCACCTCTGGTGACTCCAAGACGGACTGTGCAGGCGAGCCCTGTGGAGAGATCGCCTCGCTGCGAACTGGGGGTGCCGTGCTCGGCTGCTGCTCGATCGGCGCCTGTCCGGAGAGCTCATCCTCGGACTGACGGTCATCAGCCGGTGCGGCGTTGGCCGTGCTGCCCGGTGGGTCCTCTCCGGGCGCCGCGACGTACAGCGTCACCATCCCGTTTCGGGCGAGATCGCTGCCGGCCGTAGGCTCCTGCGCAACGACGAGACCGATCAGCTCTGCCGGACAGCCAAACGAGCGATCAAGACCAGGACGCAGACCGGCGCGACGTACAGCCTGCGCCGCCTCGCTGGCCGGCTGCCCCACGTAGTCGCTGACTGATTGGCTGCCAGCGCCGGCGCCGCGGCGGGTGATCTTCGCGCGCTGACTCGCGCCGTCCGGTAGTGCGATTCTGTCGGTCATCGGTGTTACTGACCTCAAGCGCCGCCGACCGGCCACCGAATTTGTCAAAAGGGGTCGCGCTTACCTGCGAGCACCCTCATGCAGGCCGTTTACACGTCAAGCGCTACGTGCTCGACGGTGCTCGCCGAGCAGCTGTGTGTAGCGCGCGAACCGCTGATCCTCGAACCATCTCGGGGTATGCACGATCGCGGGCGGCAGGTCGCGATAGAGCAGGAACCCGTGTCTTTGTGGAACCTGCCTGAGCCACGGGAACGGTCCAGTCTTCTCGCGCGCGACATTCAGCGTTTGCCGTGCGAACCCGTTTGAGGTTGAGGCGTTCGCGACCTGCTCCTCACCAAGCAGCTCGCTCAAATACCCGGTGGTCGTCGGATCCGCCAAAGGCGGAAGGAACACCTGCGCGGTGGAAGCCGCGCAGATAGTGTCGCGTGCGGCGCGACCGTAACGATGGTCTATCTGCGCGATCGACTGCCACAGCGTCGCGATCACGATGCCTTGATCTCCACACCCTGAAAGCCAGGACGGCAGATTGCGGACAGGGGCGGTGTTCGCGATCTCGTCAAAGAGCATGAACAACCTGGGGTCAAGCGCGCCGGTACGTCGCGCCTTGACGATCGCGGCTTGATAGACAGAGCTGACTAGTGCCAGGATCACGGGCCGCAGTACCTCTTGGTCATGCTCGGCCGCGACGATGTAGATCGTGTTCGCCTGCCCGTCAAGGAACCGTTCGGCTGTCAAGTCGCCGCTTGCTGATCCAGCGACCTGCGGATAGCGGTAAGCGCGCAAAAGGTTCAGTGCGCTCATAACCGTTGTCTCGCGGTTGCGCTCATCGCGGCGGGTGATGCCCTCCAGCTGGTCGGCCGCCGCGTCGGCACCGGCGCTCTTTAGCGCGCTGACGGGGACTTGGAAGTCCCGCGCGTCAAGCCAGCGCACCAGCTCGCTCATGCTCGCCTCGATCAGCGTTGCTGCGTGCAGCAACGGCGCGAGCATCGACGCGGCCTCCTTATCCCAAAACTCATTTGCCGCGTTTGCCTGATCGGGATGGGCAGCGGACGCCAGAGCCTCGCCGGTTCGGATCGCACCGGCCCAAGTTCGCGCGGGAACAAGTGGACTGAACCCGGCGCTTTGCTTCTCTCCAAATGGGTCGTACACCCACACTCGTCCCAGGCCGCGACGGTACGCCGCGGTCGCTTCGTAGACGTCGAGCTTGGTTGAGAGCGCGAGCGCCGGTCCGTCGTGGTCAAACAGCCACGGCACGACGTACCCGGTCGACTTACCGACCCTTGGTGGCGCCACGATCATCGGCTGCACCTCAAGCTCAGCCGCGAGCATTCGCGGCGGCACCCTGCCGATCACCCCGAGATAAGGACGTCCAGAAGTCGGCGCGGGCACCCACAAGCGTCTTGTGTCCGACGGTAGCGCCCACGTCAGCTGACGCACCCAGCCGCGCTCCACGGCATGACGCGCGAGCGTGCGCTGCCCCTTACCCAACGGCGAGCCCACACGCCAACCCCGCACCACCAGATAAACCCTGACCGTCGCGTAAACCGCGACCACCAGAACGAGGACAGCGATGAAGAGATACGTGAAGGCGCTCGGCGCGGACACACGCTCAGCTCGCGTCGGGAACGTCTTTGCGGGCGAGCCCCAACCGCCGTCAAGCAGTAGCCGCCACATCGCGTGCGCGGCATCCCCAACTGACAAGCGCATCGGACTGTGCAGTGCCATTAGGCATGCCGCTTGAGTCCAAAGCCAGCCAAGGACGCCGCTGACCAATCCGGCGAGTAGCAAGACTCCCGCCACGCAGAACAGGAGCCTCGCCACAGGCCGACGTCCAACGGCATGAACCCTCACCGGACACCCCGCGGGAACGGGCCGTTTCGTTCGCGCTCAAGCGCGATGGTCGAGACGACTGACTTTTCACTCATCAGGAGCATTGACCATCAGCCCGTAGAAACCGGCCAACGACTTTCGCGGCATGGGTTCGAGCTGTGGTCTGCGCGCCCAATTAACTCTGTCCCTGTGGCGGCCTGATAAGGCCATTCCAAGTCGTCGCAACTCGCTTGCCGGTTTCTCCGGAGTGCGGTCAATAACCGATGGTCACGGCACCAACCGATGGCCAGACCCAACACAGCGATGCGCCACGACAGCGACCACGGCGAGGGCAACGCCCGCACAGAGCGGGTTGTTCTTTCTACGGCTTGTTCAGGCCGTTCTCGCGGATCGGTGGAGCGTCGTTACTTGCCCCATTTTCAACGCCGCCGGCTTAGCGCTTCAACCCCCGCAAGGGGGTTCCCC
>DASTPN010000203.1:0-2143 GCA_035719985.1 Solirubrobacteraceae bacterium | reverse complement strand
GGCACAGACGTAGTCGTAATGACTGGTCTCGCCTCGGATCACCGCGCCCAGACAGGCGACGCCGGCGAAGCGTCCCGAGCGGGCCGCGTAGCTGGCCGCCAACGGCAACTCGAAGGCGCCCGGCACCTCGAATGTCTCGACATCCTCGTGGCCGGCCTGTGCAAACGCATCGCGCGCGCCGCGCTCCAACCGCTGCGCCAGGTCCTCGTAGAAGCGGCCGATCGCGATCGCGTAGCTCATTTGGCGCGATCCCGGTCAGACTCCCGCTCTGCGTGCAGAAACTCGGCGTCGAGATTCAGTCCCTGATGATGCAGCGTGTGACCCATCCGCTCAGCCTTGGTGCGTAGATAGGCCTCGTTGTGCTCGTTGGGCGCGTGTTCGATCGGAATCTGCGCGCTGACAGATAGCCCATAGCCCTCCAGTCCCTTGATCTTCTTGGGGTTGTTGGTGAGGATCCTGATCGAGGAGAGCCCGAGGTCGACGAGGATCTGCGCGCCGATGCCGTAATCGCGCAGATCGGCCGGCAGCCCGAGCCGCTCGTTGGCTTCGACCGTATCCAGCCCGTCCTCCTGCAGGCGGTAGGCGCGCAGCTTGTTGAGCAACCCGATCCCGCGTCCCTCCTGGGAGAGGTAGAGCAACACCCCCTCCCCCTCGCGCTCGATCATCGCAAGCGCCGAGGCCAACTGCTCGCCGCAGTCACAACGCAACGAGTGAAACACGTCACCTGTCAGGCACTCCGAATGCACACGCACAAGCACATCGTCTTTGCCAGAGACATCCCCCTTGACCAGCGCGACGTGATGCTTGTCGTCCACCAGCGAGCGATAGCCGACGGCGACGAACTCGCCGAACGTCGTGGGCAGGCCGGTGGAAACCACCCGTTCGACGAGCTTGTCGTGACGTCTGCGGTAGGAGATCAGGTCCGCCACGGTGATCATCTTCAGCTTGTGCCGGGTGCAGTAGCCCACCAGGTCGGGAACTCGCGCCATCGTGCCGTCGTCGTTCATCACCTCGCAGATCACGCCGGCCGGATTCAGACCGGCGAGCCGTGCCAGGTCGACGGCGGCCTCAGTCTGGCCGGCGCGCTCGAGCACGCCGCCCTCGCGGCTCTTGAGCGGGAAGACATGACCTGGTTGCACGAGGTCGCGCGGCGCGCTCTGAGGGTCGATCGCGACCTGGATCGTGTGGGCGCGATCATGAGCGGAGATGCCCGTCGTAACACCCTCACGGGCCTCGACCGACACCGTGAAGGGCGTCTCGAAGGCAGACTCGTTCTTTGCGGCCATTAGGTCGAGCCCCAGCTCGTCGCAGCGCTCAGAGGTCAACGAGAGGCAGATCAGCCCACGCCCCTCCTTGGCCATGAAGTTGATCGCCTCCGGCGTCGCGAATTGAGCAGCCATCGTGAGGTCGCCCTCGTTCTCTCGATCCTCGTCGTCGCACACAACCACCATCCGTCCCTGCCTGATCTCGTCGATGGCTTCGTCGATCGTCGCGAATGGAGTTGCTGTCTTGGACTGGCTCATGGCGCTGCTCCTTTGACCTCGATCAGGCCGAAACGGGCCTCATCAGCCTCTCGACGTGCTTGGCGAGCACATCGACCTCGATATTGACCCGGTCCCCGGCCCGCAACCCGCCTAGGTTCGTGCGCTGCAACGTCTCCGGTATCAGCGACACCGAGAAGCCGTCGTCGCGAAGCTCGGATACCGTCAGGCTGACGCCGTCGAGGGCAACCGAGCCCTTTTCGATTAGATAGCGCGAGAGGTCAGCGCCAGCCCCCGTCTCGACCTGAAGGTCGAGCACGCGCGCGAATCCGTCCTGGCGTATGTCAGCAACGATCGCCGTTCCGTCGACGTGACCTTGCACGATATGCCCGCCCAGGCGCGCATCGGCCCGCAGGGCAAGCTCGATGTTCACGCGGGAGCCGGGTTGCAGCCTACCGAGCGAAGAGCGTCTGAGC
The DNA here is from genome assembly GCA_035719985.1 of Solirubrobacteraceae bacterium. Classification (GTDB taxonomy): domain Bacteria; phylum Actinomycetota; class Thermoleophilia; order Solirubrobacterales; family Solirubrobacteraceae; genus Palsa-744. The sequence goes on along the minus strand of DASTPN010000203.1, from coordinate 186 downwards.
GTCTCGTGCATCGCCTGTGCGCTGAAACCGTCTGTGTGCAACTCGGTGGCGGTAAGGCAAACACCGTTGACGGCCACCGAGTCGCCTTGCACGATCTGGGGCGCCAGCGTGGTCGCGATCTCGATGGTCGCACCGTCATCGCCTTGGTGCAGTGTCCGCACGTCGCCGAGATCCTCAATCAATCCA
>DASTPN010000202.1:0-4279 GCA_035719985.1 Solirubrobacteraceae bacterium | reverse complement strand
CGGGCGTGTCATAGCCATCCGGCAGCGAGGAGATCAGCTCGTGGATCTGGGCCGCGCGCGCCGCGTCTTCGATCTGCTCGTCGCTGGCGTCAGGGCAGGCGAAGCGCAGGTTCTCGCGGATCGAGGCGTGAAAGAGATAGGTCTCTTGGGAGACCAGCCCGACCGTGGCCGCCAGCGATGAGAGCGTCATGTCGCGGATGTCGACTCCATCGATCTCCACGCGCCCGCGCTGGGGCTCGTACAGACGCGCCACCAGATAGGCAAGCGTCGTCTTGCCCGAGCCGGTCTCGCCGACCAGTGCAGTGCGTGTACCGGCCGGGATCTCCGCGGAGATTCCGCGCAGCGTCCAGCGCTCCTCCTGCGGCGGTGCGTAGCTGAACCACACATCGTCCATCCGCACATCTCCGCGCACTCCGATGAGGGTCTGCGCGTCGGCGCGCTCCTCGATATCCACCGGCAGGTCCAGGTACTCGAAGATGCGGCCGAACAGTGCGAGGGAGGTCTGCACTTCAAGCCCCACCGACAGCAGCGACTGGATCGGGAACAGCACGCGCGTCTGCAGCGTCGTAAACGCGATCACCGTGCCGATCGAGATGGTGGCGCTGCCGTGCGCGATCGAATAGCCGGCAAACCAGTAGACGGCGGCCGGCATGATCGCAAAGCTCATTTGCACAGAGGCCATTCGCCAGCGGCCGGCCATACGCGCGCGCACCTCCAGGTCGGCCAGTTCGCCGGACTCGTCGCTGAAACGCTGCACCAGCTCGGAGGAGCGTCCCATCGTCTTACCCAGCAGGATGCCCGAGACCGACAGTGACTCCTCGACGAGCGTTGACATATCGGCCAGGCGGCCCTGGCGCACCGACTGGATGCGCCTGCGCTCCTCGCCGACGCGGCGCGTGAGCCAAACGAAGAACGGCAGCAGGATTAGCGAGAATGCTGCCAGTCGCCAGTCGAGCAGGATCATCGCCACCACAACCGCGACCACGGTGGTGACGTTCTGGACGATCGAGGTTGCGGTCGATGTCACGACGCTGTCGATACCGCCGATGTCGTTTGCGATCCGCGACTGCACCTCGCCTGTGCGCGTGTGCGTGAAGAAGGCCAGCGACATTCGCTGCAGATGCGCGTACACGGCGGCTCGCAAGTCGTGCATCACACGCTGCCCGACTTGGTTGGATATCCAGGTCTGCGCCACACCGATCACACCGCCGAGGATCGAAAGCGCAATCATGCCGCCGACCAGCGCCGAGAGTAGTGCGACGTTGTGCTCTGGGATCGCCTTGTCGATTACTTCGCGCAGCAGGAACGGGCTGATCACGCCAAGGCCGGCCGCAACGAAGATCAGGCTCAGCAGTCCGCTCAGACGCAAGCGGTAGGGCTTGAACAGCAGACGGATGCGTCGCAGCGAGACATGCGCGGCAGCTGCATCCTGCGGTTGGGCGCTCACCGCTCGATCTTAGGGCGCTGTTGCAGCCAACCGTCGCCAAGGATCGTAGGATTGGTCTGGATGGACCTATCAAGCACCGAGATCCGCGTCCTGGGCTGCCTGCTCGAGAAGCAGCGCACGACTCCTGACCACTACCCACTGTCGCTGAATTCGCTGCGTCTGGCGTGCAACCAGAGCACCAACCGCGAGCCGGTCGTGCAGTACGAAGAGGCGACGATCCGCGACGCTTTGGACCGCCTGCAGCGGCGAGGCTTCACGCGCCTTGCAGGCGCCGGCAGGGCCGCCAAGTACCGGCATTTGCTGGCTGAAGCACTGCCAATGTCAAGCGCTGAGCAGGCGGTGATGTGCGTGCTGATGTTGCGCGGCCCACAGACCCCGGGAGAGCTCAAGCAGCGCGGTGAGCGCATCCACCCGTTCGCCGATCTGGCCGAGGTGCACGCGACGCTGAGCGCGTTGATCGAGCGTGAACTGGTCGCACGACTGGAGCGCCGGCCCGGGCAGAAGGAGGAGCGCTACGCCCATCTGCTCGGCGATCGAGAGGGCGCGGTGGATGCGCCGGCACAGTTCGCGGCGGTCCCCGCGCCCACTGCCGCGCCGACCGCCACGCCGTATGCGCCCAACGGCTCGGCCAGTGCAGTTGACGAGGATCTACGCGAGCGTGTCGAGCGGCTGGAGCGGGAAGTTGCCGAGCTGCGCGAAGTCATACAGTCGTGAGCCACACCGTCCTGATTTTTGCGGCATCGCAGTCTTCTGACACCGCTACCGGCGTCGGTATCCCGCTGGCGATCGCCGCGGGACTGGTGTCCTTCCTTTCGCCGTGTGTGCTGCCGCTGGTGCCCGGCTATCTCTCGACGGTGATCGGCGTCGCTCCGGCGGACATTCAGCATGCCGGTGCGCGCCGAGTGCTCGTCCCGAGCCTGCTGTTCATCGCCAGCTTCTCGTTGATCTTCATCCTGCTGGGCTTGACGGCCACCCAAGCCGGCTCACTACTGCAGGATCACATCGCGACCTTGCGAACGGCGGGTGGCTTTCTGATCATCGCGATGGGTGTCCTGTTCCTGGCCACGCCTTTTGTCAACGCGCTGAACTTCCAGTGGCATTCCGAGTCTCTGATGCGGCTGGCCGGTCGCGGTGGCCCGATGCTTGCCGGCGCGGCCTTTGCGATCGCCTGGACGCCGTGCACCAGCATCACGCTCGCCGCGATCTTGACCCAGGCCGCGGTGTCGAACTCGGCGGCGCACGGCGCACTGCTGCTCGCCTTCTATTCGGCCGGCCTGGCGATCCCGTTCCTGTTGATCGCGGTCGCTTTCGATCGGATGACCGGTGCGCTCGCGATCGTCAAGCGCCATTTCCCGGTGATCGTCGGCGTCGGCGGCGCCGTGATGGTGGCGCTCGGCGTGCTGATCGTCAGCGGCGAGTTCACGATTTTGAACGCCGAAGCCAATCGTTTGCTCCAGGGCACGGGCCTGGACGTCTCGTCGGTCTAGCGGTTAGCGCACGTACAACAACGGCGATCGTCAGAGACGTACCCCGCGCGCGGCATGCAGCGGCGGGGCCTCGCCGGCGGCTCGCGGCTACACGGCGGGCGTGGAGGGCACTGTGCCCTCTGTCCCCCTGCTCTCCAGAAACCGCTCTTCCCAAGCTTCCTGGTTGCGCTTGGCGTCCAGCACGAATGGGGACCAGCCGATCGCCTTGACGATCATGCGGTTGATCTGATCCCAGGGGGAGGGGAGAGGGCGCAGCACGTCCACGAACAGGACGACGCGAGTCTCGTCGGTGTCGTTCCACACCTCGTGGTTGAAGGTGTCGTCGAACATCAGGCTCTTGCCCTCCTCCCAGTGGCGGATGTCATCGCCCACACGGATGCGGCACTGCTCAGCGTCCCGGGGGACGATCAGGCCGAGGTGATAGCGCAACACCCCCTTGTAAGGGCCGCGGTGGTCGAGGATGTGCTTGCGCGGCGAGAGGATCGAGAACATCGCCGTCGTCATCCCTGGGACCTGGCGCATCAGCTCGGCCGTCTTCGGGCACATCTGCACCCCGAGTTTGGCTTCAAAGCCATATCCGTAGAGGAAGAATGTCTTCCAGCGGTCATCGTCGGTGATCTCGATCTGATCCTTGGAGATGTCCTGGAAGTTGGCGAGCGCCTCACGATCGTCGAGCAGGCGCTCGGCCTCTTGGCGAATCGTCCGCCAGTTGGCCTCGATCTGCGCTATCCAAGGAAAGCGCTCGTCATCGAAGAAAGTGCTGTCACCGACCAGGGAGCGTTTGCCGATGAACCGCTCGATCGGAGTGAGGATGCGTTCGCCGACCGCGATCGTCAGCTCGACGGTGCGCTCCCACAGGGACTTCTTCGCCATGATTGCTCCTTCTGGTCCGCTGTAGTCCCAGATGTTGACATGAGCGTCGGCCGCCATGCGGGTGCCTTGCTTGACCGAGCGGTGAAAGGATTCGGACCGGACGGTGTCCTACCTTGATGTGAACCCAACCGACGGAGGATTGCCTTGAGCCAGCACAGCGCAGATCCAGCAACGTTTCGGACCCGGTGGTGGACCCGGCGGCGCACAGCCTCGCTCGTCCTCCTGATCGGCGCGCTCGCGGTCGCCGGCTGCGGCAGCTCGAAAGGCACGAGCTCTTCGGCCTCGAGCGAAACTACATCCACGCCCGCGGCGCCCGCTACCACCAGTTCGAGCAGCGAAAGCCAGCCCTCCGGAGCGGGCGGCAGCGCGCTCAGCCTGTCTGCCAACAGCGAAGGCCAGCTTGCCTACAACACTAAATCGCTGAGCGCCAAAGCCGGCAAGGTATCGATCGACTTCAGCAACAGCTCGCCGA
>DASTPN010000201.1:0-2076 GCA_035719985.1 Solirubrobacteraceae bacterium | reverse complement strand
TGTGGCCGCATTGATCTGCGCGGAGAGCTCCTCGATGCGCCGGCCGACATCCTCGCTGATGGTTTTGCTCACGCGAATATGATACCAAACATATGTTCGCAAGCGTACCGAGCACGGCGCACCCTTCTAGATCCCATAGGTTCTAGTCAAGGAGTTCCGGCGCTTGCATGTGCCGGGTCGAAGTCCTTGCCACCGCGCCAGACTCCCCACACGATGGCCAGCGCTTTGCTCATGCAATGGCCCAGGGAGTTCATCGGGGACTTGCCGGCAGCGCGTTTGCGGGCGTAATGGGCACGGAGGATCGGGTTGTGCTGGACGCCCACCACGGCCATCCGGTATGCGGCCGCACGCAGGTAGGCATTGCCGGTCTTGGCGATGGTCCAACTCGTCTCCGGATGGCACCCTTCTTCCCCGAGCTCTGTTCCTTGGGATGAACGCCGGCGTAGGCGAGCAACTGGTCGACATCGTTGAAGCGCCAGATGTCGCCGATCTCGGCCATGAGCGTGGCCGCCGTGGAAGGCCCCACCCCGGGAATCGACAGCAGCCGTTGCGACACCTCGCCGTCGAGCAGGGAGGCAACTCTTGCATCCGCACTCGCGATCTGCTGGTCGAGCAGGTCGTGCTGAGCGATCAGCAAGCGCATCTCGAACCTCACCTGCTGCTCGAGTTCGGGCGCCGCCACCGAGGTCTGGGCCAGCTGCTTGAGCTGCGCCGCCTTCATGGGTCCGACGACCCGGCCGCCGCTCCCAGGCCGCTTGAGCCGAGCCAGGCGGTCCTGGTGCATCCGTGCCACCGCCGTGGCGGTCGGCGCGTGGCGGAGCACCGCCAGCGCACTGACGCAGGTCGGGTCGTCCCAGACCTCGCGCAACTCGGGAAAGCCGATATCCACCAGCCGCTGGATGCGCTGGCAGACTTGCGCCTGCTCGCGCACCAGGCGCATCGCGAAGCGTGCCGCCTCCTTGAGTTCGGCCCCCACCAGGGGCTCGCCGATCCTCGGCTGGTCGTGCGTTCCCAACGCCGCCAGTGTGCGCGCGTCGGCAGGGTCGCTCTTGCTCCGTTGCAGCCGGCTCTTGGCAAAGTACTTGGCCTGCAACGGGTTCACCACTGCCACCGGATAGCCCCGGCGACGCAGGTGACTCGCCAGGTTGAACCAGTAATGGCCGCTCGACTCCATCACCACCACGTCGATCGGCGCTCCCTGCTTCGCCATCCATTCATCGAGACTTGTGAAGCCGCCGCGCTGGGTCGTGATGCTCAGCACCTTGCGCTCTGCCTCGCGCTCACCCTCGCGGCACACTGCCACCGCGCACTTGTATGCCCCCACGTCGATGCCCACCGCCAGGCTCATACGCGCCACCTCCTGCGTCGTCGGTTGCGACCCCAGGGGTCCTCGCCTCACTTCGCCAGCGCGTGGGCTGATGCTCCATCACCGGTCGCTGCCGTCGGATCCCAATCACCGCTCGAAGACGAAGCACGAGGGCCGGTCACTAGAAGCATCGGTCGCGGCCGAATAGCGCGGCGCCGGTCTCCCCGTCGAGGTCAGTTTCCCTGCGATTCTGGCCCTGCCAGGAGATATATCAGCGCTGGGCTCAGTGCTCGTGTAGGCGTACCGAACGCGGTCGGCGATCAGCCGCCAACGGATGCGATCCGGCTCAGACAACTGCGCAAACCCGAGAGTCGATTCGATAGCCCCCACAACGTCGGCGTCGCGGGGAACCTTTCCCAGTGCCTCTTCCGAGGTGAGCACGAACCACACAAAGGCAACGAAGTCGTCGAGAATCTGGGCTCCGAAGCGGAAAATCGCATCCGCGTTCGTGCGCAATGAATCCTCCGCAGCTGCCAGAGACTCGAGTGCGGCTGCGGTCGCCATTCCCGACAGCGCCGTGAGGGCTTCCGGACCCACATCGGCCCAGTCGAACTCCTGTGGATTCTCGCCTCTCGGGAGGACATTAACGATCCAGCCCTCGCTTTCGCGTCCGGCACGGCCAGCACGTCCCATTGCATTGATCATTCGCGCTGGGCCAAGCCTGACTCCAGTTGGCTGTCCCTCATAAACGGTCTCCGAGATCACGACGG
>DASTPN010000200.1:0-10242 GCA_035719985.1 Solirubrobacteraceae bacterium | reverse complement strand
AGCGCAGCTCTCCGTATTCCAGAACGAAGTCCTGGCCGGAGTCGTAATTGCCACGGCGTGTCGTTTCCATGAATCTCGTTATCGGGTGGGGATCGATTGGTCGTTAGTCCCCGAGCCGCGGCCGCGAGGCGTCGAGATCATACGTCGGCCTCCTGCTCGTGTGGAGTGTCTGCATGCGATATTGCATTCCGTCCACACGAACAGCTGAGCGGCCCATCGGCAGCGCGGGGGATCGCCTCTATACGCTCCGAGTAGATGGCGCGCCTAACCGAGCACGGACTGCGGCGATCGGTCGGGGTCCCCGGCCTGTTCGCGACGGCCTACGGCAACGTCGGCTCCTCGATCTACTACGCGCTCGGTCTGGTTGCCGCGCATGCGCTTGGACTCACACCGCTCGTGTTCGTGTTTGCGGGTGGCCTGTTTGCCCTAACAGCGAAGACCTATGCCGAGGGCGCCGCGATGTTTCCGGAGGCGGGAGGCTCATCGTCGTTTGCGCGCCACGCCTTCAACGATCTCGTCTCCTTCTTCGCCGGCTGGGCGCTGAGCCTTGACTACATCCTTACGATTGCCATCTCGGCGTTCTTTGTCCCTCACTACTTGAGCACGTTCCCGGGGCTGAGTGGGCTCAACCACAACCCCGGCGACATCTTTGGCGGCTTGATTGTGGTTGTAGCGCTCGCCGCACTGAACATCCGCGGGCTGGGGGAGTCGGCGAAACTCAACTTCATCCTGGCGATCGTCGACCTCTCGACGCAGGTGTTGCTTGTCGTGATTGGCGCCTTCCTGGTGCTCAACCCGTCGCTGCTGGTCCATCAGGTGCATCTGGGAACGGTGCCGACGTGGCACGAACTGATCTTCGCCCTGTCGCTGGCGATGCTCGCCTACACCGGGATCGAGACCGTTTCGAATATGGCCGAGGAGGCGCGCGATCCCGGAACGCAGGTGCCCAAGGCCGTGAACCTGGTCGTGCTCGCCGTGCTTGGTGTGTATCTGGGCATTTCCTTGATCGCGCTGTCTGCCCTGCCGGTGACCGCTGTGCCCGGGCACCCGCACCAGTTCCAGACGCTGCTTGGCGTTGAAGGTAACGGCGGCTTCCAGAACGATCCGGTGCTCGGCATCGTCTCGCGGCTGGGTCTACACGGAACCGTGTTGACCCTGTCCAAGTACTACGTCGGCCTGCTCGCCGCAACGATCCTGTTCATCGCCACCAATGCCGGCATGATCGGCATCTCGCGACTGTCGTGGTCGCTGGCCGAGCACCGGCAGCTGCCGGGCATCTTCTCTCAGCTGCACCCGCGCTTCCGAACGCCGTGGTTCACGATCATTTTCTTCTCCGGCTTGGCGGCACTGTTGGTGCTGTACGGCAATACCAATGTGCTGGGCAACCTCTACTCGTTCGGTGCGCTGCTGTCATTTACGGTCGCCCACATCGCGGTGATCGCGCTGCGTGTGAAGAAGCCCGATCAGGAGCGTCCTTACCGCTTGCCCTGGAACGTACCGATACGTGGCTTCTCGATACCGATGACGGCCGTGATCGGCTGCATCGGCACCGGCACTGTTTGGGTGGTCGTTGTGATCACCCATCCGGAGGCGCGAGTAGTCGGCATCCCTTGGATGATCTTCGGTATGGCCGCGTACGTCGTCTATCGGCGACGTCAGGGCTTGGACTTGCGTAAGACCTATCGCATCGCGCGAGCGGAGCGTCCAGCCGATTTCGAGGCGCTCGGATACAAGACCGCGCTGGTGCCGATCTTCGGCGGCGACGTCAGTGCCAGCGCCCTGACCAGCGCCGCCAAGCTGATCGGCGAAGAGGGCGTTGTCTATGCCGTCTTCGTGCTGCCTGTGCCCAGTCAACTCTCGCTAGAGGCGGGCCTCGAGGCCGAGGAGGCCGAAGGCCGCGCGGCTCTTGAGAGCGCCCGCATCAAGGCGCGCCGCTCGAACATCAAGATCCGCACCGGGCTGATCCGTACCCGCAACCCCGGGGCGGCCTTGGTGGACGAGGCCAAGCGAGTTGGCGCGGACGTCATCTACTGGTCGACGATCCACGCCCCGATGGGTGAGCAGCGGATTGGCCCAACCGCGACCTACCTGCTCGCCAAGCGCCCCTGCCGCGTGATTATCGAGACCGAGAACAGGCCGAGACCGCGCCGCGAGCCGATCGAGCCCGCTCCTGCCAGCGGCGCGCCCGCCTGAGCCACTAGCGCCTTGGTCGACGCGCCATCGCTCGGCTGTCGCCGTGTAGCCGCCGGTGGGCGACTTGGTAAACGCTCGGACGACGACCTCGTGGAGGATGCCGTAGGCCAAAAGCGAGGTGGTCCAGACGTAGGCGTCCACGGCCGTCGCTAGCGATCAGATAGACAAGCCCCCACGGTCCGCTTGGTCTCGGTACGTACACCTTGAGGCACCCAGGCAACTTTGTCCCGTCGGGCCCTTCTGCGTCGCATGCACGAAGATCATCGATCGGCTGACCCTGATGTTCGAGGCGCTTTCGCGTACGCGCAGCCGTTTTCCTGGCGGTGTCTGTCGCGTGAAGTATGTCCTCACTCCACGCCTTGTCGTCGAAGGCGACGGCGGCGTATGCCCGACTTGACGACTGCACGACACTCAGCCCTCGCCGTCGGGCGGCTGAACAGGTCCATACTCGGCTTCGAACTGCTCGAGCGTTGCGCTTGTGTGACCTAGCCGCTTGAGGATCGCAGCCGCAGACGTATCTGGAACGAGTACCAGACGACCATCCGGGCGCTGATCCTCGACAAAGTAATCGCCGTCAAGGTCGCCGCTGAGTGTCACATGGACCTTCTCTGCCACCACGCTCATGATGGCAGAGCCTCACTGGAGCCAGGCACAACTCGATTTCGAAGCATGAGTCGCATTGTACGCGAGCGGTGCGACGGAGCTGCGACTCAAGCCAGGCCGAGCACGACCTTGAAATGTTGCACTCCGCCCTGGCTGGTGGCGCCGGCGGTGAGGGTGCCTAGCGATTTCAGGTAGGGGACGAGGTTCGATACTCCCGGGCTCTGTGCTAGGCCGATGCCTTCCAGAAAGCCGAGCAGGGTGGGGAATTCGACGATCAGGCTCGGTTCGATGCCGCCGCCGAGTGTCGCAGTCGCCGTCGAGTAGGACGGTGAGGTCGAGAGCGTTGCCGAGGGGGAGATGGCGCCTTCTACCGACTGCTGGCCAAGGCCGAGCACGAACTTGCCGGCGCCATCGGCGATGAAGATCACGGCGGGGAAGCCCTGCAGCTTGACGCTTACGGCCGCGTCGGTCCCGGGGATCGAGGCATTGGCGACCGTTGCCCCGCCCTGTCGCATGAGGCTGGCGAGCTTGTTTACGGCGGCGCGCGATTCGGCCGGGTTCTTGGAGGCGATCACGAGGCCGGCCTGCAGGTTGAACAGGCTGCTGCCGCTGACGAACATGCCGCCGGCGCCGGCCCACGAGCCAAAGTCCTGTTGCAGTTTGGCCTTGGGGGAGTCAAGCACCTTGAACAGCTTTTCGATGCTCGCCCCACCGAACGAGGAGAAGACGGTGGAGGTGCCAAACGAGGCCACGCCCTGCAGAAGCGCGAATGCGCGTGGCAGGTTGTCGCCGGTGTCGCCGACTCCAGCGGCAAGCCAGGACGTACCCGGTAGCTCGCCTAGGGCCTGTGCGCCTTCGGGACCGAACAGTGGCGTAGTGCCGCTGGCGGAGTGGATTTCGCCCTGCAGCGCGATCGAGTTGGCGTTGGCGGTCGCCGTCAGCGAGACAGTTTGAGCGCCCGCGAACAGTTGACCCAGTAGCGACAGGCCTTGGCCGGTTACGCCCGAGCTGCCAGTAGTGCCGGTTTCCGGTTCTTTGTGGGCTTTGGCGAATCCACCGATCGCGCCGGTGAGCGCTTCGGGCTTGGCGTAGACGGTTGCGATCGCGTCGGCTGGGGACTTGGTGTAGCCGCTCGCGGTGGTGATCGTCGCGCCGCCGAGCGAGGTGTCGATTACGGCGTGCACGCCGCTTTCGCTGCCGACCACGACGAAGTTCTTGACGATACCGCTAGCTACACCGCTGGGGGAGACCTCGAGCGAGATGCCCTTGTAAACGGTTGTCTGCGCGTGCTGTTCGCTCGCGCGTTTCTGCAGGAAGGAGCGAGCGCCGCCGACGTCGGAGGTTTGCAGCAGGATTGCACCCTGCGCGCCTTGCGATCCGAAGCTGCCGGCGCCGAGGGCGGAGGGCAGGCTCGAGAGGCCTCCTTCGAGCAGCGACTGCAAAGAGGTGGAGGTGGGGACCTTGCTCACGTTCACCGACGTCACAAATACGCCCGCCCGTTCGCCGGCCCAGGAGGAGATTTCGCTCTTGAAGTTCGGTTTGCCGCCGGTACTTGCCAGCAGCGCCTGCGCAAGGCTTCCGTACGGTTCGGCCAGGTGCGTGAGCTTCTTGGCGGCGACGGTGGCCGCCCCGCCCGAGCCCCCGCTCGGCTTGATCGCGACGCTTGCGTACAAGGGGGCAGAGGCCGGTACGAGTGTTGCCGGGTCGGTGTTTCCCGAGCCCGAGGAGCCGCAGCCGGCTACCGCTCCCACTGTCGCGAGCAGCGCTCCGAGGCCGCTCGCGCTTCTGATCCCCCGCTTCATCGCGCCCAACGTTACAAGGCCAGACGGCTTGTTGTGGCGGTCGATTCGCGCCCCGTAGCGGGTCGTTCGGACGGCTTGGTGGGAGAAAATGTTCAAATTGACTTGCGTTGTGGGGCAAAGTGGGGTAAGTTGGCGCGCAGCGAGCCGTGGTGGAGGAGCTCCTCCCACTCCTCCACTGCGGCTCTCAACCCCTTACCGGAGCTTCCAGCAGTGGCTTTCCGCGGCACCTTTGACCACACTCTCGACGCGAAGAACCGGCTCACGGTTCCGGCCCGCTACCGGGCCACGCTCTCAGAGGGCGTCGTGCTGGCGATGCCGGTGGACCTGAAGCCCTACGTCGGCGTCTGGCGCCCGGAGGATTACGAGCGCTACACCGAGCGCTCGCTGGCGGAGCTGCCGCCGCTGTCGGCGCGTCTTACCGAGCTCGAGCGTTTCTTCTACGGCAGCTCGCAGGACTCCGACCTCGATGCCGCGGGGCGAATCATGGTCCCGGGCTTTCTCGGCGAGCACGCCAAGTTGCAAAAAGACGTCGTCGTCGTCGGCGCCGGCGAGCGCCTTGAGTTGTGGGACCGCACCGCTTGGCAAGAGCACCGACCGGCGCTGCTTGGCAGCGTCGCCGAGATAACGGCCCGAGTTGACCATCCTGCTTGACATGACCACGACGCACATTCCGGTGCTTGCCGATGAGCTGCTCGGGCTGCTCGACCCCCAACCCGGCCAGGTCGCGATTGACTGCACCTTCGGCGGCGGCGGCCACGCTCGCATGGTGGCCGAGCGACTGGGGCCCGGCGGGACGCTGATCGCCATCGACCGCGACCCGCTGGCCGAGGAGCGCTTCCTGGAGCTGGCCGAAGAGGTCTCCTGCTCGATGCGCTTCCTGCGCGGCGGTTACGCCGAGGGCCTTGAGCTGCTCAGCGAAGAGCGAGTGCGCGCCGATCTCATCTACTTCGACTTGGGCATGTCCTCGATGCAGGTGGACACGCGCGAGCGCGGCTTCTCCTACTCCTACGACGCTCCGCTCGATATGCGCATGGATCCTGCCCAGGAGCTTGACGCGCGCGAGATCGTCAACACGTGGGAGGAGCGCCGCGTCGCTGCCGTCCTACGTGAGCTGGGCGAGGAGCGCCGCGCCTCGCGGATCGCGCGCGCGATCGTCCGTCGCCGCGCGAGCGCCCCGATCGAGACGACGCTCGAACTGGTCGACGTGATCGTCTCGGCGATCCCGACCCCCGCACGCTTTGCTGCCGGACACCCAGCCAAGCGCAGTTTCCAAGCGCTGCGGATCGCCGTCAACGACGAGCTCGGCCAGCTCGATGCAGCGCTGCCCCTTGCTTGGGAGGTGCTGCGCGACGACGGCGTGCTTGCCGGCATCTCCTTTCACTCGCTCGAGGATCGTCGCGTCAAGCGTTTCCTGGTGGAGCGTGCTCGCGGCTGCATCTGTCCGCCGGATCTGCCTGTGTGCGCCTGTGGGCACGAGCCGGAGGCGGGTCTGTTGACGCGCGGCGCAACGGTGCCCTCACCACAGGAGGTGGATCGCAATCCGCGTGCAGCATCGGCGCGCCTGCGCGCCGCCCTGAAGCTGTCCAGCAGCCCGAGAACCCAAGGAGGCTTTCGATGACACCGCCCCCCGCTGCCGCTGTCGCTGAGGCACTCCCGCGCCACCGCACCGCTCCCCGTCGCGCGCCCGTGCGTCACCCGCGCCGAATATCGGGCCCGGCCCGCCCGTCGCGGCCCGCGCCCCGCACCTCTCCACGCACGGACGATTACGGCCTGGCGCTCCGCGCGATCGGCGCCTATGAGCGTGTGTCCGACAACGCCCTGCTCGACCGCCTCGTGCGCGGCCGGCTGTGGATCGGCCTGTTGGCGTTCGCGCTGATCGGGATCGTCGCGATGCAGCTGCTGGTGCTCAAGCTGAACACCGGCATCGGCGCTACGCTGGCGCGCGAGGCGGCGCTCCAGCGCTCCAATGCTCAACTTGGGATCGAAGCCGCCACTGGTTCTGGTGAAGGCCGCATCGAGCCGCTGGCCGCCGCGACCGGGATGACATTCGCGCCTTCGGGCAGCGTTCATTTCGTGGCCTCCAGTCCGGCTAGCGACATCAGCCGTACTGCGGCGGCGCTGGCCGCGCCGATCCAGCCGCACGAAAGCGTCGCCAGTTCTGAAACGCAGACGGCCTCCACTGAAACGACTTCCGCGGAAAGAACTTCGGCGGAAACGGAAACGGGCGGTGAAGAATCGGCCGCAAGCTCGACTGAATCTGCTCACGAAAGCGAAACGCCAAGTCCAGAAACGTCGAGTCCGCCCGCGAGCGCGGCTTCCGCGGGCGAATCCGAAGCGTCGGCAAGCGTGGCCGGCGGCGTGGCGGCTGGCCACTAGCCGATGGCGCTCATCCAGCGTCGCGTCGGCCTGCTGTTCGCGCTGTTCTTTCTGTTGTTGCTGCTGGCGGCGGCGCGCACTCTGTATCTGGGCGGACCGCACAGCGCCACATTGCGCCGGGCAGCCCAGAATCAGCAGCTCACCCAGGAAACCGTGCCCGCCCAGCGCGGCACGATCACCGATCGCAATGGAGTGCCGCTGGTGATCTCAGAGCCGGCCGAGCAACTGAGCGCCGATCCCTATCTGATCAAAGCTCCACTTGAAGCCTCGCGGCGCCTAGCGCCGCTGTTGGGGCTCACCCAAGCGCAGGTATTGACCAAGCTGAGCGTCCACAGCGGCTTTGTTTATCTCGCCCACGCGCTTCCCTACAACGAAGCCAAGCAGGTGCTCGCCCTCCGTATTCCCGGGATCCAAGGCACGCCGACGATGCGCCGCGTCTACCCACGTGGAACGCTCGCTGCGCAGGTGCTCGGCTTCGTCGGCGCCGGCAACGAAGAAGCGCCGCATGGCCTGATGGGACTTGAGTACGCACTGAACACGCAACTGGCTGGTCGCGCCGGAAAGCGCAGCGTCGTCAGCGACGCGATCGGGCAGCCCGTCTCGATCGCCGAAACAAGGCCTGAGCAGCCCGGCAAGGCGCTGGCTTTGACGCTCGACGCCAACATCCAGCAGCGCACCGAAGACGTGCTGGCGGCGGTCGGCAGCGACTTCCATCCCAAGGACGCCACCGCGATCGTGATGCAGCCAAGCACGGGCGCGATTCTGGCGATGGCCAACTGGCCGCCCGTCAACTCAAATCAGCCGGGCGCAAACGCGGTCGAAGCCTTCCAGAACCGCGCGGTCAGCTTCAACTACGAACCGGGCTCGACGTTCAAGTCGGTGGTGGTCTCGGGCGCCCTGCAGGAAGGGCGAATCACACCTGACAGCGGCTTTGAAATACCCGATCAGATCGAACTCGGCGGCCGCACGATCCACGACGACACAGAACACGCCACGGAGTCGCTGACCACTTCTCAGATTCTGGCCCAGTCAAGCAATGTCGGTGCGATTAAGATCGGCCAGGTCGAGGGGGCCCATCGCTTCAACGAATGGGTGCATCGCTTCGGCTTCGGCGCGCACACAGGCATAGACCTGCCCAGCGAGGAAACGGGCGCGACGCTGCCGCTCAGCCACTACTCGGGGTCCTCGATGGGCAACCTGCCGATCGGCCAGGGCGAGCTGGTGACGCCGATCCAGATGGCAACCGCCTATTCGGCGATCGCCAACGGTGGCGTCCTGCCGGTTCCCCATGTCGTTGCCCGCATCGGCGGCCGCGCGGTGGCGCCGAGCCCAGGGCGACGGATCATCTCCAAGGGCACCTCCGCCGAGCTGCGCGAAATGCTCAAGGGCGTGCTGGCCGCGGGCGGGACGGCGTCTGAGGTCTCGGTCCCCGGCTACACGCTTGCGGGCAAGACCGGCACCGCCAGCAAGATCGACCCGAAGACTGGCGAATACTCAAAAAGCGCCTATGTCGCTTCGTTTGTCGGCTTCGCCCCGGCCTCCAACCCAAAGCTGCTCTCGGCTGTGATCGTGGACGAACCGCAGAACCTGTCGATCTACGGCGGCGTCGTGGCCGCGCCGGCGTTCGGGCAGATCATGGAATTCGCCCTGCCCTACCTGGGCATTTCGCCACACTGAGCGATCGTCGTCGCGGGCTGGCCGTAGACTCCACGTCCTTGCCATCGCGGGGCGAAAAGCCATGAGATTGGACGAGCTAACGCGCGCCGGTGTCCCGGGGTTGCTGGCGGTCTCGCCGACGACGGAGCCGGTCGAGATCGCGGCGCTGGCCTACGACAGCCGCACGGTGGGTCCCGGCACGTTGTTCTTCTGTGTCCCCGGAGCCGAGCGCGACGGGCACGAGTTCGCCCGAGCCGCGATCGACGCGGGGGCGAGCGCACTGGTGGTCGAGCGCTCGCTCGGGCTGGGCGTGCCCGAGGTGCTGGTGGAGTCCGCGCGCGCGGCGATGGGCCCCGTTGCCGCCCATTTTCACGGCGACCCCACGGCGGAACTGAAGGTGATCGGCGTCACCGGCACCAACGGAAAGACCACCATCGCCCATCTGATCCGTGGCATGCTCGAAGCCGAAGGACGCCATTGCGGCCTGCTCGGCACTGTGCATTCGGTCATCGCCGGCGCCGAGCGGGGTGCGGCTGTTCGTACCACGCCCGAGGCGATCGACCTGCAGCACGACTTCCGCGCGATGCTCGACGGTGGCGACAGCCACTGCGCGATGGAGGTCTCCTCACACGCGCTCGCGCTCGATCGCGCCAGCGGTACCCGCTTTGCCGCGGCCGTGTTCAGCAACCTCACCCAAGACCACCTGGACTTCCACGCCACGATGGAGGACTACTTTCAGGCCAAGCGTCTGCTGTTTGCGCCCGCGCCCCCCACGCCCGCGCCGGGGGTCTCGGTGGTCAACCTCGACGATCCCTACGGGCGCCGCCTCGCCGGTGAGCTTGACGGTGCGGTGACGTTCGGGATCGACGTCGAAGCCGACTACCGCGCGCGCGATCTGCGTATGGAGCTGACCGGCTCGAACCTGGTCGTGCAAACACCCGCGGGCGAGCGCGCGCTTCGGCTGCCTTTGGCAGGGCGCTTCAACGTGTCAAACGCGCTGGCGGCGCTTGCCGTCTGCCACTCCCTCGGTTGCGAATTGGACATGCTGGTCGCCGCACTGGAGCAAGGCGTGCGCGTGCCGGGGCGGCTGGAGGCAGTCGAGGAGGGGCAGGGGTTCGCTGTGCTGGTCGACTATGCACACACGCCTGACTCGTTGCAGAGAGTGCTCGAGGTCGCGCACGATCTTGGCGAGGGGCGCGTGATCTGCGTTTTCGGGGCCGGCGGCGACCGCGACCGCGGCAAGCGGCCGCTGATGGGCGAGATCGGGGCGCGGCTGGCCGACGTGCTGTTCGTCACCTCCGACAATCCTCGCTCAGAGCAGCCGGAGGCGATCGTCGCCGAGATCATGGCTGGCGCCGAGCAGGCCGAGCGTCCGTCGCACGCCACGCCCGTGCAAGTGCAGGTCGACCGCCGCGCCGCGATCGAGCAGGCAGTGGCGCTCGCCCGCGATGGCGATGTGCTGGTGATCGCCGGCAAGGGCCACGAGCAAGGCCAGGAATTCGCCCGTGGGGTGAAGCTGCCCTTTGACGATGTGAGCGTCGCGCGCGAGGTGCTGCGCTGCCGGCGTTTGACCAAGGCGCACAGCGGCTGATGGGTCGCATCCTGATCGGCG
>DASTPN010000199.1:0-2742 GCA_035719985.1 Solirubrobacteraceae bacterium | reverse complement strand
GTGCAGTGCACGCACGGCGCGCTCCACCTCCGCGCGCGCGATCACGCACGAGATCTTGATCGGCGAGGTAGAGATCATTTCGATGTTGATCTGCTCGTCATTGAGGACGCGGAACACCTTCGCGGCCACGCCCGGATGAGTGCGCATGCCGGCTCCGACGATCGAGACCTTGCCCATCTCCTGGCGGGTGCTGACGTCGGCGAACACCTCCTCGGCCAGTGGCGCCAATGCCTGCGTGGCCCGATAGAGATCTTCGTGCGGGACGGTGAATGAGATCTCGGCAAGCCCCCCCGCGGCGCTCGGCACGTTCTGGTCGATCATGTCAACGTTCACGTTGGCCTCGGCCAGCACCTCGAAGATGCGCGCCGCCATACCCGGCTCGTGACGAACGCCCACGAGCGTGACCATCGACTCCGATGTCGAGTGCGTGACGGCTGTTATCAGGGGGCGCTCGGCGTGATCCATGCTCTCTCCTTCAGAGAGCACAACCGTACCGGGATGCTCGTCAAAGGAGGAGCGACAGTGGATTCGCACGCCGTGGTTGCGCGCGTACTCCACTGAGCGCAACTGCAGCACCCCCGCCCCGGAAGCGGCCATCTCGAGCATCTCCTCGAAGGAGACGAGATCGAGCTTGCGCGCGTCGGGGACGATGCGGGGATCTGCACTGAACACGCCCGGCACGTCGGTGTAGATCTCGCATTCGGCGGCGCCGAGCGCAGCGGCGACCGCAACCGCGGTGGTATCCGAGCCGCCGCGTCCGAGCGTGGTGACCTCATCTGAGGTGGAGACACCCTGAAAGCCCGCGACGAGCACAATATGGTCCTGCTCGAGCGCGGCGCGAACACGATCGGCGCGCACCTCGATGATGCGCGCCTTGGTGTGCGATGTGTCGGTCTTGATCCCGGCCTGCGAGCCGGTCAGCGAGATGGCGCGGTGCCCTAGGTCGTTGATCGCCATCGCACACAACGCGCAGGAGATGCGCTCGCCAGTTGAGAGCAGCATGTCCATCTCGCGTGCGGCGGGATGCTCGGAGACCTCCTCGGCCATCGCGATCAGCTCGTCGGTGGTCTTCCCGCGTGCTGAGAGCACAGCGACAACGCCATAGCCGGCCTCGCGCTTCTCCACAATCCGTCGCGCGGCACGCTTAATCCGCTCGGCATCGGCGACGGAGGTACCGCCGAACTTCATCACGACGATCTCGGGCATTACAGCTGAGGCTACAGGGAGCGACGACCAGCCAAGGCCTTCCCAAGCGTCACCTCATCCGCGTACTCGAGATCCGATCCGACCGGCAACCCGGAGGCCAGTCGTGTCACGCTCAACGCCGGCGCGCGGGAGCGCAAATCCTCGGCCAGATGCAGCGCCGTGGCCTCGCCGGTGGTGGTTGGGTTGGTGGCGAGCACCACCTCGCGCACCGGCGTCTGGGCGCCCTCGATGCGGGCATACAGCTCGGCGATCTTCAGGTCCTCTGGCTCGATCCCGTCGATCGGAGACAGGGCACCGCCGAGCACGTGGTAAAGACCGTGGTATTCGTGCGTGCGCTCCATCGGGATCACGTCGCCGGGCTCCTCCACGACGCAGATGAGCGTTGCATCGCGGCGGGTGTCCTGGCAGATGCGGCAGCGGGGTTCGTCGGCGAGGTTGAAGCACAGCTCACACAGTCCGACCTTCTCCTTGACTTCCTTGATCGCCTCGGCCAAGCCGAGCGCGTCCTCGTCGGAGGCGCGCAGGATGTGAAAGGCCAGACGCTGCGCTGTGCGGTTGCCGATTCCAGGCAGCTTGGAGAGCTCGCTGACCAGCCGCTGGATGGGCGGAGCGAACGTGTTCAAAGCCCCGGCAGCCCAAGCCCGCCGAGTGATCCGAGGTCAAGGCCGCCGGTGAGCGCACCCATCCGACTGGCCGCCAGCTCCTGGGCGGCTCGCAGCGCCTCGTTGGTGGCCGCGAGCACCAGGTCGCACAGCATCTCAACGTCCTCCGGGTCAACGGCGTCGGGGGAGATCTTTACGGCTCGCACCTCGAGTCCGCCCGTCACAGTCACGGTCACCGTGCCGCCGCCGGCTGAGGCCTCGACCGTTTCGTTCTCGAGCTCGCGCTGAGCGACCTCCATGTCCTGCTGCATCTTCTGCACCTGTCCCAACATCTGCTGCATGTTGGGACGCTGCTGCTTTGGCTTGGCCATCAATCGCCGCCTTTCTGTTGTGCAAGCTGCCCCGCGGGCAGCTCCTCGGCGTCGAGCTCGCTCATCAACCGCTCGAGCAGCTCATCCTCGCTGAGCCCCGACCGATCGGGCGCATCGACGGCATCGATCTCTACGTCACTCAACTCAAAGAAGACGCGATAGCGCCTGCCGGTCAGTCGATGCAGGGTGTCAAGCAGGATCTTGCGGTTGTCGGGTTCTTCAGCTTTTCGCTTGTTAAACGAGGCCGACGGCGAGAAGCTGACCACCAGCTCCTCGTCTGTGACGCTCGTGACCTGCGCTTCGTTAAAGAACGCCCGCAGCAGCTTGTGCTCCGCTCTAATCGAGTCGAGCACCGCTGGCCATAGCGCGTCGAGATCCGCATCCACGTTCGCGATGACTTCCTTCGGCTCGGCCGGGGCGGGCGCGGCGGCTGCGGGCTCGACCGGCGCGGGCGCGGCGGCCGGCATAGGCGGGATCGGCGCGGCGGGCGTCGGCTCGGCCAATAACGACTCGATCGACAGCGGCTGCACCGGGGCCGACTCAGACGCCCCGTCCGCCAGCAA
>DASTPN010000198.1:0-2506 GCA_035719985.1 Solirubrobacteraceae bacterium | reverse complement strand
GGGGAGTGAGCACACATGAACGCGACAGCGACCATTGCCCCTGCCGGCCCACAGCCAGTCGTCGGAGCCGAGCCCCAGTCTGTCCCCCCAGCCGGACCGCAGCACATGCGCGCCCTGGAACGCGCCAACAAGGTCCGCCTCGCCCGAGCCGATCTCAAGCGCCGCGTCGCCGCGGGCGAGGTCAACGTCGGCGAGGTGATAGTGCGCTGCCCGTGGGAGGCCTGCAGCATGGCTATCGGCGACCTGCTGATGAGCCAGCGCCGTTGGGGTCAGACTCGCTCTCGCAAGTTCCTAGCTCAGATCCCGATGTCAGAACAGAAGACGATCGGATCGATGACCGAACGTCAGCGCCGCACACTGGCGGCGATGCTCGCGGCGGGCGGCTCCCCGAACGCCGTCGTCCCGAGCCCTTGGATTGCCGCTCGCCGCCTGCAGGCAAGCGCAACCGGCAACCGCGTCGGCACCTGACGTCGCCTTTGGATTGCCTGGCTGCTGAGGCCGGAGCGATCGCTCCGGCCGACGCTACGGGCAACCCGATGACAGCTTGACCTGCCACCAGCCGGCGAGCATGCCGATCGGCCCGAGCCGAGGTCGCACCTCCCAGGTTCCACATACGCCTTCGCCCAGGTCGGTGACGGCGATACGCAGGAACTTGTAACGGCGCGGTTCTTCCTTGGCACGCCGCAGCAGCTCACGCGAGCGGCGCTCCAGCGCCGAGCGCTCAGCCAATTGTTGGTGTGCGTCGGCGATCTGGCCGGCCAGCCGGTCGCGGGTGCGCTCAAGCTCTGCCAGCCCGAGCACGCGTGGCACCCTCGGCGCCGATGCCGGCGCGACTCCGGGCAAATGCGGAAAGGAGCGCGCCACCAACGCCGAGAGCTCGCGCTCCAGCCGAGCTACCTGCGCCCTGAGCGTCTCGCGCGCCGCCGCTTCGGCGTCGGCGAGCTCTTCGCCGTGATCCAGGCGATCGCCACTGAGATGCTCGATGTAGGCCATACCCCTACCCTCCTCTCGACCTCTCCGATCTTAGAGCTAGGAGCAGGCGTCGGCAAGGGCACTGCGACATGCCCACAATGTCTCCTCGACGTGCAGGGAGGGGACACCCGCCACCTGCACCGTGTAGAGCAGCAGGTTGCGTGTCGAGCGCTTCGGGCGATGCTCCTCGCAGGGCTCGTCGAACAGGAGCGCGACGGTCGCGTCGGCGTCGGCGACGACCAGACGACCAGGCCCCAACATAGGCGCCTCCCCGCCTCGGCCCAGCCGATCGCCTGAGCGACTGGGACGAACGCCAAGCGGGGCCGCGACAGTCTCGGCGTCAAGCGCCCAAACAGGCACGGCAGTGTCCAGGAGCGCCAGTGTGATCACGTCGGCGAGCAAGCCGCGCGAGACGAAACCACCCTGCAGCATCCGTGCGAGCGCCGCCTGCTCGATCGGCGTCTTCGTCGCATCGGGGTCAAGGCCAATCTGGCGGAAGAACACGCGGTAGGCAGCCGGCACCGGCTCTTGGCGTACGCCTACGGCACGGGCGCCGCGCCAGCGATTGGACAGTTCGCTCAGCTGCCTCATCACAGGTCCAGGCGAGGGGCCCGTCAACGACCGGCGTCCCCCGAGCTGCACCTGCGTCCACACCAAGCTCAAGCCGGGAAGCTCGCGCTGCAGCTCTTGCTCGCACCAGCCACGCACCGGTTTGCCCGCCCGCTGCTCCTGCACCTCCGCGCTCATGTTCTCACCTTCCGCCCTCATCTGCCTGGCCTCCAACCTCGCGCGCGAGCATCGGCGAGCAGGGCGGCGACGCGGGCGTGCAGCAGCGACGGCGGCGGTGTACTGAGCATCGCCGCGCTCTGCACTACGCCGCCCGGGTAGACGAAGCTGATCTGCGGACAGGTGGCGAGCTTGTACAGCTCCACCAGGATCCCATCGCGGTCAAGTCCGACCGGGAAGGTCAAACCCTCTCTGCGCACGAGACCCCTGACCGCGCCTGTTTCGCCCTTGATCGCGACGGCGGCGAAGCGCACTTGCGGGAATGCGCGCGCCAGCGCGCGCATCTGCGGCAGGACGCCGGTGCAGGAAGCGTTGTCGATGAACAGCGCCAGCACCAATGGTCCCGTTTCGTAGAGCTGGCAGACATTCAAGACCTGCGCGCCGCGCACACTACAGGCGGGGCGGTTGCCGGCTTGGCCCTGTCTTGCATGCGTCGCGACGTTGACATCGCCAGGCAAAGACCCGAGCGCCAGCGGCGCCGCAAACGGCGGTATCCGCGCGCCGGGAGCGATTCCCTTCACGTCGATTTTCGAGCCAAACAGCGTGATCGCGACGATCCCCACCAGAGCGACAGCCGCTAGCACGCCCATGTAGCGCCCGTAGCGGGTGCCGGCGATGCCGCCTCCCGCCGGAGCGCCCGGCGAGGCCGGTGGCTCGCGCTCGCGCTCGTCGGTGCTCACGGCGAGCTCAGCCCACGCCGCCTCAGTCGCAGCCCCGCAAGCAGAGCGCCCGGCGCAGGTAGATGCGC
>DASTPN010000197.1:0-21332 GCA_035719985.1 Solirubrobacteraceae bacterium | reverse complement strand
CTTGAACGCTGTCGACGCCGATAGGCTCGGCCCAGCCGACCACGAGCACGCCGATCGTCTCCTTGCCCCGCGACACTGGCTCGAACAGCAGCGACACCGGCTGACCAACGCGCTTCCACAAATCGCGGTTGATCGCAGAGGTGGGGTGTTGCTCGTTCCACAGCAGCGCCTCTCCGGAGACGAACACTTCTCTGGCGGCACTGACGGCATGAGGATCGATTTCCAGCGGCGTCATCTCGATCCCGGCCATCGCGGTAGAGCGCAGCGTGCCCTCCTCACCAACTGGCTCGTAGAGGAACGCAAAGCTTGCGTCGCCGATCGAGCGTGTCGCCTCGCACACCTCCGCGCGAGCCTGCAGACTGGTCGAGAGGCCGCGCATGATTCGAGCGATCTCGCCAAGCCCGTGCTCACGCCGTTCGGCCTGGCTTGCCTGGAAGCGAACCTGTGAGACCAGCCATTGCGTAGTGAAGCCGACGATCGCGCTGACGGCCACGAACAGCACACCAGCGCGATATTGACTCGAGGGATATTCGGGCGCTCCGACGAACACAAGCGGCGCGAAGAAGAAACATGCGACGGCGGCGACTACCAGGCACAGTTGCCGCCGGTCGCCGTGCAGTGCTGTCCAGAACACCGGCAGTAGCGCAACGATCCCGATCCCCGAGTTGGCGCCGCCGGCGCTGCTGCGAAGGAGCTCGACCGCGCCGAGGAAGATCAACGACGGCAGCACCTCGCGGCCCGCGTTCAGTTGCCCGTGCCAGCGTGTCAGGCGGATCGCGCCGGCAAGCAACCCGAACCCGATCGCAGCGATATAGAGCGGCCACTGGATCGTGGTTGCGATCGGCGTCACGATCGCGGCGAGTGCGGCCGCCGCGGCGAAAGGCCGCAGGCTCGTGGCGGCATGGTCGCTCGCCGCACCGCGCGTCGACTCCCGCGTGCGAATCACGGGATCGTCGCTGCGCCGCCCCAACCGCTGTTGCATGCTCAATTGATTCGGCATAGTCAGGGAAATCCTTAAGTGGCGCCTGAGGGGACTGTGCGCTTAAGTGAATCGGCGCCTGGTGCCGATGAGATGCCCGTGCCCAGCTTGCGTCCTCCCAAGCTCCCTTCGCTGCTTGCTCTCGGCGCCGCGGTGCTCGCCTGTGCGCTGGTGGCGACCCCACTCGCGCTCGCCGGCCGTGCCCATCGGTCTCGCGTCCATCAGCCCAGCGCCCACGGTGCGATCGTAGGCGGCGCGGTCGCAAGCGAAGGCCAGTATCCCTCGGCCGCCTTCGTGCTCGACGTCAAAGGCAAGCTGGTCGAGTCCTGCTCTGGCACGGTGGTGGCGCCCAGCCTCGTCCTGACCGCGGGGCACTGCGCTGAGAACATTCAAACCGGCATCGTCAACCCGCACGGCGGCTATTACGTGGTCACCAGTCAGGTCGACCTTGCCGCGACCCAGCCCACGCAGATCTCCCGTGTGATCGGTGTCATCCCCTACCCGGGCTACGAACGCCGCCGCGATCCCGGCGATGCGGGGTTGCTGGTGCTCGAAAAACCGGTCACTGCGCCGCCGATGCCGCTGGTCAAAGTCGGGCACACTCATCTGTACGATGCGGGTACGAGCGCCACGATCACCGGTTGGGGGCTGACTACGACGCTGCACCCCAAAGTCTCCAAGAAGCTGCGCTATGCCTCCTTGGTCGTGCAACCCGCCGGCTATTGCAAGCGCCACATCCGTCCGTTCTTTCCGCGCTGGGAGATCTGCGCGATCGACTCCGCGCACAAGTCCAGCAACAGCTGTTTCGGTGATAGCGGCGGCGCGCTGATGGTCCCGCGAGGAGATACCGGCGAACTGGTCGAGGTTGGCATTGTTGCCCTCGGCAACGTCCGCTGTTCGCCACGCTACCCGAGCGTGTACACCCGCGTCGACGCTCTCTCCGGCTGGCTGCACAGCTGGATCGCCGCCTACAGCACGGCGACCGTTCGCCAGCCTGTGCTCACCTCCCCGCCGCTCGGCTGAGCTGGCGGCTCACTCGTACAGAGACTCGCGCGCCAGTTCCTGCCCGCGAGCGCCCCACAGCTTCAGCTCGAGCAAGTCCTCGCGGTAGTCATCGGGCGCGATCAGCGTGAAGCGCTGCTCGAGGAGTTCGCACTGGTCGACCGTGACTGGCCCGAGCTCACCCGTGACTACGCGCCCGCCACCGACCAACGCCCGTCCCCACACCAACGTCATCGCGGCGACGTTGCCCTCAGTGCCGCGCCAGGAGCCGATCACCTCGTCGCAGACATCGAGCTTCCACTCCGGGTGGCGATCGGCGGTCTCCTCTGTGAAGTCGCCATAGGCGCTCAGCTCCGTCGGCTCGGCCCCGCTCTCCAGCCCGGTTACGAAACGCACGTAGCCGTACAACTCGAAGCCGGCGGTGGTGATTGTCGTGGCCGGCACATAGCGGCGCCCGTGCCAGGTCCTGTCCGGATAGAACTCGATTGTGCCCGCATCGCCGAGGTCGGTGCCCTCCGTCTCCAGGGAGGACCACGCGGAACGCAGCTCGCTTTCCAAGCGCTCGGCCCAACGCCCGTACGGCAATCCCTCTTGCGGAGGCTCGGCGGCGAAGCTTGGGACGGGACGGCCGACTGGTGGCACGCGCGGAGCTTATCTAGGCTTCGAGCATCAGCGTCACCGGTCCGTCGTTCACCAACTCAACCTCCATGTGTGCCCCGAACACCCCCCGCTTGGCGCCCGCGCAGTCGCAGAAGCGCTCGTAGAGTGGCTCGGCTTGCTCCGCTCGCGCCGCGGCGACATAACTGGGGCGATTGCCTTTGGCCGCCTCGCCATACAACGTGAACTGACTGACGCACAACAGCTCGCGCTCACCCAGCGGCTCGTTCATGCGCCCGTCCGCGTCCGCGAACACTCGTAGTGCCCGCACCTTCGCAGCGAGGCGCTCGGCGCTCGCCTCGCTGTCCTCGTTGGCGATACCGAGCAGGACGAGTAGTCCTGCCCCGATGCTTGCCACCTGGGCGCCGTCGACGCTCACGGCCGCACGGCTGACACGCTGTACCAGCGCACGCACGAGGCTCTCTAGGCCTCGCGCAACACGGCCGCCGCGTGCTCGGGCGCGACGATGTTGAGGTTGACGCCGGTGGAGAGCTCGAGACCCGCCAGGTGGGTCAAGCGAGGGGCGACATCGATCCTCCAGCAGAAATGCTCAGCTCCCTGCGGCGCGGTGCGCACCCACATGTTCAGAGGCGGACTGGAGCCGAAGTGCCGTGCCAGCCGCGAGAGCCCGTCGTGCAGCAGCGCCGCTCCCAACGGCCCGTCGTCCTGAAAGCGCATCCGCGGCACGCGCGGTGCGAGCATCAACTGGAAGGGGAAGCGCGAGGCATACGGCGCGATCAGGACGGCCTCCTCATCGATGGCCACGACCCGCTCGCCGCGGCGCACCTCTTCGGCCACAAGATCCTCCAGCATTCCTCGTCCCATCGTTCGTGTCGCGTAGGCGCCGCAGCGCTCGCGCTCGCGCGCAACCTCGGCTGGCACGAAGTCCAGCGCGTAGAGCTGCGAATGAGTGTGCTCAAGTGAGGCCCCAGCCTCGCGGCGCTCGTTGACGATCAGCTGCACGTAGGGGCAGTCGGCATGCGCGCGCATGCGCTGTCGCCAAGCCTCCATCGCGCTGGCCAAACGCTGTGGCGGCAGGTCGGCCAGAGAGAGCACCGACTCGGGCGCATTAACAATCACCTCGTGTGAGCCGGCGGCGGGACTTGCCGAGAACAGGTCCGGCTGGGCGTCGAGCTCACTCGGCGGCGAGTCGGCCCCGAGCGCCGGATACAGGTTGGGTACGACCCGTACGCTCCACCCCGGCCCGTTGGCGCTGCCGCCGTGCGGGCGCACGGCATAGAGCTCAGGCG
Organism: Solirubrobacteraceae bacterium; assembly: GCA_035719985.1. Lineage (GTDB taxonomy): Bacteria > Actinomycetota > Thermoleophilia > Solirubrobacterales > Solirubrobacteraceae > Palsa-744. Next base: position 17,444 of record DASTPN010000197.1, on the reverse strand, counting down.
GCGTGCGGTCCTCGTGCCCCTCGGCGAACGGGTCGCGCTGCACGTCGATCGGCGTCGGCGTCGGGCAGCGCGGCTCACCGCCCGGGCGCGATGAGCGCTCGCCGGCGACAATCGTCTTGTGCCCGCTCAGCGGATCGATCCTGACCTCAGGCATGCAGCGCGTAGCGTATGAGGTCTTCTTCGAGCTTCTTGGCGCTCGGCAGCTGTCCTTGGTAGATGAACGGCCGGCCGTGGACTGGGATGAAGACTGTCACCGGCGTAAACGATGAGTCCGTCAGCGCCAGCCCAAGCGCCCCGGAGGAGTCGTAATAGCTCGGATAGCTGACCGGATGGCCGCGAAGGAACCCGAGCGCATCGCCGCGCGAAGAGTCGCCCGAATCCAAGCCCAGGAAAGCCACCCGCCTGCCGTACTCGGCGGCTACCCGCGCAAAGGCGCCAAACTCTGCGCGGCACGGCACACACCACGATGCCCACTTGTTGATCACCACCGGGTAGCCGCGCAGAGCTGCCAGCTCGGCGTGCAGCGAGGCGCTGCTGGCGCTGAGCAGCCGCCCGCCCTGGCGGTGCAGCGCCGCCAGCGCAGGCGGCGAGCCGACCAGCAGTGCTCGCTGTTGCCCCACGGTCAAGGGTGGTTGCTCACGACTGCCTTTTGAGGAGCCAGGCAACTGTGTTAGCCCGACCGCGATCAACGCTGCGACGGCCAGGCCGGCGACGATCACGAGCAGGCGGCGGAGGCGCATCGCGCAAGCGTGCCAGATGGGCGCGCGCGCCGGCGCATGCTCAGACGATTCGTCGTCTTCAAGTTGGCCGGGTTGTGCTGTATCCTCACAAGAACGAGTAGACGGGGGCCTGTTGTCCCTGGCTACTTCTCCTGACCGGCGCAAAGCGTCGTTCTGCCAGTCCCGCAAAGCGTCTCTTTGCGGCGGCATCTCTCGAAGCCAAGAGCCTGTATGGCCGAGTCCACCGCAGCGGTCCCCGCGGCCGCGTCCATTCCCAGTTCCGCCGAGATAACTCGCGCGGAGAAGTTCGTGCGCGAGCGTTTCGTCTACGACGGTGAAGAGGCAGCCGACGCGCTTGCGCCAGGGTCGGTCAGACGCCGTGCGCTCGACAGTGCGCTGGCCGAGATGGCCGCTGGCGCCAAGCATCCCTCCACAGAGTGGCGGCGCAATTTCTCGCTGCTGCTCGGACTCGAGCGGGTCCTCTCCGACGATGAGCCCAAGCTCGCCGATGGCACGGTCCTCTCTGCCCACCAGGTAGATGCCTTGTCCGGCACGCTCACCGCTCTGCTAGCCGAGGCTCAGCGCTCGGCTGGCGGCAACGGTCGCGCGGCCGCCGCGGCCTCGCCCGAGCTGCTCGCATCCGCCTCGATCCTTGGGCCCGATGACGAGGGCTCCAGTACCGAGGCGAGCTCGCCCGACCGCGCCGCGACGCCGGACGTCGGCGAGCACGACGATCGGGATGAGGGAGACCAGGACGACGCCGACGAGGACGATGAGGATCTCGAAGACGACGAGGACGATGAGGATCTCGGTCCGGTTGAGCGGGCCGCTCCCGACGATGAGGACGATGAGGACGACGATTTCGACGAGGACGTCGAGATTGAGCCCGAGGCCGACGCGGAGGCGCCCGAGGAGCTGGAGGAGGAGTCTGAGGAGGAGCCTCGCGACTGGGTGGAAGACGAGGACGACCAGGACGTCGCCGAGCAGGATGAAGACCCCAATGCGGCCAAGCGGTTCTGGTTCGAGCACGCCACCGGCGCGGGTAAGACGGTCGCCGCGCTCGGCTTCGTCGAGGCCTCCCAGACCGGCGGCATCCTGATCCTCACCCACCGCCGCAACCTGGTTGACCAGTTCCACGGCGAGCTGCGCCAGCGTGGCTACCAGAAGCGCATCTCGCGCCCTCTCTACGTCGGCGAGGACTCGCCAAAGGGGCCGGTCACGGTCGAGACCTATCAGTGGTTCGTGCGCAACGCAGGCCGTATCTCCAGCGCCTACACGATCGTCATCTGCGACGAGGCCCACACCGCGCTCGGCGAGAAGACAAGCGGCGCGATCCGCGCCTGGACCGGCCCGATCTTCATCGGCATGACCGCCACTGGCGCGTTGATCGCCCGGCATGTCACCGACCTGTTCCCGACGCAGACCTCGCGCTTCGATCTGGCCCAAGCCGCCCGCCGGGGCGTGATCGCGCCGCTTCGCTGTGTGCGTATCTCTCCCGGACAAGGCGTGCGGACGATCGCCAACGTGCCGCTGCGCCGCGGCGAGGTGGACACCGAGTTCGACCAGGAGGAGCTGGCTGAACTGCTCGATCAGCAGCCTTTCAACATGGCCGCTGCGAACCTGTACAAGACGCGTTTCAATGGAGTTCCGGGTGTCGTGTACGCGGCGGGCGTCAAACACGCCTACAACCTCGCCGAGGCGTTTCGCGCTGAAGACATCAAGGCACAAGGCGTCTCCGGCGAGACCCCCAAGCGCGAGCTGGCTGAGATCCTCGCCCGCTATGAGCGCGGCGACATCGACGTACTGATCAACGCGCAGCTGCTGGCCGAGGGCTGGAACAGCCCGCGCGCGACCGTTTGCGTGCACCTGGCTCCGACCGCCTCCAAGCGCATCTATCAGCAGCGCGTCGGCCGCGTCACCCGACGCCACCCCGGCAAGGAGGCAGGGCTGGTCGTGGACTTCGTGCACCCGGCCACCAAGAACGACGATCCCGTGGTCACGCTGCATTCGCTGCTCGACCGTGACGTCTATCGCGGCGGCGCGATCGTCGTCGGTCCGGTCAGGCGCGGTCGCGGTCGCCGCATGCGCGTGGAGCGACGAGTGCTGCCCGTGTGCGCCGAGGAAGAGCGCCGCCACGAAGTGTTCGAGCGCGAGTTGTGGCGGATCGCCGTCGAGCACCTCGACTATGGCGAGCAGCATGTGTGGGCCGCGCTGGCCGGCGCCCGCGTAACCCCTAACGGCTGGCGTCGTGCGCGGGCGATGCTGCACTTCGATCGCACCGGCGAGCTGAAGGCGCGTTTCCTGATCACCGCGGTGCAGCGCAACAAGAACGCGCAACTGCGCCTGAAGGCGCTGTCTGAGATAGCCGCCCTGCGCGACGCCGACGCTTTTGACACCGCGATCGACATCGCCGGCTCATGGCCGCGCGATGAGCGTCGCGAGGCGGCCAAGATCATGCTGCGAGCATTGGTCGAGCGGCGGATCGGTCGTCGCGATCAGGCCAACGCCTGGATCTGGCGCCTGGCTGAGTACACACGCGACGTGCACGAGGAGTACGCCGTGCAGCGCTGGCCGGAGACCAAGCGCCTGCTCGGTCTGCTCGTCAACTCCGCTGGTGGCGCGCACGCACGCAACGCTCGCCGTCTGGTGCACGCCGCTCGCAAGCAGGACCGCCGCCTGGCGGCCGCGCTGCTTGCGGCCGCGCTCGCGCACACGCCGGAGGCCGAGGAGGTCCTGCGCGGAGCCAGGACGCGGATGGCGCGCAAGCCCCCTGCACTGGCGCGCGAGCTGCTGCGCAACTTCCCCAAGCGCCGCGCGCGCGGGCAGCGTCGCCGGCGCAAGGGCCCAAGCAGCGAGGGGCGCTCGCGGGAGGGGGCGGCCAAGCGCGCTGCCCAGGTGGAGGGAGCGCCCAGCGAGGCCACGGGTGCCTCGGGCGCATCGGCAGGCTCAGGAGCTTCTCGAGCGCGCTCGACGCGAGCCAGGCGGGCAAGATCCAACGGGAAGCCGGCGCGCAACGATTCGCCCAGCGACGCCGTGCTCACAGAGGCTCTCACAGTCGACATGGAGTCTGCGGACGGGGAGACCAGGCTGGCCGCCGGCTCAGAGGAGAAGCTGAACAAGGGCGTCAAGGAGGCCCTCGAGCACGCAGATCAGTCGACTGTCGAGAGATGAACGTCGCCGGCGCTGAGCGTCACGGTTGACCCCTCAGCGCTGAGCACCAGCAGCCGTCCCTCCTCGTCCACCCCCTGAGCCTGGCCGCGCTGATCCTGCCCCCAAGCGATCTGGCGTCCGGCCAGGGCGTCACGAGCGCGCCAAGCAGCCAGCGTCTGCTGCGGCTGCTTGGTCAGGCCAGCACTCAGCGCGGCGAGCAGGTCGGCAAGCAATGGCTCGATCGCGGCCGGCTCGCGACCCAGCGTCGCGGCGCGCCCACGCACATCCGCCGGCAGGTCTCGCAAGTCCAAAGCGACGTTGACGCCAATGCCCAACACCGCCCAGCCGTCCTGAGTGCGCGCCTCGACCAAGATCCCGGCCAGCTTCTTGAGGTCATCGCCAAGCACGACATCGTTGGGCCACTTCAGGTGCGCGTCCTGACCGATCGCCTCGCCGACGGCGACTCCCGCCATCAGCGGAAGCAGCGCGGGCGGGTGCGAGGACTCGGGCCAGCGCAACACCAGTGAGCACAGCAGACAAGTGCCGGGCGCAGCGACCCAGCTGCGGCCGTGCCGCCCCCGCCCAGCGGTCTGCTCGTCGGCGATCACCAATGTCCCATGCGGCGCCCCCGCGATCGCCAACTGGCGGGCGCGCTCGTTTGTCGAGTCCGTGCGCCGCAGGTGCAATCGTGGCCAGCCGAGTCGGGCAGACGCGTGACGGTGCTCTGAGTCGGTGACTGCAGAGCCCGCCGACTCAGCCATCGCGTCGTGCGTCGGTGAGTAGCGCCTGCAAAAGCCCGTCGATGTCGTGGCGCTCAGCCTCGACATGCGGCTCAATCCCGTGTTCGCGCAAAGTGGCGCTCGTGACGGGCCCGATCGACACGACGCGTGCGTGCGGCGATAGCACGACGGCAACGTCGGCACCGATGCCCTCGGCGCCTGTGTCCCCCGCGCTTCCTCGCAGCGCCTGCAGAAAGAACCGCACCGTCGAGGAGGACGTGAACGTCACATAGTCGGCCTCGCGTGCCTGCTCGCGCGCGAGCTCGGACAAAGGCTCGGCCACCGTCTCATACAGCGCCACCACATCGACCTCGGCGCCCCGCGCGCGCAGCGCGTCGGGGAGCACGTCGCGTGCCTCACTTGCTCGTGCCACCAAAACGCGTTCCAGTTCCAGATCCGCGAGCGCCTCCACCAACGACTCGGCCACGAAGCGCTCGGGCACGACGTCGGCAAGCACGCCGTGCTCGGCCAGCGCCCGCGCCGTGCCCGGGCCGATCGCCGCCACGCGCGCTCCCGACAACGCACGCGCGTCCCCGCGCGGATGGCTGCCATCGTCCAAGCGCTCGAACAGCAGCTCCACTCCGATGGGGCTCGTCAGGCAGACCAGGTCGTAAGGGGTCGGGTCGATCGCCTCGGCAGACAGCGGCACGGTACGGATGCTCGGCGCCTGCACCACGCTTGCCCCGAGCGCTTCCAGGCGCCGCGCCAGATCGCTCGAGCGAGCGCGCGCCCGGGTGACCGCGACGCTGAGCCCAGCCAGCGGCAGCGCCGGCAGCCAGGCGATCTGCTCGGCGAGCTCGGCTACCGGCCCAACTACGGTGATCGCGGGCGCCGCGATCTGCTCGCGTGCAGCGATCTCGGCGATGTTCTCAAGCGGGCCGGTAACCGTGCGCTGAGAGGGCAGCGTGCCGCGTTCGACCAAAGCGGCGGGCTCTGAAGCGGGGCGGCCGGCGGCGATCAGCTCGCTTGCGATTCGTCTGAGCGCCCGTACACCCATGTAAAAGACGAGCGTTCCAGGGAAACGCGCCAGCGCTTCGAAGTCCAGTTCGGACTCCTCCTTCTCAGGGTCCTCATGGCCGGTTACCAACGCGACTCCGGTAGCGAGGCCTCGGTGGGTCACAGGGATGCCGGCGAATGCCAGAGCCGCCACGCCCGCTGTGATTCCGGGAACGATCGTAAAGTCGATGCCCGCGTCGCGCAAAGCCAACGCCTCCTCGCCGCCGCGGCCGAACACGAACGGGTCGCCGCCCTTCAACCGCACCACCTCGCGGCCCGCCAGGGCGCGCGCGATCATCATCTGCTGCGTGTGCTCCTGTGGCACCGACTCGCCGCCGCCTTGCTTGCCCACGAACAGCAGCTCGGCACCCGCGCGCGCGCAGTCGAGCGCCGCCGGTGGGATCAGGCGGTCATAGAGGATCGTGTCCGCCCGTGCGATCAACTCCAATGCTCGCGCCGTCAACAGCCCGGGATCGCCGGGGCCGGCGCCGACGAGGTGAACGCGGCCACGTGGCTCGAGAGCCGGTGTGGGTGGCCCTCCGGGCTCGCCTCCGTTCACCGGCTCAGATGCGGCCAATCGCCATCTCCTCGGCGCGGCGCAGCAGCTCCTCCGCGCCGGCGTCGCGCAGGCGCTCGCCCATCCGCCGGCCGAGCTCGACCGGGTCATAGAAGCCGCCGACGAGCTCGTCGGCCACCCACTCCGAACCGTCGGGAAGGCCCACCCAGGCGCGTAGGTGCAGACAACCGCAACCTGCCGGCACAGCGTGGGCGCCGAGTGGCGTATTGCAACTGGCCGCGAGCGACTGCGCCACCGCGCGCTCGGCGGTCAGGCAGGCGGTAGCGTCCGCGTCGAGCAAGTCGGCGACGATCGCTCGTGTCTTCGCGTCGCCGGCGCGCGCTTGCAAGGCTAGGGCGCCTTGACCTGGCGCAGGGACAAAGCGCTCGACGCTCAGGGCGCAGCCGATATCGGCCTGTCGCCCCAGCCGGATCAGGCCCGCGCTGGCGAGCACGATCGCGTCGAATCCACCTGGGTCGCGTGGCGGCGGCTGCGGGCGCTTCTCGCCGGGAGCGTTGATGTCGTTGGCAAGCTTGCGCAAGCGCGAGTCGACGTTGCCGCGCAAACTGATGACCTCCAGATCGGGGCGGGCGGCAAGTAGCTGAGCCGCCCGCCGCACGCTGCTCGTGCCCACGCAGCCCCGTCGGGGCAACTGGTCGATCGAGGAAGCGCCAATCAGCGCGTCCTCGGCCGCGGCCCGCCCCGGCGAGCCCAGCAGCTCCAGACCCTCAACCAGTTCGCCGGGGACGTCCTTGGCCGAGTGCACGGCCAGGTCGATGTCGCCGGCCAGCAGCGCGTGCTCGAGCTCGGCCACCCAGCGGGACTTATCGCCGCCGGGGCGCTCACCGCTGCGCAGGCCGTCGCCACTGGTGTTGACGACAACGACATCCAGCCCACCGGCGCCAAGGCTCTCCGGCACGATCCGCTGGGTCACCAGTCGTGTTTGCGCGAGCGCCAGTGCACTGCCCCGAGTTCCGATCTTCATGGTTATGAACTCTTGCGTGCGCTGTCGATCGAGCGCACCTCGGCGAGTTTGGATTCCTCGGCGTCCGCTGCGGCCTGAACCCCGCCGCGCGGCTCCTCGCCTGCCTGTGCCCCACTATGGGGTGTGCCCCCTTGTGGGGTATCAAGCCCGAATAGCTCGCGCACCAACTGCAGGCTCGCGTGGCCACGCTCGCTGGAGAGACTGCGCAGACGGATCGTTGGCTCGTGCAGCAGGCGCGAGACGACGGCGCGCGCGACTGCCTCCACGCGCATCAGGTCGCGCTCGGAGGCAGACTCCCAGCGGCCCTCGTTCTCGGCAAGGATCTGCTCGACCAGAGCGCCGGCGTGCTCGCGCAGTGCCGCCACCGTCGGCAGCGTCTCGGCTTGGCCAAGCCAACGCGCGAAGCGCTGGATCTCTTCTCCGACGATCTCCTCGGCCTGCGGCACGATCTCCGCGCGCGCGCCGAGATTGCGCGCCACGACGGCCTGCAGATCGTCGATGTCGTAAAGCGTCACCCCCTCGACGTCGCCACAGGCGGCCTCGATGTCGCGCGGGACGGCGATGTCGATCAGCAATAGGTCTTGTCCGCCCCGCCCGGGCGAGCGAGCGCTGTTGCGCTGGGCCATCACCAGCTCGACCTCCTCGCGGCCGACGATCGGGTGTGGCGATGAGGTGGACGAGACGACGATGTCGGCGCGCAGCAGCTGGTCGGGCAGCCCGTCCAGCCCGACGACCGAGCCGCCGAAGCGCTGCGCCAGGCTCAGCGCGCGGTCGGCGTGGCGGTTGGCGACGAAGATCGTTCCGGCGCCCTGGTGGGCAAGCGCCTGTGCGGTCAACTCGCTTGTCTCGCCGGCTCCGAGGATGACCACGTGGCGCTCGGCCAGGTCGCCGAGCACGTCCTGGGCGAGGTCGACCGCGACAGAGGGGACGCTCACGCGGCTGGCGGCGATGCCTGTCTCCGAGCGCACGCGCTTGCCGGTCGTCAATGCTGCGGCGAACAGGCGGTTGAGCAGCGGCCCGGTGACGCCGGCGGCCAGCGCGGACTCGTACGCGCGCTTGACCTGTCCCTGGATCTCGGCCTCGCCGAGGATCATCGACTCCAGGCCCGCCGTGACGCGGTAGAGCTGGCGGGCGGCGTCGCAGTTGCGAGGCGAGTAGATCTGCTGCGCCAGCTCGGTTGGTCGGATACCCGCGCGCTGAGCCAGTTGGCCGAGTACCTCAGTCTCGGCGCCCACCGGATCGCCGACGACCAGGTAGACCTCGGTGCGGTTGCAGGTGGAGATGACGACTGCCTCGCTAAGGAGCGGCCCGTCGGTCAGCTGGCGGGCGAAGTCGACGGCTTGGGACTCGGTGAAGGCTAGGCGCTCGCGCAACGCGACCGGCGCGGTCTTGTGGGAGATGCCTAGCGCGAGCAACTCATTCGCTCGCGCCGAACCGTGGGACGCCTTCGTGGCGCTCATACGCGATCGCCTGCCTGCCTGCTGATATGGGGGGTGTCCTTAAGGTTGCGCTCCTCGCGCTCCTTTTCGCGCTCGCGCAGATTCAGGTCACGCACCCTGCGCTCAACGCGCGTCAAGCGCCAGGCCATGATCGCCACGTAAACGAGCACCAGCACGAAGAAGACGATGTAGGCGGCGGCGAGGTAGCCATCGTTGGAGCCGTCAGGCAGGGTGGCGGTCGCGAAGATCATTGGAAGCCAAGTATCCGTGAGCGCGATTTGAGCAGGATGCGCGTGCGCTTGGCTGCCAGCTCATATGAGCAAAGCGTCGCGTACAACAGCGCCATCGCCGCCAGCGACACCAGGAACGTGAACGCCATCGAGCCGGGCAGGCTGGAGGTGCCGCCGAGCACGCGCGGGTGCACGTAGGAGGCGGACAGGCGCACGGCGATGAAGTTCAGCGGCACGAACGCACCGGCGGTGATCGCGAACACCGAGGCGTAGCGGGCCTGGCGCTCAGGGTCCTCGATCGCGAAGCGCAGCGGCTGGTAGGTGGCGTAGAGCAGGAACACGATCAAGAACGAGACGAGCGTCGGCTCGTCCCACACCCACCAGTGTCCCCACGACGCGCGCGCCCAGATCGAGCCCGTGATCAGAACGGCCAGGCCAAAGATCAGGCTCATATGGATCGCCACGTAGGAGCGCAGATCCCACTTGGAATCGCGCGTGCGCAGGTGGGCGATCGCCAACAGGCCACCGAGCACGAAACCGCACAGACTCACGATCGCCAGCGGCACGTGCAGGTAGAAGATCTTCTGCACGAAGCCTTCTTCGGCTTCGATCGGTGCATAAAAGAACACCAACGAGAGCGATATGCAAAACGCCAGGACGGTTGTGATCGAGAGGGCGCGCAGGCTGGGGAGGCGCATCTTCCGTTAGTCCTCCAGGAGGAAGTCGAATACCGCGTAGGCGATAAGCCCGAAAACGAGATCATAGAGGGCCAGCATGGCCAGCCAACGCAACGCTGGCTGGTCCGGATGTTCGAGCGCCAGCAGCGGCGCGGTGGCGCGGGCTGCGCCGATCACGATCGGAACAAGCAACGGAAGGGCAAGCAGCGGCCCGAGGAGGTCGCGCGCACGGGTGCGAACCGCCATCGCGGCCACCAGCGTTCCGATCGCGGCAAGCCCCAGGTCGGCAAGCGCGAGCGGTGCCAGCAAGCCGGGAAGGGCTTGGCCGAGCGGCGGGCCGAGCAGCAGCAGGCCGAAGGCGGGCACGGCCACCAGCTCGAGCACGAGCAGGTAGACCAGCAGCGCAAGCGCCTTGGCGAACAGCAACGCGCTGCGCTCGACCGGCGCCAGTAGAAACCCGTCGAAGCCGCCCTGGTCGGCGTCGGCGACAAACAGGCGGTTGACGCCGAGCATTGCCGCCAGTAGCAGCGCCACCCACAGGATCCCCGCTGCCTCCTGGCCGCTGAGAGTGTTCTGGTTCAGTGCGAAATGAAAGACCACGAAGATCGTTACTGCGAACAGCGACATGCCGGGTATCGACTCCAGCGTGCGTAGCTCGACCAACAGCTCCTTGCGCAGCAGCGCCGCAACGGTGCTTCTCATTGGTAGAGCTCGACGATCTCACTTGGGTCTGTCTCTACCGCCACGCTCGCGAAGGCCACGCGCCCGCCGCGCAGCCCGAGCACCAGGTCGGCCTCGGCCAGCCCCCGCTGCGGATCGTGGCTGGTAAGCACACGCGTCTTTGCGTTGCAGCGCCCGATCAGCGGCGCCACCAACTCGATCGCTGCCGGGTCGAGGTTGGCGTAAGGCTCGTCAAGCAGCAACAGGTCGGGGTCGTGCAGGGTCGCGCGCGCGACCGCCACACGCTGCACCATCCCGCGTGAGAGAGTGCGCACCGGCTCATCAGCGCGATCCTGCATCGCTACCGCGCCCAAGCGCTCCTGAACGCGCTCCTCCTCGACGCCATGCAGGCGCGCGTGGTAGCGCAGATTCTCGCGTGCGCTCAGCTCGCGGTAGAGCAGCGGTTCGTGCCCGAGCAGCCCGATCCGCCCGCGCACCTTCCACGCCTCCTCAGGCAGCTGCTCGCCGAGTACGCTCACCTGCCCTGAGTGCGGGCGCAGCAGCGTCGCCAGAATTCGCAACAGTGTCGTCTTGCCGGCACCATTGGGCCCGAACACGACCAGCGTCTGCCCGGCCGGCAGTGACAGCGACACGTTGTCCAAGGCCTCGCGTTCGCCGTAGCGGCGAACGAGCCCACTCAGCTCGATCACGGGCGAACCTTAGGCGCCGGCGAGCGCTTGTTCCTGCTCGGCCTGGGCCTTCTCGATCAGCTCGTGCACCTCGTCCGCGCGACCCTTTTGCAGCAACGCAACCGGGTCGGGATCGCCGTTCACAATCCCCTCGAAGAACCGCTTGCGGTCTTGGTAGGTGGGCAGCATGCCCTTCGCCCAGCCGCGCGCCTCGTTGAGCAGGATCGCCAGCTGTGCGTAGGGCTCGCCGAACTGTGCGGCGATCTCGCGCTTCATCCGCTTGGCCAATGCAGGCGAGGCGCCGGCGGTAGAGATCGCGATTGCCAGCGGGCCGGTGCGCACGATCGCCGGCAGGATGAAGTTGCACAGCGGCGGCACGTCGACGACGTTGACGAGCATGGCGCGCGCCTCCGCGTCGTTATAGACGGAGATGTTGACCTCGGTGTCGTTGGTGGCCGCGATCACCATGAACACGCCCTCCAGGTCGCTCGCCCCGGCGTAAGCGCGGCGCTCCCAGCGGATCGACCCCTCGGCTGCGTAGCGCTCGAGCGCCGGCTCGGCCTCTGGCGCGATCAACGTCACCTCGCCGTCGCAGGCCAGCAGCCCCTCGACCTTCTCGAGCCCGACCTCGCCGCCGCCGACCACGAGGCAGTGGCGCTCCTTCAGCCTCAGGCAGGCGATGTAGAAGGGTGTGTCGAGCATGTCGCGCACGCAGCTCTGGTCGCAGACCCCCCTGCGGAGCTGGCACACGCACTCCTTGCCTGCGTAGGCCTGGGCGGGCATAGTCAGCTACAGGTTAGGACCTGCGCGCCAGCGCCCGCGCTCCGACGCGCGCCAGCGACAGCGCGCCGTCTCGCCAGGCGCGTTCGCGGTCGGGCTCGCGCGTGGAGCGCAGCTTGGCGGCGGCGCGTGCCGCCTGCGCGGCCAACTCGTCGTAGGGCCCCCACCACAGTCCGCGCGAACCAGAGAACTCCCACGCGATCAGCTTCTCTTGTGCGCATGCCCTCAACCCGGCTTCCCCGAGCGTGCGGCCCAGTCCGCTGCCGGCTGCTGCCCCCCACGGTCCGCGCGAGATCATCGGCCCCGGTAGGTGGTCATTCACCCACACCATCCCAGCGTCGATCAGTCGCGCGATCCGCAACGCTCGATAGCGATCGGCGCTCCAAATGGATGCGCCCAGTCCGAACGGAGAGTCGTTGGCCAGCGCGATCGCCTGGGAGACCGACTCGAAGCTCATCACCGCCAGCACCGGCCCGCCGATCTGCTCGCGCATGACGCGCATCTCGTGCGTGACGCCGGTGAGGACGGTCGGGGCGTACAGGCAGTCACTACTGCAGCTCTTTTCGTCTGAAGGCCCCCCCTTTGCATGCGAAGGCCCCCCTTTCTCGGTCGAAAGGCCCCCCTTTGTGTCTGAAGGCCCCCCTTGTGCGATCACCGGCCCGCCGCAGTGAAGCGTCGCTCCCTCCGCGATCGCCTCGCGCACCAGCTCCTCCACGTGCTCGACGCGCCGCCGCGAGGAGAGCGGTCCTAGCTGCGCCCGCGGGTCGGTGTTCGGGTCGGCGACGCGGAGGGCGCGCGCCCGCGCGGCTGTCGCTGCCACGAACCGCTCATAGACCTCAGGTGCGACATACACCCGCTCAACCGACCCCCGCGCCTGTCCCGCCGCCGCGCAGCCGGCCCACAGCGCGGCGGCTGCGGCCCGCTCGACGTTGGCGTCGGCGAGTACGATCATCGCGTCCTTGCCGCCCAGCTCGACGCTCACCTCGACCTCGCGCGCCACGCACGCTTGTGCCACCTCGCGCCCGATGACAGGTGAGCCCGTAAAGAGCAGCTTGCCGATCGGCGCGCGTGCCAACTCCAGCCCCGCCTCGGCGCCGCCGTCGAGGATCCGCACGAGTCCCTCCGGCAGTCCTGCGCGTGCACATACATGGGCGATTCGCCGCGCCGCCTCGCGTGCGCGCAAAGCCGGCTTAAAGACGACGCCATTGCCCGCAAGCAGTGCGCCGGCGATCTGTCCGAGCGGCTGCGCGAACGGCGCGCTGCCGGCGCCGATCACCCCGATTACACCGTAAGGCTCATAAGCGATACGCGCGCGCTTGGTGGGCGCCAGCGAGCGATGTACGCCCACTCCCCTCGCGCCGAGCACGCCGGCACCGTCGCGGCCGATCCACTTCAGCGCGTCGATCGCGGCCAACAGCTCCAGCACCGCTACCTCGGTCCGCGGTCGCCGTTGCTCGGCGGCGACCGCCTCGCGCAGCTCATCGAGCTCGTCGATCACCGCCTGAGCCATGCCAAGCATGTAGCGGGCGCGATCTTGCACGCGCAGCAGCGCCCATAGCGGCTGCACCCTTGCAACCTCGGCGACGAGCTGGATGGCGCCAGTTGCGGGCGCCGTTGTGGGTGGTGTTGTCGTATTCGACGCGTCCAGGCTCATTTGAATGCTTCAAGTTTCGTGAAGGGCTGCCGACAAGTTCTGTCGAATCATGTAACTGAGAGGGTGGCGCAGCCGGCCAAAAGGCCGGCGAGCCGGGCCCCTCTTCATTCAATCTCATGACACACATTACGAGACGCGCCTGGCCGCGGGGAGGGGGAAGGGCACGTGCATAAGAGATCAAGGAGGCTTGGTTGGACGCTGCTTGCGGCGGTCCTGACGCTCGCTCTCACAGTCGCGGTCGCGGCATGTGGCAGCTCCACGACATCCACGAGCGGCGGCAAAACCGGCGGCACCGTCACGGTGCTAATGGGCACTCCGCCCGACTCGCTCGATCCCGGCCTCGGTGCCACCACTCAGTCCTACGAGGCGACCTGGATCACTTATACGGGGCTGGTCACCTATGCCCACGCCTCCGGCGAAGCCGGCGCCAAGCTGATCGCCGGCGTAGCCGAAGCGCTGCCCACAGTCTCAAACGGGGGCAAGACCTACACCTTCAAGCTGCGCAAAGGTCTCGTCTATTCAAACGGCACGGCGGTCAAGGCCTCTGACTTCACACACACGATCGAGCGCGCGATCAAGCTCGGCTGGGGCAACAAGAGCTTCCTGACCGAAAACATCGTCGGCGGCGAAGCCTACGACGAAGGCAAGGCCCATTCGATCGCGGGCATTCACACAGACGATGCCACCGGCACGATCACGATCGATCTGAATGCCCCTTACGGCCCGTTCCTGAACGTGCTCGCCTTCCCGGCCGCGGGCCTGGTGCCGAGCACGACGCCGATGCACGCGCTCCCCAACGAACCGCCCCCAGGTGTCGGTGCGTTCGTGATCGGGCACGTCGTGCCCAACAAGTCCTTCTCGCTGCTGCGCAACCCGCACTTCACCGCTTCGACGATCCCGGGCGTGCCGGCCGGCAAGGCCAACGTGAACGTGCAGATCCTCGCCAACAACCAGACCGAGGCCGAGCAGGTGCTCTCAAACCAGGCCGACGTGTTCGACTACAACGACACGATCCCGCCGACGCTGCTGGCCCAGGTGCAGTCCCAGGCCTCCGGGCGCTACGCCAAGGAGCCGACGGTCTCGGGCGAGTACTTCTTCCTGAACGTCAAAGAAAAGCCGTTCTCCAGCGCCAAGGTGCGCGAAGCCGTCAACTACGCGCTCGACCGCCGCGCCCTGCAGCGCCTGGACAGCGGCATGCTCGAACCCGCGTGCTTCTTCCTGCCGACAGGCATGCCGGGTCACCCGACGGCCGCGTGCCCGTATGGCAACCCCGAAGGCGCACCGAACTTGGCCAAGGCCAAGGAACTGGTCAAGCAGTCGGGCATGACCGGCACGGCCGTGACCGTCTGGGGCGGCTCGCGTGCGCCACACAAGCAGTTCGTCGATTACTACGCCGGCGTCCTGAACGAAATCGGCTTGAAAGCAAACGTCAAGATAGTCGCCGACGCCCAGTACTACGCGACGATCGGCAACACCGCCAACAAGCCGCAGACGGGTTGGCTGTCCTTCAGCCAGGACTTCCCCAACCCGATCGACTTCTACCAACTGCTCGATGCAAAATCGATCATCCCCAACGAAAACCACAACCTCAGTCAGGTCGACGACCCGCACATCCAGGCTGAAATCGCCGCGCTGGGCCCAGTGCCCTCCTCGCAGCTACCGTCAGTCGTCGGTCGCTGGCAGGCGCTGGATCAGTACACGGCCCAGCACGCCTACATGGCGCCGTTCGGCTACGACGAGGTGCCGAAGTTCTTCTCCGATCGGGTCAACTTCTCAGCGGCGGTCTTCCATCCGGTGTACGGGAATGACTGGTCGACGCTAGAACTTAAGTAGATAAGTAAAGAATTTCTGGTAAAGAATCCAAAGTAAAGCTCTTTACTAGCGGATTCAGGACAAATTACTAGGTCGGTGGTGGCTCTGCACGCCTAAAGTCGCTATGCGCGCGGGGTCGATGACAGTCGCATGAGGCAGAACTCATGAGGCTGCTCGTCCACAATCGCTGGGCGCTGGCGTTCGCAGCGCTGTTCGTGGCCATCGTCGTGCTGTGTCTGCTGGCCCCCGTTTACGCCAAGAACATTGCCCACACTGGGCCGAACACCAACCACATCACCGAGACCGTCTCCGTTGACGGCAAACAGGTCGATGTCGTCTCGCCGACCGGCGTGCCGATCGGCCCGACCTGGAAAGGGCAGTTTCTGCTCGGCGCCGATTCCAACGGCCGCGACGTCGCCGTGCGGCTGCTCTACGGCGGGCGCAACTCGCTTGAGATCGCCGCGATCGCGACCTTGCTGACGATGCTGCTGGCGATTGCTCTGGGCACGCTCGCCGGCTATGCGCGCGGTCCGCTTGACGCCGTGCTCTCGCGCATCTTCGACATCGTCTGGGCCTACCCGGCGGTGCTGCTTGGCGTGGCGCTCGGCGTGGCGCTGGCGGTGGGCGGCGTCGATCTCGGACTGTTCACGTTGCACAGCGGCTCGCTGCTGATCCCCGCCTTCGTGATTGGTGTCGTCTTCTTCCCCTACGTCGCCAAGCCGCTGCGCGCGCAGGCGCTCTCGCTCAGAGAGCGCGAGTTCGTCGACGCCGCCCGTGTCGAAGGCCGCGGTTCGCTGCGGATCATGGCCAGCGAAATCGTCCCCAACCTCGCCTCCACGATCGTCGTGTTCGTGCCGCTGATCGTGGCCAACGCGATTCTTTTGGAGGCCGGCCTCTCATACCTCGGGGCGGGCGTGCAGGACCCCAACCCCTCCTGGGGCACGATGATCGCCGACGGCATCAGCCTGATCCCCGGAGCGATCCATCTGGTGCTCGTGCCTGGGATTTTGCTCGTACTGACGGTGCTCTCGATCAACGTCTTCGCCGACGGTGTCCGCGATGCGCTCGACCCGAAGGCGTCTCTGCGAGGCAGGCTGTAGATGGCAAGCGTTCCCGCACCCGCACGACTCCCGCTCGGCTCGCTCCCGCTCGTGCGCTCGCCGCTGGCGCGCTTCATCGCACGTCGGCTGCTCTCGCTGGTCGCTGTGCTGTTCACGATCACCGTGTTGACCTTCCTGATCTTCCAGGCGATCCCCGGCGGCGACCCGGCTGTGCGCATGGCCGGGCGGCTGGCCACGCCACAACAGGTGCAGGACGTGCGCGTGCAATGGGGCTTTGACAAGCCGATCTACGTCCAGTACGAGCGCACGATGGAAAAGATCCTGGACGGCAGCGTCATCTCCTACTCGCAACAGATAAACGTCGAGCAGGAAATCCTCCGCGACCTGCCGCCGACGATCTCGCTGGCGCTTGGCGCCGGCGTGCTGTGGCTCGTGTTCGGTGTGCTGTTCGGCTTGGCAAGCGCCGTGCGCGCCGGCGGCTGGCTCGACCGGCTGCTGAGCGCCGTCGCGTTGACCGGCATTTCGATGCCCGTCTTCTTCCTCGGCGCGATCATGCTCTACTGGCTCGGCTACAAGTGGGGTGTGCTGCCGCTCGGCGGCTATGTGCCATTGACCCAGGACCCGTGGGGCTGGTTCACGCACATGCTGATGCCCTGGGTCGCCCTGTCAGTCGTCTCGATCGGCGTCTACTCGCGCGTGCTGCGCGCGAATCTGCTCGATGTGATGAGCGAGGACTACGTGCGCACCGCCCGTGCCAAGGGCCTGTCCGAGCGGCGCGTGCTGATTCGCCATGTGCTGCGCAACTCGCTTGCCGGCATCGCCACGCTGTGGGGCCTTGACTTCGCTTGGGTGATTGGCGGTGGCGCGATCCTGGTCGAGTCGGTGTTCGACCTCGGTGGGGTCGGTCAATATGCGGCCCAGTCGATTGGGCGTCTGGACGTGCCGGCCGTGATGGTGATCACGATGCTGGTCGCCTTTGCCGTGGTCGTCATCGGTGCGATAGTCGACGTTCTCTATGCGCTGCTCGATCCACGGGTGAGGTTGTCGTGATCGGCGCCGATGGTCAGCGCACCGATGGGGCCGTGCACAACTTCCGCGCACTGGATGAGGCGACGGTGGATCGCCGCGGGCCGGCCGCCGCCGTCGGTCCGCTGCTCGACGTCAGCGACCTGCGCGTCTCCTTCGCCATCGGATCGGGATCCCGTCCACCCGTGCGGGCCGTCGACGGCGTCTCCTTCCAGCTGCGCCGCGGCGAGG
>DASTPN010000196.1:0-2752 GCA_035719985.1 Solirubrobacteraceae bacterium | reverse complement strand
TGCGCTCCAGCCCGCTGCGCGGGGGCAAGAGCCGAGAGGCCGTAGCCAGTTGAGAGGAAGCCAATAGCAGGTGGAGAGCCCCGTCCTGAGAATCGAGGTGTCGTCAACCGCACTCAGGATGGAGCTCCCCATGAGCGGGACTAACACTACCAGTCCGCTGCGTCAGCGTATGCTCGAGGATATGGCTGCGCGCACGCTCAACCCACACACGCAGCGCAGCCACGTTTACAGTTGCAAGCGGTTCGCCGCCTGGCTCAAACGCTCGCCCGATACGGCAACACCCGACGAGGTGCGCCGATTTCAGCTGTATCTCATTGAGAGCGGTGCGAGCATCTGTAACCGCAATCGGATCATGACCGGGGTGCGGTTCCTGTTCCGCGTCACGCTGCGTCGCCACGATCTGGCGGCCGAGGTCTGGCACATCAGAGAGCCGCAGAAGCTGCCGCCGGTGCTGAGCCCTGAGGAGGTCAAGCGTGTCCTGACTATGGCGCCGAGCCTGAAGGCGCGAGCGATGCTGACACTCGCCTATGGTTGCGGGCTGCGGGCCAGCGAAGTGGTGCGGCTGCGAGCGGGCGACATCGACAGTGAGCAGATGATCATCCGCATCGTGCAGTCGAAGGGCCGCAAGGACCGACACGTGATGCTGCCGGCGGAGGTCCTTGAGCTGTTGCGGCAATGGTGGAAGGCGCGCCCGACCAAGGAAGACGCCGGCGTCGCGCCAGAACAACGCTGGCTGTTTCCCGGTCGCAGTGATCATCAGCCTCTGACCACGCGTCAGTTCAGCCGGCTGTTCAAGGAAGCCGCGAAAGCCGCGGGGCTGCGCAAGACGGTCTCTCTGCATTCGCTTCGCCACAGCTTTGCGACCCATCTGCTCGAGCGCGGCACGGACATTCGGGTGATTCAGGCTTTGCTCGGACACGACAAGCTTGAGACGACGGCCCGCTACAGTCGCGTGGCGACCGGAATGATTGCCAAGATCGAAAGCCCCCTGGAAGGCCTGAGCGCGCCGCGCCGCAGGCGGGCGAGACAAAACACCGAAGAGCCGCCGGCGCCGTAGCGCCGCCGGCCATGGCTCAACCAGCTCTGGAGGTCGCGGACATCCTCCGCGATCACGGCCCTGCTTGGCGTGAGGCCAATCGCGGGCACGTCAGCCTCGACCAATTGAAGGTGATGGGTGCGATCGAGCGCTGTCGCACGGCGGCGCTCG
This sequence comes from Solirubrobacteraceae bacterium, assembly GCA_035719985.1. Lineage (GTDB taxonomy): Bacteria > Actinomycetota > Thermoleophilia > Solirubrobacterales > Solirubrobacteraceae > Palsa-744. Next base: position 1,545 of record DASTPN010000196.1, on the reverse strand, counting down.
GTGGGCATGTCGCGCGCTGCGAGAACGCGGCGTGCGGCCATACGGAGATCGCGTACAACTCCTGCCGCAACCGGCATTGCCCGAAGTGCCAGGGCGCGGCGTCACGCCGATGGCTGGCTGAACGCCAAGCGGAACTCTTGCCGGTGCCGTACTTTCACGTCGTGTACACGCTGCCAAGCGAGCTGCGTGACATCGCGTACCAGAACAAGCGCATGGTCTACGACCTGCTGATGAAGGCGGCGGCCGAGACGACGCTCAGCATCGCCACCGATCCCAGGCGCCTCGGCGCGCGCATCGGTATCACGGCCGTGCTGCACACGTGGGGCTCGGCGCTCACCCATCATCCGCACGTGCATATGATCGTGCCGGGGGGAGGGCTCTCGCTCGATAACGCGCGATGGGTCGCCTCGCGCTCCAACTTCCTCGTGCATGTCAACGTGCTGGCGCGCTTGTTCCGGGGCAAGATGTTGGCGATGCTCATGCATGCGCACAACGCCGGCCAGTTGACGTTCTTCAACACGCATGCCGGGCTTGCCGACAAGAGGACGTTCAAGCGCTTCATCGCCCCGCTGCGGCGCATCAAGTGGGTGGTCTATTGCAAGGCGCCGTTTGCAGGGCCCGAGCAGGTGCTGCGCTATCTCTCCCGTTACACGCATCGTGTCGCCATCTCGAACCGCCGCCTCGTTGCAGCCGACGACACCGACATCGCCTTCCGCTGGAAGGACTATCGCATCAACGGCCCCGGCCGCTGGAAGACGATGCGGCTTCACCCGCACGAGTTCATCAGGCGCTTCCTGCTGCACGTGCTGCCCAAGGGCTTCCACCGCATCCGCCACTACGGGCTCTTTGCCTCCGCCAACCGCGCCGAGAACATCGCGACGGCCCGTGCTCTCCTCAATGTCGCCCCGCCTGCCGTCGACCCGCAAAAGCAACCGGACGTCACGCCGGATGCGCCACGTGTGCTGCCCTGCTCGTGCCCGCTCTGTGGCGCTCGCATGATCGTCATCGAGGTCTTCGCGCGCGACTGCGAGCCGAGGTGGCGACCGACACCGAGCAGGATCGACTCGTCATGAGCCAGACCTTCTGTGAGCGTTGCGGCTTTCCCGTTCCGATGCGCTGGCTCCACGCCGGCGGCGATCTCGCTCGACCCAATCACATCCATCAGTGCGTCGATCGCCCGTTGATGCGCTCCAAGCGCCCGCCGAAATGCTTTCTGCACTCTCCCGACCTCCGGCACGTGCAGACATGCAGGTGGCGTCGTGCTCGCCTCCCGCCCACCATCGAGCTCGGCACCGACACATAATCCCCATAGCACTCGCTGCCAGCCAGCGCCCAACTGCCCGCGACTTCGTGCCTTGGCGCTTTTTGGACGCCGGTTCGCTGAGCGTGCGGAGGGTCTCGTTATTGCCGGCGTCCAAAAACCTGCACACAAGCAGCCGTGAGCAGATGCAGCAACAGGTGTGTCCAAAAGGCAAATTCGATCACCTCGTCGGCGAGCAATTGGATCGAGTTGGGCACCTCGCGACGATCGCGGAGGCAGCCAGG
>DASTPN010000195.1:0-6202 GCA_035719985.1 Solirubrobacteraceae bacterium | reverse complement strand
CTCACTGGACACATTTGCGCGACGTAATACTTGGAGCTAGTGCCTAGCGCCGGCCTGCTCGCGCTCGTACTCCTGCGCGTCAGAGCCGACGAGGCGAACGCCGCCGCCGCGACACCACGGGCATGTCACCTTGCTCGGCGTGCCGCCCAAGTTGGAGATCACCTGGCCACTGCCGTGACAGGGCATGCAGGCCTGAGGCTCGCCGGAAGCCTCCGGGACGCTCTCTGCCGCTGTGGTGTCCTCCGTCTCGCTCATGCGCTCCACCCTATCTGCTTGCGTGAGGATCGGCTCATACGGCCGCTCATGTGGCGGTACGGCGCTGCGCGCTCGATTACCGTTGCGTCGGTGAAATTGCCGACCCTCCGGCTGCGCTGGCTTGCGCTTGCCCTGATCACCGTGCTGGCCGCCGCACTGCGGCTGATCGATCTCGGGGCTGTGCGCGTGGATCCCTTCTACGACGCCGCGGTCCGCAGCATGGGAGTCTCTTGGCACAACTTCTTCTTCGGCGCCTACGAGCCGGGTGGCAGCGTCTCGATCGACAAGCCACCCCTGGACCTGTGGCTGCAGGTCGCAAGCGTCAAGCTGCTCGGCTGGGGCTCGACCTCACTGAAGCTGCCCGAGGCGCTGGCAGGAACAGTTGCTGTGCCACTGCTCTACGGTGCGATTCGCCGTCCATTCGGCACTATCGCCGCTCTGGTAGCCGCGCTCGCGCTGGCGGTGCTGCCGATCGAGGTGATCACTGCGCGCAGCGACACGATGGACGCGGTGATGATGCTGCTGCTGGCGCTGGCGCTGTTCTTGCTGGTTCGCGCCTGCGCAAGCGAGCATCGCGGCACGCTCTGGCTGCTAGGGGCCGCCGCCGCGCTCGGGATCGCATTCAACGTCAAGCTGCTGGAGTCGCTGGTGGCGCTGCCCGGACTGTTCGTGCTGGCGCTACTTGGGATGCCGCCCGGGGCCGCGCGTCGGGCCCGGCAACTGCTGGCAGCCACAGCGATCTATGTCCTTGTCGCACTTTCCTGGCTGGGATCGACGCTCCTGTTCCCGGCGCATGAGCGCCCGTGGGCGATCGGCTCCGCAAACGGCAGCGCCTGGAACGCGGCCTTCGTCTTCAACGGCACAGAACGGATCAGCGGCAAAGCCGCTGAAGTCGGCCAGACGCGGGGCGGGGCTCAGCCGATCGCGCCGCCCTCCCCCACGCGGCTTCTTGCTCGCACGGGACAGCTTCCAGGTAAGTGGTTGGGCTGGGAGGCCGTTGCCGCACTGCTGCTAGGCGTCTTTGCTTTGATCGCGCTCGCCAACCGGCAAGCCACCCGTCTGCCTCGCGCTGTGGCGATCGGTGTCTTCGTGTGGCTGGCCACGGGTGTCGTCCTGTTCAGTCAGATGGCGCGCCTGCATCCTCGCTACGTTGAGAGCTTCACCCCGGCTGTGGCGGCCATGATCGGAATCGGGATTGGATCGATCGCGGCCACAAGCAATCGCGCACGGTGGTTGGCGGCGCCACTGACCGCGCTACTGGCTCTGCCCTTGGTGGCAAGCATTGAAGCTGTGAAAGCTGACGTCACGGACGCGGGCAACGTCGGTGGCTTGGCGCCTGGCGAGCAGGCTGCCTTGAGCGCCTACCTGCTCGCCCATCAAGGCAGGGCGCACTACGAGCTTGCCGCCGGCTCGGCGACGGCCGTAGCCTCTCTGATCGTCACCGACCAACGGCCGGTGCTGATGCTCACCACCTATAACGGCCGCCCGCTGACGAGCATCGCCCAACTGAAGCTGAGGATTGCTCGCCGTCAAGTGCGCTACGCCTTCATCAACTCACTGTGCGGCCCCCACTCGACGAAGGCCACCTCCGGCTGTGCGCCGGCGGCGCGCTGGATCCGCGCACATGCAATCGACGTTTCGCGCCAGGCCGGATTGGCCGGAGGGCTGCTGTGGCGGCTACCGTGAGCGCCGTGAGTACTAACGCTGCCGGTTCGATCGAGACGTCAGGGTCGCTTCGGATTCTTGTCGTCGACGACGAGGCGGCTCTGCGCGAGACGCTCACCCGGTCCTTCTCAAAGGAGGGACACACAGTGCTTGCCGTCGCCGACGGCATCGATGCGATTGAGCAGGCAAGCAGCGAGCGCTTCGACGTGATCCTCCTCGACGTCGCACTCGGGCCCGGCCCCAACGGCTATGACGTCTGCCGCACGCTGCGCGAGCAGCGCAACATCGTGCCGATCATCATGCTGACCGCTTTGGACACAGAGGCGGATGCCGTCCAGGGCCTTGAGGCGGGCGCTGACGATTACGTGACCAAGCCGTTCGGGCTAGCCGAGCTGCGCAGCCGCATCAAAGCCGTACTGCGACGCAGCGGTCCGCGCTCGCTCGGCCGCGAGCGTCTCACCGTTGGGCCGGTGGCGCTCGACCGCTCCCACCGCGAAGTGAATGCCTATGACGAGCAGATCAAGCTCACCTTCTCTGAGTTCGAGTTGCTCGCTCAACTGATGTCTGAGCCGGGCAGGCTGTTCAATAGGCAGGAGCTACTGCGGGCGATCTGGGGGGATTCGGCCTATCGCGACCCGCGCGCGATTGACGTGCACATTCGCCACTTGCGCGAGAAGATCGAGCAGCGCCCCGAGGAGCCACAACTGATCCTCACGGTGCGCGGCGCCGGGTACCGCTTTCAAGAGCCGTGAGTCGGCCCGCCAGTCCTCTCTCAAGCACAACCGCCGAGGGCGACCGGCGCGACGGGCGCAAATTGCCGCGCGGACTTGGGCTGCGCCCCAAGGTGTTCGGTGCGCTGGTCCTCTCGAGTGCGGTAACGCTCGCTGTCGCCGCGCTGGCGGTGCTCTCCCCACTTGAGCAACGCTTGCGCCGCGAGGGCGAGGCTGGCGTCTACGCCGCCATCTCCGCCTCTCGCCCAGAGCTCGAAGAGATCGGCACGAACCCGAGAACGAGGCGGCCCGACAGGCGCGAACTGGAGCTCACTCTCGCCATCCTGCGTCGCCGCTCCGCCGCGGAGGTGACCGTGCTCGACGGTCGCCTTCAGACGGTCTATGCGCCGTCGGAGCAGGATCTGGACCTTCCCGGCGACTTCTACGGGCAAGCCCTGCGGGCCCTTCACCAGAACCGACGCATACACACCCTCAGCGGCAACGAACTGATCGTCGCTCAGCCGATACAAATCGGGCGCGGCGGAGCGACCTATGTGGTCGTCCTGGTGCGGCGAATGCAGTACGTGATCTCAACTGTCGAAGTGGTTCGCAACGCGTTCTTGGTGGCCGCCGCCGTGGGACTAGGGATCGCGCTGCTGCTTGGGCTGGCGCTCACAACAACGCTGCTGCGACGACTGGAGCGCCTACGCGAAGCTGCCGTTCGATCACAGGAGCATGGACTGGACGAGCCGGTTCACGCAGACGAGCACCGAGACGAGGTCGGCGAGCTCTCGCGTGCTTTTGCCGGCATGCAGGAGCGACTGCGCCGCCAGGAGCAGGCACGCCAAGCATTTGTGGCCACCGCCTCGCACGAGCTGCGCACGCCGCTTGCCTCGCTGGACGGCACACTCGAGCTGCTGGAAGACGACCTCGATCCGGGGCGACTGGACCTCGATGACGCGCGCGAGCGGGCCGTTCGGGCTCGTGAGTATTCGCTGAGGCTCTCACACTTGGCAACCGACCTGCTTGACCTGAGCCGGCTAGACGCCGAAGTTGCGCTGCGCGCCGAGCCGGTGGAGCTGGATGAGGTTTGCCGGGCGGTAGCTGCGGAGTTCGAGCGCCGAGCACATGACCTGAATGTCGAGATCGACGTAAGCGTGGGAACAGCGCCCTGCTGGGCGCAGGGCGATCCCGGTTCGTTCGCGCGCATCGTGCGGATCCTGCTCGATAACGCCTGCGGTGTGGCGCCACAGGGCACAGCCGTGCGGGTCCACACCGAACCGCTGGATGGCGACGCTTGCCTGACCGTCACCGACAGCGGCCCGGGAGTGCCGGCGGCAGAGCGTGAGCGGATCTTCGAGCGCTTCCAGCGCGGCAGCTCGACCGGCGGGCGCAGCGGTTTCGGACTCGGCCTGGCGATCGGGCGCGAGTTGGCGGCTCGGATGGGGGGATCGCTGACGCTACTTGACGGCGCAAACGATGACAACGCGCGCAGCACCCGGGCCGGCGCCCGCTTCCAACTGCGCGTCCCTGCAGCGAGGCCTGAGGACATCGGCGGCTGAGCCGCGCGGCGCTTTCGGCCGACGATCGGCGAGGATAGACGTGTGAGTAGCCCTCCCGCAGGCACCGAAGAGCACCGCTCGGCGACGATCCTCGCCGAGCTCGCTGAGCTGGCTCGTGCCGATGGACGGATCGCGATCGACACCGAGTTCATGGGTGAGGGCCGCTACCGCACGTTGTTGTGCCTGATTCAGATAGCCGTCACAGACACCAACGGCGCGCAACGAATCGAGTTGATCGATCCGCTCGATCGCGACACGGCGCCCAGCGCGGCGCTTCAGCCGAGCTTTGCCGACTGGGCCAAGCCGCTGGCAGACGTGCTGAGCGACCCGGCGATCGAGGTGATCGTCCACGCCGGTCGCCAAGACATCGCACTGCTGCGTCGAATGCTTGCCTGCGAGGTACGAGCGGTGTTCGATACCCAAGTCGCGGCCGGCTTCATTGGCATGCCGGCACAGTGCTCCTACGAGACGCTCCTAAACCAGGTACTGGGTATGCGTGTGGCCAAGAGCGCCAGCTTCACGCGCTGGGATGCGCGGCCGCTAAGTGAGGAGCAGCGCTCTTACGCCCGCGAGGACGTCGCGCACCTCGTCGAGTTGGCCAGCGAGATCGAACGGCGACTGGCAGAGCTCGGTCGCCTTGAGTGGGCACGCGAGGAGTGCCAGTTCCTCGAGCAGGTAAGCGACGAGCGCGACCTCGACACCGTCTTTGAACGACTCCCGCGCATCCGCGGCCTGAGCGCAACGGGCCAGGGCATCGCACGAGAACTGGTGCAGTGGCGTGAGCGCATCGCCTGCGAGCGCGATCGCCCAGTGCAAAGCGTGCTCGGCGACAACGCGCTGGTGGAGATAGCCAAGCGTCAGCCGACCTCGGCGCGCAAGCTCGAAGAGATCCGAGGCGTCCCTCAGGGCAGCCTGCGCCGCGGCGCCGACCAGGTGTTGGCGGCGATCGAGCGCGGCCGCGAGCGCGAGCAGCAACCGCTCAAAGGCGGCCCGCGCCCGGCGCTGCCCCAACCTGAGGACGCACCGCTGATCGCTCTCTCGGAGGCGCTAGTGCGCGCCCGCGCACGCGAAGCCGATCTGGCCTACGAGCTGCTTGCCGCCCGCGCCGACCTGCAGGCGATCGTGGTCGGCGAGCGCACGAGTAAACAAGCCGACGTGCGAACCCTGCGAGGTTGGCGTCACGAGCTGGTCGGCAAGGAGCTACTGGACCTGTTGCATGGGCGGGTATCCCTGTCGGTGCGAGATCGTGCCCTGCATGTCAGCGCTGAGCAACAACACTCGTAGCCCGGCGCCAAACACTCTTATCGCAAAGACGATTTATTCGATGTGGTTGTAGACCGTGAACATCGGCATGTACATCGAGATGACGATGAAGCCGACGATCGAGCCGATCACGATGATCATGATCGGCTCCAGGATCGAGGTGAGCGCTTTCACCGACGCTTCGACCTGGTCCTCGTAGAAGTCAGCGATCTTTCCGAGCATGGCGTCCAAGGCGCCCGTCTCCTCGCCGACACCGACCATGTGGGTGACCATTGTCGGGAAGATCGTTGTCTTGGACAGCGGCTCTGAGATCGAGCCACCGCGCTTGACCGATTCGATCACGCCGTCCATCGCCTCCTCGACGACCACGTTTCCGCCTGTCTTGCCGACGATGTCGAGCGCAAGCAGCAGCGGCACCCCGGCCGCCGTCAGCGAGGACAGGGTACGCGACCAGCGCGCAACAGCGATGTTCTGGACGATCGTGCCGATCTTCATCGGCACGCGCAGACGGAAGCGATCCCACTGAGGGCGACCCCACGACGATTTCTTCCACTGAAGAAACGAGAAGATCGCAAGCGCCATGCCGCCGAACATCGCCCACCAGTAGCCGATGACCATGTGCGACATGAACACCGAGACCTGGGTGATCTTCGGCAGTTCCCCACCGAACTGCTTGAAGACGCTGGCGAACACCGGCACCAGAAAGGCCACCAGGGCCATCATCACGCCCACGGCGAAAGTGATGAC
>DASTPN010000194.1:0-2531 GCA_035719985.1 Solirubrobacteraceae bacterium | reverse complement strand
CGCCGTCGTCGAGGACCGTGCGCTTGGCGACCGCGTCGTCGCGCTGAACGCCGCGGGATCCCATGCTGCCAAGCGCGTGGTTCCCGCCGCGATGACCTGGCCGATCCCAGCCGGGCTAGACGCGGCCCGTGCGGCCTGCGTGCCGGTTGCTTTCGGGACCGCATATGAGTGCCTGTTCACCGCCGGCAAACTCGTCGAAGGCCAGACCGTCCTGATCCATGCCGGTGCGGGCGGCGTCGGCATGGCCGCGATCCAGCTTGCCAAGCGCGCGGGCGCGAGCGTGATCTCGACCGCCTCGCGCGAGGAGAAGCTAGAGCGGCTGAAGGCGCTCGGCCTTGACCACGCGATCAACTACGCGACCGAAAGCTTCGTCGAGCGCACCAACGAGCTGACCGACTCACGCGGCGTGGACGTCGTGCTCGACTCGATCGGCGGACAGAACCTGATCGACAGCGTCGGCGTGCTCGCCTACCGCGGAGCGCTGGTAAGCGTTGGCGTGGCCGGCCGTGCGGGATCGCTGATCGAGGCACGGTCGCTGTGGACGCGCAACAACGCCTTGCATGGCGTCTTTCTCGGTGGGGCGATCCTGGCGGAGTACACGCGCGTGCACCCGATGATCGCCGACATGCTCGAGCGCGTGGCAAGTGGAGAGCTGATTGTGGAGATCGATCGCTCGTTCCCGCTGGCGGAGGCTGGCGCCGCACACGAATACGCCGAGAGCCGCCAGGCCTTCGGCCGGGTCGTGATCGAGCCTTAGCGGGTTTGATCAAGAAAACCACTCCCTCCGAAGTGATCGACCGACTGCCAAGGCGCCTCCTGTCGCGAACGTGAGCTATGAGCGCCACACTGCAATTCGATGAGGATGCCTCTCGGCGGGTAGAGAGGGTCTACACCACGCCCGATGTGATCGAACAGCGCCGAGCGATCCTGCGGGCACTAGCGCTCCAGCCCGGCGAGTGGGCGATCGACATCGGTTCGGGTCCTGGTCTACTCGCGTGCGAAATGGCCGCTGCTGTCGGGAGCGGCGGGCGGATCTGCGGGGTGGACGTCAGCGAGGACATGCTTGTCCTAGCCAGGGCGCGCAGACCACCAGCCGGCAGCGGCCCAATCGAGTACCAAGAAGCCGGTGCGCACACGCTCCCCTATGCGGACGCGAGCTTCGACGTTGCAGTCTGCACACAGGTCTACGAGTACGTCGATGATGTTCCCGCCGCGCTGTTGGAGCTAAGACGGGTGCTGCGCCCGGGAGGCCGGGCGCTCGTGCTTGACACCGACTGGGACTCGATCGTATGGGCTTCGAGTGACAACGAGCGCATGGGCCGGGTGCTCGCCGCGTGGGAGGAGCACCTCGTTCACCCTCACCTGCCGCGTACGCTCACACGGCTATTGCGCGATGCTGGACTGGAAGTCAACGACCGCCAAATCGTGCCGTTGTTCAACGCCGGCTATGACCCCAACACCTACAGCGCCGGAATGCTCGAGCTGATCGCCACGTTCGTACCCGATCGCAACGGCGTGAGCAAGACCGAAGCCACAGCATGGGCACAAGACCTAACCGAACTCGGCCCCAACTACTTCTTCAGTCTCAACCGCTACCTTTTCCTGGCACACAAGCCCAGGCCTGAAGGCGATAGCTGAGGTAGACGAAGCCGTTCGCGAACGTGCGCGTGTCGCTCAGATGCAGCTTGGAGTAGATGTCTGCCGGGAGCGCGGGCTTGCCGGCGCCGACGATCACGGGCGCCAGCAGGAGCCGCAGCTCGTCGACGAGCCCCGCGGTGATGGCCTGTCCGCCGAGCTCGGCGCCTCCGATCGAGAGCTCGGTGGGGGAGGACTCCTTGAGGCGACGGACCACATCGGCGGTCAGCTCACGCTCGATCCTGGTCCTCGCGCTGGAGGCCTCCCGCAGTGTGCGCGAGAAGACGATCTTGTCCGCTGCACGCCAGATCTGCGCGTACTCGCGGGTCACTGCCGACTTCCCACCCTGCGTCTCCCAGAAGACCATCGTCTCGTACATGCGCCGCCCGTAGAGGTAGAGGCCGACGGGGCGCTCCAGCTGGTTGACGAAGGCATGCACGTCCGGGCCCGGGAATGCCCAGTCGAAGTTGCCGTGCTCGTCCTCGATGAAGCCGTCGAGCGAGGCGATAGCGGCGTAAGTGAGCTTGGTCATCAAACCTCAATCGCCATTGAGGATTGCCGAAAAGTGGTCACAGGGGCTGTGTGAGCGTCCGCGTACCGTAATCGTCGAGGATGATGAGGAACAGGCGCCACAGCCCAGGCATACCTCGTGAGCATAGAAGTCCCTGCGGCGCCGGTGCTACAGCCGCCGCTTGAAAATCACAATCACTTTGGAGGAGAGTAATGGCCGACACCACCTGCCACATGTCGATCTCGCTCGACGGCTTCGTCGCCGGGCCAGAACAAAGCCGCGAGGCCCCGCTCGGCAAGCGGGGCCTCGAGCTTCACGGCTGGCACCTTGGCGACAAGCGCGCGAATGAGGCGGACGCCACCGTCAAGCGCCGTTTGTTGCGTCC
>DASTPN010000193.1:0-12449 GCA_035719985.1 Solirubrobacteraceae bacterium | reverse complement strand
GTCTGTACGCCCGCGCCTACGCAGGCGACCTCGACGGCTTCACCGGCGTCGATGACCCCTACCAGCCGCCGAGTGACCCCGATCTACGCATCACTCCCGAGCTTGCGCTGTCGAACGCCGTAGAGACAATCCTCGACATGCTCGGCCTGTCCCGCCTGGTGGGCGCCACGACGGGCGCCGCCGCCAGCTCCTAGTCCGACGACCGGGACCGGTCGCTACCAGCGCAGCAGCATCAGGCCGACCGTAACACCCGGTCCGACCGTAACCATCAATGCGTGCTCGCCCGGCTCGGCGGCGCGTTCGTCCAGCGAGCGCTTCATCACGTAGAGAATCGCCGGTGTGCCAATGTTGCCGTGCTCTGCCAGCACGTCGAAGCTCGACTGCGCCTGCTCGTGTGTGAGCTCAAGCCCCTCCTGCAGGCTCTCGATGATCCGCCGCCCACCTGGATGCAGCAGCCAGCGGTCGATCGCCTCGCGCTCCAGGCCGTTTACGGCGAGGAAGTCATCGACCAGATCGGCCAGCCCTTCAGCGGCGACGTCCGGCAGCTCACGGATCAGGTGCAGGTAGCTGTCCTGCGTACTCAACTGCATCCGCACGGCGTCGAGCGAGCCGGCGATCTGATGCACCTTGGAAGCCACCACCGTCGGCCCGGGCTCATAGCCAGGCATGCCAGCGTCGGTGCTCTCCCCCAATTCGATGACCGCCGCCGCGCAACCGTCGCCAAAGATCGACGAGCCGACCGTCTTGCTTCGCTCGTCGCCCTCGCGCGCGCGGCTGAGGATGCCGCTCATGCTCTCCGCGGCCACGACCAGCGCCTTTGTTTGTGGCCCACCCACCCGGCCGGCAAGCGTCTGTCCGGCCAAGCGCACGAGCGGCACCGCACTGGCGCAACCGACACCGACCACGTGGTACTTGTCGGTCGCGGGATCCATCGCGTAATGCTCGACCAGGCGGTGCGCAAGCGTCGGGCCGGCCAACGTGTACAGACTCGATGTCACGACCACACCGATCTCGGCGGGATCGAGTGCGAGCTCGTCGATTGCTCTCGTCGCCTCGCCCAGCAGCATCTGCTCGATCGCCGGGGTGCGTGCCTGCGCCGTCCCGTCTAGGAAGTCATCGTCCAACCGCAGCCGGCGAGTCCGCACACCACAGCGCCCGAAGATGCGCCGGGCAAACTCGTCATCGGCCAGACCGAGACGTTCGAGCACGTCCTCTTGCGTGTAGACGGCGTCCGGATGCGCCAGCGCCAGCCCGGCGATGCGCGGCAGCGTCGCCGGGGACTCGGCGAAGGCTGGGGAAAAGCTCGGTAGCTCGGCTGCGATAGCTTTCAAGAAGAGGGCTCCAACGACGGCGTGAGCATATTCGTCCAACCCGTCGCACGCCGCGAAAGAGCGGCGAATCGTCGGGTCTTCTTCATAGACTCTTCATCCTATCCACATGCTTCTTCATCAACTCTTCGCGAGAACCTGCAGCCTGGAGGGCCACAGATGCGACTGATTGGAGCCGGACTACCCCGCACGGGGACACTGACGCAGAAGGTGGCGCTCGAGACGCTTGGCTTTGATCCTTGCTACCACTGGGTCAACGTGATCGCCGACCTAGACCAGGTCGGCGTTTGGAACAGAGCACTCGACGGCGAGGGGCCCTGGGATGAGGTCTTCGCGGGCGTTCAGGCAAGTGTCGACTGGCCCGGCGGCTACTTCTGGCGCGAGTTGATGGACTACTACCCCGACGCGAAGGTTCTGCTCAGCGTACGCGACGCCGAGAAGTGGGAGCCGAGCTTCCGCGAGACCATCTGGAATATGTGTTTCGGCGGTTCGGTGCTGAACCTCGTCTCTCGCGCACGCGCACAGATCGATCCACAATGGGATCGCTACCTGCAACTGGTCGACCGCATGTTCTGGGGCGAGCAGGGCACGTTCTCCGCCGGGCACGAGACGCCCGCGCAGATGATGGAGCAGTTCGAGGCCCACAACGAGTTGGTGAAGGTGAGTGTTCCCGCCGATCGCTTGCTGGTTTGGAGCGTGACCGAAGGCTGGGAGCCGCTGTGCGAGTTCCTGGAGGTCCCGGTCCCGGCTGAGCCACTGCCGCACGTCAACGACCGCGAGACCTTCCTCGGCCGCGTGATCGATGGCGCGCTGGGCAAGCTCGGGGAGTGGCGCGCGGCTGAGACCGAAGCGCTGGGCTCCGCGACCGCGTAGTGCGCCGGGCCGCCATCGCGCTCGTCGGCGTTGCCGTCGCGGTACTCGCCGTTCTGCTGGCTACGGGGGTTCTTAACAGTTCCTCAAGCGCCGTCGCGCCGGCATGTCTGCCGAGCACGCTCGAGCACAGTGCCCAGTTGCCCGCCAGCTCAATTTATGTCTCCCCGGCGCCTGGGACGAACACCGCCAACCCGAACACCCAAATCAGCTTCTTGGGCTTGCCGGCAAAGGCGATTCACGACGTGTCGGTTTCCGGACAGAGCACAGGTCGCCATACAGGGCGCCTGGTTGCTTACTCGCAAGGCGACGGAGCAAGCTTTGTGTCAAACGGGCCATTCGCCCCGGGCGAGCGAGTATCCGTGAGCGCCATGATCGACGTCGGCCGCTACTACGCGCCGCCGCAGTCGGTTCCGCCGTTGCCTCGCCGTCAAATTGGCTTCTCGTTTCGCGTCGACACCCCTTATTCGACCGCGAGCGTCGCGCCGTTTCCCAACCCGCAGCCCTCGCCCGCCGACTACGAGAGCTTCGCAACGCTGCCCGGCATCCAAGCACCGACGCTGCATGTGACACTGCCCGACGGCGATCCCGCTGCCGGCGACATCTTCACGAGCAACGGGCCGAGCGCCGGCAAATACGGACCGCTGATCTACACCCCGCAAGGCCGGTTGGTCTGGTTTGACCAGCTAAGCGACGGCAAGAGCGCCGAGAACCTCAGCGTTCAAAGCTACGAAGGGCAGCGCGACCTCACCTTCTGGCAGGGCAAGGTGCTCTCACTCGGCTTCGGGCAGGGCGAAGACGTCGTCATGAACAACCGCTACCAGACGATCGCCAAAGTCCCCGGCGGCAACGGGCTGCAAGCCGACCTGCACGACTTCCAACTGGCTCCGCACGGCGTCGCCTACACGACCGCCTTCAACCCGATCCGCTGCGACGTCTCCTCGGTCGAAGGCGGGACCCACGACGGCGTGTTGCTCGACAACGCCGTGCAGGAGATCGACGTCAAGACGGGGCTGGTGCGCTGGGAATGGCACAGCCTCGACCACATCGCGGTCACCGAGTCTGAAACCGCGGCGCCGAAGACCTCGGCGCCGTGGGACTGGTTTCATCTCAACTCGATCGACGTCGAGCCCAGCGGCGATCTGCTGATCTCAGCGCGCAGCACCTGGGCCGCCTACCAGCTGCAGGCAGGCAGTGGCAACGTCCTCTGGCGGCTCGGCGGCAACAAAAGCTCCTTTGCGATGGGGCCCGGCACGAAGACCGCTTGGCAGCACGATGCGCGGATGCTGCCCGATGGAGAGGTGACGATGTTCGACGACGGCTCCAATCCCCCGGTCCACTCAAAGTCTCGGGGCGTGCGACTCAGGCTCGATCCGATTCATCGTCGCGCCACGCTGCGCTTCGCCTACGTCCACCCCAACTCGCCACTGCTGAGCGCAAGCCAAGGCAACATGCAGACGCTGCCCAGCGGCAACGTCGTGATCGGCTACGGCGGGGTGCCACAGATCAGCGAGTACACGCCTGGCGGCACGTTGCTGTTCGACGCGTATCTGCCCTTTGCCATGTCCAGCTACCGCGCGTTCCGCTTCGCCTGGAGCGCGCAGCCGGCAAGCGCTCCCGCTGTACTCGCCAACCTCAACAACACCGGCGAAGAGACGATCGTGCGCGCCAGCTGGAACGGCGCCACCGACGTAAACGACTGGCGAGCGCTGGCCGGGACGCAACCGCAGAAGCTCACGACGAGCGCCAAGTTCCCGGCAAGCGACTTCGAAAGCTCGACGATCCTCACCAAGCGCTACGGCTACGTGGCCGTGCAGGCGCTCGACTCGCGTGGGCGCGTGCTGGCGACATCACAGCCGGCTCGTGTGGGCTCCTATGCGGCCTCGTTCCCGGGCGGAGCGGGATGATCGCCGCGCCAGCAAGGACGGCGAGCGAGCGGCTCAGTAGCCGGGCGCGTGCGAGGGCTGCTTATGGCTCGTCGTGGTGGCGGGGGTCGAGGTGCTCGAGCCGCTCGACGATTTGCCGCCACATCCGGCAACCCCCATCGCGGCGGCTGCAACTACCGCCAGCGTTAGCATGGCCGCCAGTGGCTTACGTCTCATCGGTCGGGCATTCATCCGGCGCTCACCCTACCAGGCGCTCATGAGCACGCTGGCACCGACGGTTCCAGTCGAGAACGCCGGGGGACCACAGCGCGACAAGCGGCTGGGCTGGCTGCTGGCCGTCTGCTGCGCGGCCCAGTTCATGGTCATCCTCGACCTGAGCATCGTCAACGTCGCGCTGCCCTCGATCCAGTTCAGCCTCGGCTTCAACGCGCCCGAACTGCAATGGGTGGTCGACGCCTACGCGATCTCCTTCGCCGGCTTCTTGATGTTCGGCGGACGCGCGGCCGATCACTTCGGGCAGCGGCGCGTGTTCGTGCTCGCGCTGCTGCTGTTCGGGCTGGCCTCGCTCGCCGGTGGCCTGGCCGCAGATCGAACCATGCTGGTGTTCGCCCGCGCCGCGCAAGGGATCGGCGGCGCGCTGATGGCAGCCTGCTCGCTGGCGATCATAACTTCGTCATTCTCGCCCGGGCCTCAGCTTAACCGCGCGATCGGGATATGGGCGACCATGAACGGGCTGGGCGGGGCTGCCGGAATGCTGTTCGGGGGGATCATCACCGAAGCGCTCAGCTGGCGCTGGGTGCTGCTGATCAACCCGCCGATCGCCGTGGCGGCAGCGCTGGTTGCCTACGCCGTGGTCAGCGAGCGCCGTCGCGAGCGACCAGGCAGCTTCGATGTCGCGGGCGCGTTGACGCTGACGGTCGGGCAGCTCGTGCTGGTGTACGGGATCGTCGAAGCCGGGCTCTCAGGCTTGGGCACGGCGATCGCGCTTGGCCCGATCTTCGCCGGTATCGCGCTGCTGGTCGTGTTCGTCCTGATCGAGACCCGCTTTGCCTCTGAGCCGCTGATCCCCTTCAAGGAACTCACGCGGCCGTTGCGCGTGGCCAACAACATCGTCCTGCTGTTCAGCGCGTCGCTGTTCCCGATGTGGTTCGTCAGCTCGCTGTACTTGCAGCAGGTGCTTGGCCTCTCGCCGCTGAGCACCGGCCTGATCTTCCTGCCGATGACGCTGATGATCATGCTCGTCGCCGGGCGCGCCGGCAAGCTGGTCGGTCGCTTTGGCGTACAACCCGTACTCGGCGGCGGGCTGGTGATGCTCTCGGCCGGCATGTTCCTGCTGGCGAGGATCGGGGCAAGCGGCAGCGGCATCGTCTACGTGATGATCCCGGGACTGTTGACGGCGGCTGGGATCGCGATGTCGATCGTCCCCTCCACGATCGCCGCCACGCAGGGAGCTAAGCCGGGCCAGACCGGCCTTGCCTCTGGTTTGGTGAACACCTCGCGGCAGATCGGCGGCGGGCTTGGCCTGGCGATCCTGGTGACGTTGGCAACCGAGCGCAGCACGCACCTGATTGGCAAGGGCGTGCAGGTCCCACAAGCGCTGACCGAGGGTTTCCGGCTCGCCTATCTGATCGGAGGCGGCCTGGCTGCCGCGGCGGCGCTGATGACGCTCATCGCGATGAAACGACCAGCGGGGCTGCCCTCGGCACGGCGCTTCGGCGCGGCGATCGGCGTGCTCGTCGTTGGCTTCATCGCCATCGACGTCGCCTTTGCCAATTCGCAAAGCGCTCCGGTTGGCGCCTACACCACAAAAGGGGCCTACAGCTTCGTCTCGGCGCCGAACCTGCATCCGCCGATCATCAGGCATACCCCAGATCGACACACATCGGGCACGCCGGCGCCGGGCTACATCCTCACAGCCAACTTCTACAACCTCAGCTATCCGCCGATCATCGGCCAGAGCGGTCCGCTGATCCTCGACAGCCAGCTTCAGCCGGTTTGGTTTGAGCCTGTCCCGGAAAAGGTCGTCGCGTCGAATCTCGCCACGCAGAGCTACGAAGGCAAGCCTGTGCTCAACTGGTGGCAGGGCCTGGTAACCAACACAGGACAGACCGAGAGCGGCGAAGACGTCGTCGTCGACCAGCACTACCGGCCGATCGCCCGGCTCAAGGGAGCGGACGGCTGGGTGCTGACGCTGCACGAGTTCTTGATCAGCGGCGAAGACGCTTGGGTCACGGCCAACAAGAACCTAGCGCTTGACCTGTCCAACTATGGCGGCGCCTACAACGGCGCGCTGATCGACTCGGCGGTGCAGGAGTACAACCTGAAAACGGGCAAGTTGCTGCGCACTTGGGACGCGCTCGATCACATATCGCTTGCCGACTCATACGCGACGTTGCCGACTAACGGCTTCCCCTGGGACGCCTACCACGTCAACTCGATCCAGCTTGTCGGCAACGGCTCACTCCTTGTCTCGATGCGCAACACCTGGGCCGCCTATCTGGTCGATGCCGCAAGCGGGAAGATCCTCTGGACGCTCGGCGGCAAGCGCTCTGACTACCGGTTCGGACCCGGCGCCGCCTTCCAGTGGCAGCACGACGTAGCCTTCGAGCCCGGCCAGACGCCCGCCGGCCCGACGACTGGCGCGGCGAGCGCCTCGAGCTCGCCAGACCTGCTGATGAGCATGTATGACGATCACTGCTGCCAGATCACAAGCGGCGGCAAGAACGTGCCCGCGACAGGGCCCTCACGCGCGCTCGTGTTGCGGATCGATCAGCAGCGACGTACAGCCACGCTGGCGGCCCAGTTCGTGCGCGAACGCGAATTCGCCGCCGACTACATGGGCGATGCCCAGCCGCTGCCAAGCGGCGGGGCGTTCGTCGGCTGGGGCTCGGAACCGTACTTCTCGGAGTACGGGCGCTCCGGGCAGCTGCTGCTCGACGGCGAATTCCCCTGGCCCGATGTCAGCTATCGGGCAACACTTGCGCATTGGGTTGGCCTGCCGCTAACCAAACCTTCCGGCGCCGCCCGACGCACAGGCGCCAAGACCGTCGTCTACGCCAGTTGGAACGGCGCCACGCGGCTGTCCTCTTGGCGGCTGCTTGCCGGGAGCAACGCCGGTAGGCTGACCGCCGTGACGAGCACCGCCAAGTTCGGTTTTGAGACCGCCATCGTCGTGCCCCGCCCGCCGCGGACGAGCGTCTACACGCGCTTTGAGCTGCAGGCACTTGACTCCGCCGGGCACCCGATCGGCAGCTCCCAGCCGTTCTCGGTGAGCGCTGAATGACGCTGCGAGCCGTGTTGGCACTGGTCGCGGCGGCGCTCTGCGCCGGGCTGTGCGCCTGCGGGGAAAGCGTGTTCTCGAGTGCCGACGCGGCCAGCATCACGCCCGGTCGCGAGCTGGCTGAGGCCAAGGCCAACCCTGTCGCTGTCTCCCCTATTCCGGGCACCGAGGACGCCTCTCCATACACACAGATCAGCTTCCTCGGGCCATCCGGCACAAAGGTCGCAAACGTGAGCGTAGTCGGCTCGCACAGCGGCAACCACTCGGGCAAACTGCGCCGTTTCTCGACTGGGACAGGTGAGAGCTTTCTGCTCAACAAGCCGCTGACGCCCGGCGAGCAGGTCGCCGTGCACGCGCTTGTGGGACGTGGGTCGGCGGCGCCCAGCAAGCCTGTGACCACAGTGTTCACGGTCGCCCACCAGGCAGCCGTTAGCCAAGCCGAGTTCCCGAAAGAACCCGGCGACTCGAAAGCGATCCAGCGCTACAGCTCGGCGCCGGCGATCGCCCCGAGCACGGTCAGCGTGACGACGTCCGCCCAAGCGGGCTCGGCGCCGGGCGACCTGTTCCTCGCGCCCTATCAGGGGCTCGGGACACCCGGCGAGATGATCTCTGAACAGAACGGCTCGCTCGTCTGGTTTCACCCCTTGGCGAAGGGGATCTCCTCGACCAACTTCCGCGTGCAGGAATACGAAGGCAAGCCAGTTCTAACCTGGTGGCAGGGACGGATCCTCGGTGTCGGCTTCGGGCAGGGCGAAGACGTCGTCTACGACAGCTCCTACAAACAGATCGCGACGATCAAGGCCGGCAACGGCTACAAGGCCGACCTGCACGAGATCCGGCTCACTTCGCAGGGGACTGCCTGGATCGACGAGTTCGATCCAATCCACATGGACACCTTGGCCCAGGGCGGGGTCAAGAACGGCATCCTCACCGACTCGATCGTCCAGGAGATCGACGTCAAAACCGGTCTGGTGATGTGGGAGTGGCACGCGCTCGGTCATATCCCGCTCGGCGACACAACCATGCACGCACCCAACTCCAGCTACCCGTGGGACTACGTCCACATTAACTCGATCGACCCGGGAACCTCAAACGACCTGCTGCTCTCCTCGCGTAACACCTGCGCGCTGTACGACGTCAACCTGAAGACCGGGGCATTCAACTGGCAGCTGGGCGGTCCGCATTCCACCTTCAAGCTCGGCCCAGGGACGCGCACCTACTTCCAGCACGACGCCGAATGGCAGCAAGGCGGCTTGATCTCAGTGTTCGACAACGGCGCAACGCCGGTCAAGGAGAAGCAATCGCGCGGGGTACTGCTCAAGCCTGACTTCACGCACAAGACTGTGGCGCTCGTCAAAGCCTTTACGAACCCGACGAAGACGCTGTCTGCAGCCGCCCAGGGCAACACGCTCGCGCTGCCTGGAGGCGACTGGCTGATGGGCTACGGCAACCTGCCCAATTTCACCGAGTACAGCTCAAGCGGCGCGGTGCTGCTGGACGGCACGCTCGGCAAAGGCGTGCAGAACTTCCGGACCTACCTGTCGCCGTGGACTGGCCATCCGAGCGAACCACCTGCAATCGCCGCCACGCGCACTGGCACGACCAGCGCGACGCTCAGCACGAGCTGGAATGGCGCCACCGAAGTCGCCTCATGGCAGTTCCTGGCAGGCGAATCGCCAAGCTCACTCTCGGTCGTTACGTCAGTGCCGAAGAGCGGCTTCCAGACAAGCGCAACCGTGAGCCTGCCTGCGAGCATCAGTGCGAGCAGCACCTACGTGCAGAGCCGCGCGCTCAGCGCAACAAGCACGGTGCTCGGCAGCTCAGCACCCCTGCGCGTCCCCTGACCGCCCGGCCGGGGCGGCGCGCGGCACACAGGCGCCCTTCGCGGCGGTAAGGTTCAGAACGTGAGCGAAAACTTCTCGCTAATCGTTATGTGCCTATTCATGCTGGCCTCGCTGGCGTTTCTCGCCCAGCAGATCCTCGCCTACCACTAGAGACGGCCGCCTAAGGCGGAGGCTCAGGCGTGCTTGCGAGCTGTCTTCAGCCGTTCGCGTTCCTGGTGCTTGTCCACCACATTCGCGATCAGCTTCAAATACTGGCTCGGGCCCGTCGCCTTGGCCTTGCCGTAAGTGAACGCCTCGATCCAGTCGGGGACCTTGCCCTCGGCGGCCATCACATTGAAGAACTCACGGCGCATCTCCACGTTGATGCGGGCATCGTTAGCTGGGCCCTTGGTGACGGCCAGCTCGGGCATCTGCAGACGGAAGTGCTGGATGTCGCCGCGGCCGTGCAGCTCGACCCCGACGATCACCTTCATCGGCGCCAGCGCGGTCACTTCTTCGACGAAGCGACGCGCGGCCGTCTCGATCAGGGTCTTCGCATCGCCGCTCATCGGCTCACACCTTCCCGGTCCAGGGTCTCGCCACTCATCAGATCTTGTGGCGTTGGAGCAGCTTCTTGCCGATCACCATTCGCTGGATCTCAGACGTTCCCTCGCCGATCAACAGTAGCGGCGCGTCGCGGTAGAGACGCTCGATCTCGTACTCCTTGGAGTAGCCGTAGCCGCCGTGGATGCGAAAGCACTCCTCGACGCAGAAGCGGCCGGCCTCGGAGGCGAACAGCTTGGCCATGCCGGCCTCCAGATCCGATCTCTCGCCAGCGTCCTTCAGGCGGGCGGCACGCAGCGTGAGCAGACGTGCGGCATCGACCTGAGTGGCCATGTCGGCGAGCTTGAACTGGATCGCCTGGTGCTCGGCGATCGGCTTGCCGAACGTCTTGCGCTCCTGGGAGTAGCGCAGGCCCAGCTCCAGGGCACGCTGGGCGATGCCCACGCCGCGGGCGGCGACGTTGACACGACCCACCTCCAGCGCGTCCATCATCTGGGCAAATCCCCTGTTGAGCCCCGCATCCTCGCCGCCGAGGATGTTCTCGGCGGGACATTTGTAGCCGTCAAACACGAGCTCGGTGGACTCGACGCCCTTGTAGCCCATCTTTTTAAGCTTGGGGGGAACATTGAGTCCGGCGTAGTCGCCTGTGTTCTCCGAGACTCCCCCCTCCTTCTCGGCGATGAAGCAGGTGAAGCCCTTGTGGCGAGGTTGTGCGTCGGGGTCTGTCTTGACGAGCACGAATACGAGGTCGGACATGAGACCGTTGGTGACCCACATCTTCTGGCCGTTGATCTCGTAGGAGCCGTCCTCGCCCTTCTTGGCGGCGGTCTTGATGGCTTGTACGTCGGAGCCGAGCTCGGGCTCTGACAGCGAGAAGGCGGCACGGATCTCGCCGGTGGCCATACGCGGCAGGTACTTCTGCTTCTGCTCATCGGAGCCGAACTTCATCAGCAGGTAGGAGCCGATGAAGTGGGTGTTGATGACCCCCGAGATCGAGATCCATCCGCGCGAGAGCTCCTCGACGATCATCGCGTAGGTCGTCAGGTCCAGGCCCATGCCGCCGTACTCCTCGGGGATCGTCACCCCGAACAGGCCGAGCTCCTTCATCTGCTCCACGATCGGGCCGGGGAACTCGTCCTCGTGGTCGTAGTGCTCGGCGTTGGGGAGGATCTGCTCGTCGGCGAACTGGCGCACCATCTCGGTGATCGCCTTCTGCTCGTCGGTCTTCTCGGTGTAGGGGGCGGGGGCTACGGCCATTCGCGGAGGCTCCAGGGTCGCTTGTCTTCGAGTATCGAGAGAATACCCGCCGTGAACTTCGCCCGAGACGTCCTTCAGGCACAACCGCCCGAGCGCTTGGCGGTGATCGAGCTTGGCCGCGACGGCTCTCGGCGCGTGTGGACGTTCGCGGAGATCGACCGGATGGTCGACACAACCGCGGCGACGCTCGTGCGCCACGGGGTGCGGCGCGGTGACGTCGTAATGACGCTGATCGGCAACCGCGTCGAGTGGATCGCCACGCTGATGGGCTGCTTTCAAATCGGCGCGGTCGCGCTTCCCTGTACCGAGCAGCTACGGGCGAAGGACCTGCGCCTGCGCCTGGCGGTCACGGAGCCCTCGCTGATCCTCGCCGACGAGCGTAACCGCGCGGAGCTGCAACATGCCGAGCCCGACTGCCCCGTACTCTGGATCCCCGACGACGCGCAACTGTTCGCGCGACAAAGGCAAGGCCCCCCTTTGGCGCCAGACGCGGAATTGAACGACGACGACCCCGCCCTGATCACCTTCACCAGCGGCACCTCCGGCGAGCCAAAGGCCGTCGTGCACGGGCAGCGCTACTTGTACGGGCAGCGACTGCAAGCGGAGAGCTGGCTCGGGGCACGCGCGGGCGACGTGGTCTGGTGCACCGCCGCCAGCGGCTGGAGCAAGTCGGCGCGCAACGTCTTCATTGCGCCGTGGCTGACCGGGGCCACGGCGCTGCTGCACGACGCCCGCTTCGATCCGCACGAGCGACTGGACCTGATCGAGCGCGAGCGGGTGAACGTACTGTGCATGGCGCCGACGGAGTACCGGGTGATCGCCAAGCGCGCGACTCTGCGCCCACTGCCGAATCTGACGGGGATGGTCGCCGCCGGCGAGGCGCTGAACCCGGAGGTGCTGCACGTCTGGCGCGAGGCCACGGGCCTGGATGTGCGCGACGGCTATGGACAGACCGAGACTGGCCAGATGACCGCGATGCCGATCGGGCCCGCCGCGCGGCCAGGATCGATGGGCAAGGCACTCGACGGCGTGAGCCTGACCGTCGATGACGGGGAGCTCGTCGCCGACCCGCGCACGGTGCCGACCTTCTTCCTCGGCTATCTCGGGGAGGGCGTTCGCCGACGCGCTGGCAGCGAAGCCGCGGTCGTGTCCGCGGCCGGCGGTTGGGAGATAGACGACCGCCGCGACGGCGAGACTTGGCGCACCGGCGACCGCGTCAGCGAAGACGCCGACGGCTATCTGCGCTTCGAAGGGCGCGCGGACGACGTGATCGTCTCGGCGGGATATCGGATCGGTCCGTTCGAGGTGGAGTCGGCGCTCGTCGCTCACCCTGCGGTCGCCGAGGCGGCGGCTGTCGCGGCGCCTGATGAGGAGCGCGGGGCGGTTGTGCGCGCGGTCGTGGTGCTGCGCGATGGGCATGCCCCCTCGAACGAGCTCGCGC
>DASTPN010000192.1:0-11856 GCA_035719985.1 Solirubrobacteraceae bacterium | reverse complement strand
CGCGACGCCCCCAGGTGCTGGATCCCGATGCCGCGCGCGGCCTCGGCGAACACGCCTGACGCCAGGTAGTGACGAAAGACAAGGAGCGCGTACTCGGGGTCTACGGCGTGAGGACGTACGCGGATGACCGTGTTCTGGAAGCAGCAGAGCGGCAGCTCTTCGCGCCAGATCGCTGGCCGACCGACCTGGCTCGCGCTGCCGGATGCCTCGGTCAACAAGACGTCCCCATCAACGAGTGTGTACACCGCTCGCTCATCGGGCGTGAAGTCCATCTCCAAGACGTCGCTCAGATCGATGCCCGCCGGCGTGATGTTCCCCGCGCGCACGTATGGAGTCGGGAACCGCCCGGTGTGTTGCTCAGGCGAACGCTGACGCCCGACGCGCACTCGCCCGACGCTCGCGACCGTGGTTTGAACCCAGCCAGGTGGAAGCTGAGGACAGGCTGGATCGGTCATCGGCGGCATCGAAGCAGGTTTCGGGTCGGTAGTGAGTCTTCCGCGCGTGGTCTGGCACCCTGGCGACTGTCATCATCCCGCCAACCAGGGCGTGACCACTGCATCGCCCAAGGTTCTCACCTTCTTCGGCGAGTGCCTCTCGCCTGCGCTTTCGACTTGACCCGCATCGGAATCGGTCTGCGTCGACGTACCGGACGGATCTGATTGAGGAGCCTAACGAGATCAGGGGCGGCGGGCGGCTCATCGAGATCATCCCAACACGCTGGTTGTGTATCTCCGAACACCCCGATGAGCACACCAAACTTATTTAGTCTCAACGCCATCCTGACCTACAGGCAAGGGTGCGATCGGCAACCACCAAGGAACTCGCCGAGATCTTCGAAACTTTGGCCTTGTCATCACCTGCGCCCAGCCGAAGCGGTCCTGACGACCCTGAGAGATCGCTCCTGCTCGAAGGTCAGCAGAGCCAGGAGAAAGCCCGAAGCCAGGTAGTTGACGGCCGCGGTCATCTCCTCATCGACGTTCTCCGTGAGCACCATCTCCACGACAAGATCGAGCACCTCCTCCTCCACGCCAAGACCTCGAAGAACCACCAGGTTCGCCACGAGCGCTTGCCGGCTCGACCGGCTGGCGTTGACCTTTGCCATGTCCCGCAACTGCACGATCGCAGCCTTCAACGAAGCCGCACGCACCAGCGGCTCTCGCCTGGCTCGCGCCGTCGCACCACCCCGGACATCGGCTCGTGGACCGATGCGCCCCGGGAACGGCACTGCGTCGAAGTCTGTCTGTGGGTTGCGGCACATGAGATCCAACAAAGGTAGTGTCCGCTGGGGATGCTTCAGTCGCCACGAGCGTTGGCGTCGTCAGCTATTAGGGTCGGCGCTCAGCGTGGACGCGATCTCGCTGAACTGGTCGAGCGCAGCTTGGAGGTCTTCGACAATCTCCGCCGCGATCACCTCCGGAGCGGGAAGATTGTCGGTGTCCTCCAGCGACTCATCGCGCAGCCAGAAGATGTCCAGGGACGCCTTGTCGCGCGCCATCAGCTCCTCATATGAGAAGGGCCTGAACCGCTCGGTCTCGACGCGGTCCTGGCGGCGCTTGGCCTTGTAGCAGCACACGAAGTCGTCGAGATCAGCGCGCACCAGCTGGCGCGTCTTGAGCGTGAAGCTCTGGTTGGTGCGGAAGTCATAGATCCACAGCTTCTTCGTCCACGGCTTCTCCGCTGCCTTCTTGCGGTCGAAGAACAGGACGTTGGCCTTAACGCCACCGGCATAGAAGATGCCCGTCGGCAGCCGCAGCAGCGTGTGGACATCGCACTCCTGTAGGAGCTTGCGCCGGACCGTCTCACCGGCACCACCCTCGAACAGCACGTTGTCGGGCACAACAATCGCCGCCCGCCCGTTGGTCTTCAAAAGCGAGCGAACGTGCTGGAGGAAGTTGAGTTGCTTGTTGGAGGTCGTCGCCCAGAAGTCTTCACGGAGATAGCTCATGCTCTCCATTTCGGTGTCGCCCTCGGCGTTGATGACCTTGTAGGAGGACTTCTTCCCGAACGGCGGATTGGTCAGGACCATGTCGAAGTGATCTGACGGCCTGGCGCGAAGCGCGTCATCGACGGTTACAAGGCTCTCCCCTTCCGGCGCTCCGATCCCATGCAGCAGCAGGTTCATGGCGCATATCCGCGCCGTGGCATCCACGATCTCCCAGCCACGGAGCGCTTCATCGCGCAGGAATCTCTTTTGGTCCGGGTCGAGCCGGTTCGACTTCATCTGCTCATAGGCGGCCAGCAGGAAACCGCCGGTGCCGCATGCCGGGTCCGCGACCCGCATCTTGGCCGTGGGTCGCATCACCTTAACGATGGTTTGAATCAAGACACGTGGCGTGAAGTACTGGCCCGCCCCTGACTTGACGTCCTCAGCGTTCTTGGCGAGCAGGCCCTCGTAGGCGTCGCCCTTTACATCGACGTCGAGCGTCATCCACTGCTCGTTCTCGATCAGGTCCGATATGAGCCGCTTGAGCTTGGCGGGATCCTGGATCTTGTTCTGCGCCTTGCGGAAGATCACCCCCAGCGTTCCGGGCAGCTTGCCGAGCTCATCGAGCGTGCGACGGTACTGGACCTCCAGCGGATCGCCGTCGAGGCGATGCAGCGCCTCCCAATCCAAGCCAGGTGGGACGATCCGTGGGTGGCTGAAAGGAGGTTTCGCCTGCTCGTCGGCCATCTTTAGGAACAGGAGGAACGTAAGCTGCTCTATGTAGTCCTGGTAGGAGAGCCCGTCGTCACGTAGGACGTTGCAGTAGTTCCAGAGCTTGCGAACGATGGTGGCGGAGTCGCTCATGCGGTGGCCTTCGCACCGCGTTGACGGCGGACTTCGACGAGCTTATGACTGTTGGTCGAAGTGCGCTCGGCGGCAATACGTTTGCGCAGCACAAGCGCAGACTCATCCCCTGGGTTCTGTGGAACGAGCTTGCCAGAGAAAGCAGCATCAAGAATAGAGAATCGAAGTGATCTTGCTCGGCTCTCCGCGAGCGCCATCTCACCCTCCAGCACATTGAACATCGTCATACAACGTTCCGTATCGGCCACAATCGCCGCCTGAACACCGCGGGCTGGAACCGGAAAGGGCAAGCGTTCGATCACCCCTTGATCGATCTTTGGCATGGTTCCGCTTATTCCCTGAGCGTGCTGCTGGAAGTGACGTCGACTCTCCGGAGACTGCAGCACCAGCTCAGCATACTCTGGCAGCACCGTGTCGTTCACTCGGGCACGGATCACCAAATCTGGGTAGATGGCTACGTTACTTGGACCTCGATAAAGACGTGCGGTACCCACTAGCTCCTTAGTGTTAGACCGCTCAATAAGTATGTCTCCGGGTTGAACCCAGAGATCGAGTATACGTCGTGGATCTGCGGCAGTCATCTTGATGTTACGATCGGAGAAGTCGCCAAGCGTCACCGCCGTCAACGTGAACACAGGAACCGTTCCAAGTGGGTCGGCCTTTGCGGAATGTCCGTTACGGAGTGGTTGGCACAGAACCTCCCCAAATGGAGATCGGTCGTACTCCCGCATAGCAATCCCATTTATTGCCTGATGCTGCACCGCAGTCCGCATCCACTTGAGGTTTAGTCGGACTCGTTCAAGTACGGCCGCCCCTGCGTCGAGTCGCGAGAACTGCTCCTCGATGACGGCGACGATCCGCTCTTGCTCTGCGGGTGGCGCCAGGGGAATCGGCCAGGCCTTAAGCACCGTCTGGCTTATGTTTTGTTGCGTTGCACCCTTACCCGCAGTTGCTAGTGCACGTCGTGCGTGCATCAGATAATAGAAGAGATAGAGACGATTCACCACGTCACGCTTGGGTCTGGCAAACGCGATTGCTTGATTGGTGGCCATTGGGATAATCGGTAGCCCAAGCTTGCCGATTGAACCGTACATGGCCACCAGAACAGTGTGATCGTCGACCATCTTTGCACTACTGTTCGACAGCCCCGCATCGGTGATCGTACGAGTAGTCGCGCCAACAGGTCCGTCGTTTAGATCACCAATCACCGCCCACGGAATACCACCACCGTAATAGTCCGCTATGTCAGCCTTTGGGGTACCTCCGCTACCCCAGTCAGCGACTTCACCAAGTTGCACCTCGATCCACCCCGAGGGCAACCCGCTCACGCTGCCAATACCTCGGTCAGCTCGTCCGTGATCGGAGTCAGCCGCTCCCCAAAAATCTGCACAGCCTTTCCAATCCCACCGTGCTCGGCAAAGGGTGTCAACTGAAACGATTCCGCCGTTATCCCCATCTCCGCAGCAATGTTCTCCTTCATCCAAGTCAGCCACTGCAGCTGCTCCTCAGTGAAGCTAACGCCCCCCTGTTCCTGGGCCAGCAACCACGCCGCGAACCGCTCGTCCACCTGGTCGCGAAACGGCACGAGCTCGTCGTCCTGATCGAGGGTGTAGCGCACGAGCGAGACGATATCGGTCAGCATTCCGCCGCCAGAGCCGCGCACCTTCGACTGGTCGAGCATCTCGTACGCCCGCCAGAGCCGCTCCGGCGTCCATTGCCGAGGAGGACGCTGGATCGTCGTCGCAAGGTCCTTGATCTCCGCGAACGTCGGCCGCTCGCTGTACGGACGGCTGTATAGAACCTGTAGCGCCCGGATGTCGTCCTTGTGCTCCTCGATGTACTGCCTGAACGAGCCGACGAGCTCCGCCGCCTTCTCCCGTCCCTGGTCCGAATGCCCAGCGACGAGCACCGTGTCCTGGGAGACCTCGTCGATCGTCTGCTCGAACGACTTGCGGGCGTCGAGGATCGCCTTGCGAAGCTCGGGGTTCGACGACAGCGGCTTCAACGCCTCGGCGATCATGCCCCTCGCCATCTGCGCGACCGCCTCCTCGTCCGTATCGTCCCCGCCCGCCTGCCTGACTGCTTCGAGTTGCGTGTCGGGGTCCAGGGCCTCGACAATGCCGCGGGCTACGTCCCCGAGGTAGACACCGCCGGCCAACTTCGCGAGCATCTCGCGCTCCTCGCCGGGTAGTTGCGCGTCCAGTCGCGCCAGCCGGCCGGCGAGCGTGGAGGCCACCTCGGGCTCGCGGTTACCGAAGCCGACGAGCTTCATCAGATCCTTCAGGCTTGCGCTCGGCTTGCGCTCCAGCGGTACCAACGTCTCCATCAGATCCGTGTCGGTGATGCCGACGGCGTCGACCACCACGAAGCGGTCCTTGTGCTGTGCGTCATCGGTGACGTCCTGGAAATCGGTGTCATCGATGACGCGCACGCCGCGTCCCAC
The DNA here is from genome assembly GCA_035719985.1 of Solirubrobacteraceae bacterium. GTDB lineage: Bacteria > Actinomycetota > Thermoleophilia > Solirubrobacterales > Solirubrobacteraceae > Palsa-744. The sequence goes on along the minus strand of DASTPN010000192.1, from coordinate 6,625 downwards.
CATCTGCTCGAAGTAGGTCCTGCTCTTGACCGAGCGCATGAACAGCAGGCACTCCAATGGCTTAACGTCGGTACCCGTGGCGATCATGTCGACGGTCACCACGATCCGTGGGTAGAGCGAATTGCGAAAGGACTGCAGCAGGTCGTTGGGCTTGCCATCGCGGCTGCGGTAGGTGATCTTGGTAGCGAAGTCGTTGCCCTTACCGAAGACCTCACGAACCATCTGCACGATGTCGTCAGCGTGGGAGTCGTCCTTGGCGAAGATCAGCGTCTTGGGCACAGTGGTGCGGCCGGGAAACAGCTCAGTGAACAGCTTCTCCTTGAACGTGGTGAGCACCGTGCGGATCTGGTCCTCAGCCACCACCGCGCGGTCGAGCTGATTGCCGGTGTATCCGATCGGTTCGTCCACCGCCTCCCAACGCAACTTGCGCGTCATGCGGTTGCGATAGCCGGCGAACTCGCCCGTGTCGATCGTCGACCCGCTCTCAGTGATCGCGGTCTTGATGATGTAGACGGTGAAGTCCACGTTCACGCCGTCCGCAACCGCCAGCTCGTGGCTGTATTCCATCACCAGGTTCTGGCGGAAGAAGCCATACGTCTGCTTTGTCGGCGTCGCCGTCAGGCCGATCAGGTACGCATCGAAGTACTCGAGCACCTGTCGCCAGACCCCGTAGATCGAGCGGTGGCACTCATCGACGATGATCACATCGAACGTGTCCGGTGGAAGCTTCCAGTTGTACTCGACCGTCATCGGCTGGGACACCGGCAGCTCATATACAGAGTGCTCGTCGGTCTCCTCGTCCATCTCCTCATCGCCACGGAGGATCGAGAAGATCCGCTGGATCGTCGAGATGCACACGCGCGATGCGGCGTCGACGGTGTTCGATTTGAGATGCTGGATGTTGTATTCCGCCGGGAACTTCCGCTGCGTGTCAGGGACGTCGAACTTGTCGAACTCGAGCTTGGCCTGCTCGCCCAAGTTCGCGCGATCGACCAAGAACAGGATCCGCTTCGCGTCCGCGTGCCGGATCAGCCGATAGGAGATGTTGGCAGCAGTGAACGTCTTCCCCGACCCCGTCGCCATCTGAATCAGCGCGCGCGGACGATTCTCGCGCAACGACTCCTCAAGGTTCGCGATCGCCGTCGCCTGAACCTCCCACAGCCGCATCGAGTTGAGCTCCGGCATCGACTTCAGACGCGCACGCAAAGTCGGCGCGCCCTGGTTCTCGCGAATCTGCCGCGCCCACTCGGCGAGCGTATCGGGCCGATGGAAAGAGAACACGCGCCGACTGCGAGCGTCCGGGTCATAACCATTCGTGAAACGCGTCTCGGTGCCTGTGGACTCGTAGATGAACGGGAGCGGGTATACCGGCGTCTCCATCCAACCTGGCAGTCCTTCGACGTATTTCCCGGACTGGTGCTCGACCTCGACGAGCGTGGTTCCCTCCGCCTTCGCCTCGATCACCCCGACGGGTTGGCCGTTGACAAAAAGCAAGTAGTCGACCCTGCCGTGCGGCTTTTCCAGTGGGAACTCTCTGGTCGCCACGCCGTGGCCCGCGTTGACATCGATTTCGTCCTTGCCTTGGACGGTCCAGCCCGCAGCCGCCAGCTGCTTGTCGATCTCTCTGCGTGCCCTGGCCTCGCGGGCTAGATAGGCATCGTCTGGGTCCGTCATCGGCCAAATCCTATCTGCCGGTATGTAGCGCGGTGAGCAAGTCCGCAGCCAAGGCAGCGGCGGCGGCGCTCACGACGGCCGGCTCGCCTACGAGCTGCTCGGCGCGGCCGGCCATCATCGCACCGAGCGCATCTGGACCATCTGCAAAAACAGCACCCGCAGATACTCGATCGCGTGGGTCGACGGCGAGGTCGCTGTCCTTGGTCGTCTCGGCGAGTGCGACCGGCGCGGCGCCGGTATGCAGGTAGATCGCCTGGGCGCCGATCAGGACGAGCGCTTCACGCTGTTCGGCCAGTGTGTCGAGCGCGTCTAGAAGCGTCCTGCGAGCGGCAACCAGAGCTCAGCGTCGCCAGGCAGGTTCATTGCGCTCCATCCAGTCCAGTAGTGCGCTTGCCTCGTTCGGATTGCGGCCGGGGCCGCTCAGCAGATCGACGGCAGCCTGGCTCAGTGACGCCATGCGCAGACCGCCAACCTCTTCGGGGCGCTCGAATGCAACGTCATACTTTCCGCTCGCCAGGGCGACGTTGACACCGCTGTCGGGTACTGCGAAGCCCCAGTGTCTTGGCAACCTCCATTGCGTCGCGCACGTACAGCATCGCCAGTCTCGTCTCCGCGTAGGCGGCGACCCGCGCGGCCGCAAATGAGCCTGTCAGCACGTAGTCAAGCTGTGGCTGTTCAGCCAGATGTGCCGTGAGCGCGCTCAGCCCGCGCGGCTCCAGGTAGGTCATCACCGTGTTTGACTGCGCGAAGCCGTAGTCCTTGCTCCAGCGCTCGAGCAGCCCCCGCCACTGCACTTCACCGATTGGCCCGTAGCGGGCTCGCTCGAGCAGACTCTCCCCCTCCACAAACTCCACCACTCGGTAGGTCGCACCCGTTGATGCGCGCGCGTAGAGAGTTCTGGCACCGTGTAGGGCGGTACGAAGTCGATTAGCGCACGCACGACGCGCGCGGCTGGCGGGCCGCGCAGCGTCTCACGCGGGCGACCCGGCCCGCGCCACGGATCCCGCTCAGCGCCGCGGTCGCGCAGGAATAGGCCCGGCCGGTCGGACAGCAACATCAGGTTGCCGGTCGCGTCTGCATAGCTGGCGCCGGCCTCGGCGATCCGCTCCTGAGCGGTCTCCGGTAGATAGCGAGACGCCAGCAACAACACGACCGGCTCTGAGGGGTCCAATCGCGCCGCCGCCTGACAGAGGCTCTCGAGCACCCGACGACACGTCGCGGGAGTTCAACAGCCGCTTGGCCTCCACCAGCACGAGACTCTCGGTGCCATCCGGTGCACGCAGCCGCAGCTGCGCGTCAACCCCGATGTCCTTGACAACTCGAGGCCGGGTGCTTCATACAGGCTCCAGCTGCGCGGCAGACGGTTGCGCAGCATCTGGACAGCCTCGAGCAGCACATCCGCCTCCGTCGCCGGAGGAATTTTATGAATCCCCACGTCTCCGCTTGCAGCGGAAGAACGCTTTTCCGAAAATATCGGCCGGCTCCCGCCGATCGGCGCCATAAAAACGAAAAGCGGGCGCCCGAGGGCGGCCGCTCTTCCGGCATAGCGGGGGCAGGATTCGAACCTGCGACCTTCGGGTTATGAGCCCGACGAGCTACCAGACTGCTCCACCCCGCGTCGCTACGAATGTTCTAGCAAAAACCACGCTTCGCTTGAAGCCCTGGGCGCTCCGGCCCGCCGCCTGACCGCACCCACCGACCACCGTGCGACGGGCTACGATCCCCGCCCATGCGAACTGCGGTCGTGGACATCGGCACCAACTCAACGCGCCTGCTTGTCGCCGATGCCGACACCGGTACCGGTCGGGTGCAGGACCTGCACCGCAAATCGACGGTCACTCGCCTGGGCGATGGCGTCGACGCGGGGGGCAAGCTCAGCGTGGAGGCGATGCAGCGCGTCTTCTCGACGCTCACTAGCTACCGCGCCACGATGGACGACCTCGGCTGTGAGAAGAACATGGCGGTCCTCACCTCGGCCGTACGTGATGCCGCCAACGGCGCAGAGTTCACCGAGCGAGTGCGCAAGGACTTCGGCCTCGACGCCCAGGTCCTCTCTGGCGACGAAGAGGCCCAACTCACGTTCCTGGGCGCGATGAGCGAACGCGACGGCGACCCGAGCGAGCCGACGGTCGTGGTGGACATCGGCGGTGGCTCGACCGAGTTCATCGTCGGCTCCGGCCGCACCGCCTCATTCCATGTCTCTGTACAAGCAGGCGTGCTGCGGATGAGCGAGCGCCACATACACAGCGACCCGCCCGCCCCGAGCGAGCTGCAGGCGCTAGCGGCTGATACACGCGCGATCTTCATCGAGGGCCTCCCACCTGAGCAGCGCGCCGGGATCAAGCGCGCGATCGCCGTGGCCGGCACCGCCACCTCAGCGGCCGCGATCGATCAGGAGCTCGATCCCTACGACCCCGAGCTGGTACACGGCTACCCCCTGCTGCTGGCGACCGTAGAGCTGTTGATCGCGCGTTTGGCGGATATGACCGAAGCCAAGCGCCGCCAGGTGGTGGGCCTTCACCCCGACCGCGCGCCAACGATCGTCGCCGGCATGATCTTGCTCGAGGAATCGATGAAGGCTTTCGGCCTAGACCAGGTGGAGGTCTCAGAGCACGACATACTGCGCGGCGGCACCTTGCGCCTAGCCGGTCTCGGCTAGCGATGCGCGTCCTGGCTAGACGTACGTTCTAGCCAGGCGCGGACTACCTGATCCAATCGTTGCAAGCCGACGAAGAACTAATGCCCCGAGGCATGCACCCTGCTTCCGCCTCGGAGCAAAGCCCCCGGGGAAGCCGTCCAGCTGGACGGCTTCCTCACGTTAAGGGCAAGCGGCGAGCCCAGCCAGCTCAAGCCAGGTTGGATTTGCGCGGGTAGGCGACGCCCGGATCGGTGAGCACGTTCACTAGCGCCGGCGTCCCAGCGCTGAATGCCCGCTCCAGTGCTGGCACGACATCCGCGGCGCGCTCTACCAGCTCGCCATGACCGCCGAGCGCCTGCACAACCTGGTCGTAGCGGGTGGCGGGTCGCAGCTCGGCGGCCACTGAGTAGCCGTAAAGGAACTCCATCGGATGCTTCTCAAGCGCCCAGATCCCGTTGTTGCCCATCACCCCCACGACATTCACGCCGTGCCGCACCAGCGTGTCGAACTCCATCCCGGAGAAGCCGAAGGCACCGTCGCCGAGCAGCAGCACAACCTGCCGATCGGGATGGGCGAGCTTGGCGGCAAGCGCATACCCCGGCCCGGTCCCCAAGCAGCCAAACGGTCCTGGATCGAGCCAACTGCCGGGCAGGTAACTGTCGATCACGCGCCCCGCATAGGAGACGAAGTCGCCGCCGTCGCCGATCACGATCGCGTCACGATCGAGCACGCGCCCGAGCTCGGCGTACAGGCGCATCGGATGAAGCGGTGCGCGCTCGTCTTGAAGCTCGGCCCGCTCGCCCTCGCGCCGCTCGCTCTCCGCGCGGCGTAGCTGCTCAATCCAATCACCGCTGGCCAGCGCGTGGTCGCCGGCAGCTACCCGTAGATCAGACAGCGTCGCGCCAAGGTCCCCATACAGCTCGGCGGCGGGCTCGCGCGGGTGCCGGCGCTGCGGTTCGGCGACGTCGATTACGACGATCTGCGTCTGCTCGCCGAAGGCCCCGCCGAAGCCGAGGCGGAAGTCCATCGGCACCCCGATCACAAGCGCCACGTCGGCCTCTTTCAGTCCCTGCGAGCGCGTGCGCGAGAAGAACAGCTCGTGGTCGGCGGCCACACACCCACGCGCAAGCCCGTTCAGATAGACCGGTATACGCAGCTTCTGGGCCAACTCCAGCAGAGCCTGCTCGCCATGACCCCAGTAAAGATCAGTGCCGGCCATGACCACGGGCCGATCGGCCTCGCTTAGTAGCGCGGCCGCACGTTCCAGTTCGCCCCCGTCAGCGGCAACGACCCTCGCGGCGCCAGGCGAGCCAAGCTCATCGGCGGCGCTCATGAACACGTAGTCGAGCGGGAAGTCAAGGAACGTGGGCCCGCTATGCGGCGCCAGCGAGGCGGCCAGCGCCTCGTCGACTAGCCCCGGGATCTCTGCCGTGCTCTGCGCCGTCGTCGCCAGCTTGCAAAGCGGCCGCACGAACGGGACATGATCGATCTCTTGTAGCGACCCCTGCCCCCAACGCAGCGCCGGCGCCCGTCCACCGAGCACGAGCATCGGCGAGTGGTTGGCCTGGGCACTAGCGATCGCGCTCATCCCGTTGGTCACACCCGGCCCGGCGGTCAGCGCACAAACTCCAGGCTCACGTGTGACCTTCGCCCACCCCTCGGCGGCAAAGGCGGCCGTCTGCTCGTGGCGGACATCGACGATGTCGATCCCCTCCTCGCGACACCCGTCATAGATCGAGAACAGATGCCCGCCCGAGAGCGTGAACAGCTTGCTGACGCCGTGCGCCTTCAGCCGTCGTGCGACCAGTCGCCCACCGTGCAGCTGCTGCGTCTCCTCCGCCTCGCCGGGCGCGCTGTGCGTAGACATCGATCCGCGACTCTACTCGACGATGCCCAGGGTGGGACTCGAACCCACACGCCCTTGCGGACTATCGATTTTAAGTCGACGGCGTCTTCCAATTCCGCCACCTGGGCGGGCCTCGCGATTGGCACTCTAGTCAAGAAAACAGCTTGAATGTCATGTCTTGAGCATTCGTAGCTTGTACGTCTCGCTGTCGTCTATCGAGAGGGCGCCCAACCGATCCCTAAAAGACCGCAACTTCCCCGTTGCTACGGTGTATTCAGGGATACAAGCAGCGAAAGGACCGCCGTGGAGGTCTCAGCCCTAAAACCGCCCGTAGCACCCGGTCTCAGGACCCCATCGGCCCTGCTGCGACTGCAGTCTGACGAGCGCCTGATTGCGATGATCCGGCGCGGTCAGCACGCCGCTTTCGAGACCCTGTTCTCCCGCTATCAGTCGCGCCTGCTTGCCTT
>DASTPN010000191.1:0-19386 GCA_035719985.1 Solirubrobacteraceae bacterium | reverse complement strand
GACTGCGATTGCGTGTCGTCGTCTGTCATGTCCCTCTCGTCGATCCTGTCTGTTGCTTTGCGGGCCTTCGCGCCTGAGGCATATCGCGCCGACGGCGCCCGGTCCCTAAGGGGAGCCGGACGCCGTCAATGCGCTCATGCGAGGGCTGTCAGCCCACTCGTGTACCTACTTTTTGCCTTTTTTGCTTGCTTTTTTCTTCGGCACTACAGCCGACTCGGTGAGCGTCAGCGTCTTCGTCTTGCCGGCAGACGTTCCACCGGTCGGAGTGAACGTCACACTGAGCTTCACGCTGAACTTGTGGCCTTTGATCTTGGCCAGCTTCGTCAGCGCAGCTTTCGAGATGTTCAGCGTGACTTTCCCGCTGCCGCCCGACACGCTGGCCGTGACGTTAGCCACGGTCACACCGCCACCGGTTGCCAGGACATGAACCTTGCCTGGATCTGGCAGGACCAGAGACAGGACGATCGACTTGCCCTTGACCTTGGCGCCGGCGATCGAGAAAGCGTTGCTCGGCGGCACCACGAGCGTGCTGCCGCCGCCGCCACCGCCGCTGCTTCCTGCGCCGCCACCGCCACCGCCGCCACCGCCACCGCTACCGCCGCCACCGATGCTGCCGGCCGACTTGTCCCAGCCGATCGCGGCGACACCGCGCTCGGCATCTTCAAGGACCGGGTGTGCGCCGGTGTTCGGCAACGTGCCGTAGTCGAATTCACCGAGCTCGGTCTGACCGAGCACCGAGACGACGGACGTCAAGTACTCCTTGGCTGTACGTGCCCGTTCTTCCTCGATCGTCGTGTTCGCATACGCGGCAGCGTCATCGTCGAACGCGAGGTCGTAGGTGATTGCGCATACAGGGTAGGCACCACCACCGGTCGCAATCGCTTTCGACCAGTCTCCGAGTGTTGGATCGCTTGCAGGCGTGGTCGGAATGCCACGGTAATCCGCTTCTTCGCAGTTGGCGCCTTTTTCTGTGGCGACCGTCGTTGTGAAGTGAGCCGCGGGGCGCACTGTGGGCTCAAAGAATATGCCCGTGTCGACCCTTTTCGTCGGTTCGCTCTGGCTAGGGTTGATTGCCTCAAGCGGAAGCCAGTAGGTGACATCTTTTTTGCCGGTTTCGACATTGAAACCTTCTTTGCGCGCGGTTGCGAGGTCCAGGTATCCGATGGAGCCATCGGTTGCCTTGACCGCGTTTGCGAGCGAGCCACCACCTTCGGCGTTTGCCCTGCAGATCAGATTCACGCTGACTGCGGTGCTGCAAACGTTTGTTTCGCCGCTAGACGGAACGACCGGGGGAATGCCCGTGTGCGCCGCGCTTTCGATCGGCCATGCGGTGTTGTTGTCACCAACTTCGCCTTCCTTCCAGAGTTTCGTCCCGCCATCTTCACTAAAGGAAGGAAGCAGACTCAGGTAGGCCTTGAAGTTGAACGTAGTGCCCGAGGTGTCAAAGCGCGCAATGCGCACGATCGGAGCCGTCGAGCAGGTGAAGGACGCATCCTGCCCGGTGGGTGTGCCGGTCATGTGCGACGCCAATGTGGAGCTTCCGACAGGAGTTGGAATGGCTCCCCAGGTCGTTATCTTGTGCTCCCAGATTTCCTCGAGAGCCTTCGCCGGGATATGCAGGCGCAAGCTCTGATTGGTCATGGAGTCGGTCGTGCCAAAGCCAGTCGGATCGTTCACACCGCCCGTAGTGGTGTCATCGTTGACGGTGCCAGTCCCGCCCGCGGGAGTACCGGTGCCAGGATCTTCGAGTTCGCAGCCTTCTGGAAAGTGGACGACGATCGAGATGGCCGCCGAGGCGACCGGCAGCACATGAACCACTCCTGCCTGTTTGCCACCTTCGGGCCCGTCGTTGATCTTGGTCTCTTCTTCTGGAGTTGGGGCGAAATCGCTCGCGCCGATTCTCACCGTTTCATCTCGATGCCCAGCCGATTCGAAGCCACTGGAGAGCGCACAACCGGCCGTACCGGCTATCCCAGCGCCCATGGCGTCCAAGCCGCAACCACTGCTTTTGGATTCATAGGTCACTTTGCCCGCTTCAGTGCCACAGCCTGCTGCGGCGATGTTTTCGGACAAATATATTTTTTTGGAATTCCAGAATTCAATTGCAGATTTCTGAAGCGACGAGCCCTGCAGTTTTACTTCAGCGACTTTGCCGGTGGGGCCGCTCCCGTTGCAGGCCGTGATCGCTGCTTGGGCCGGCGCCGACGAGCCCGCAGCGATGGCTATCAGTGCAGCCACCGTCACGAACGCCGCTAGGGCAATTCGGAATCGACCGCGTTCAGCGGCCATGGGAAGGCTTACGCGCATGAGCGTGAGATGTCCTTTCGAGAGAGTCGGGTACGTTCTACGAGCAGATTCGTTGAACGCTGGCGAGTCTCACAGCGCGACAGGGCCAAAGCAATCCCTCTTTACAGAAGCGACACATCTTGGTCACAGCAGTGAAACATATTCGTCATCGTCGATGGACATGATTTCACGAGTTGTTCTCATCGACGTTACGTCTTAGTAACAAGTTCTTGGTGCAGACCGTATAGGCCTAACAGCCACCGTCACTTTCTTTTGCTGTCGCCGGCCGTGCCGCCCGCCTTTGAGCCGGACCGCACAAACGTTGCGCCGGCTTCGGCTGAGAGCGATTCCGCCGGTGGCTGCGGTGCGAAGTCGACCGATACCGACACCTTCAATTTGAAGGTACGCTGAACGATCTTGGCATACACCCGCGCGGGCGAGAGCACAAGGGTGGTGGTGCCCTCGGACCGGGCGACTCCGTTTGAGCGTGCCACCAGGACACGCTTCTTCTTCGTCCTTCGTCCAACCTTTGTGGTGATCGTTGCGTGCGCCTGCGCGGTCAGCCGGCCCGCCCCGGGTGTCTCGACCAGGAGCAGCAACTGCCCGTTGCGACCACGCTTGATGTGCAAGCCAAGTTCAGGAGATGCAGCCGTCGTTATAGAGAAGCTCGCCGTCGGTGCGTTCACTTCGGAAGTGATCGGCGCTATTCCCGCCGGCGGCTGGTAACTGGCGGTAAATGCGTCGGAAAAACCGTTTGCGTCTCCGGCGATCAGGTTCGAGGCCTGCGAGACGTATGCGAGCGTGGAGCCATCCTGGGTAATCGTCGGGTTGTTCAGCGTCGATCCGTTGGGTTCGGATTCGCCCAAGCCGACGACGGCGCGTTCCATGCTGTCGGTGGAGAGATCAACCACGTACAGTTCGTCCTGCTTGGCGGTAGCGCTTACGCTCCCCATCAGGTGTGGTTCTGGCAGCGAGAAGACATTGCGCTGTGTGACAAAAGCTATGTGCGTGCCGTCCGAGGAAAGAGCGAGCGAGGTGATCGACGAGCTGCTGTTTCCCTGGCTCTGCCGGGAGGCCAGGGTGAGCTCTCGAGTGCCCGCCTTGCGGGTCACGCCCGGCGCCATGCTGGTGAGGAACAGGTCGAGCGAATCCGGCTTTGTCACCAGTGGCCTCAGCTCACTACCGGCCAGGAACGCGACCTCATATCCATTTGCGCTCAGTCCGGGGGCTTGAGCGGTGATTTCAGCCAGCCGGCCCTCCTGAAAGGAGAACGGACCGTAGCACGGGCCTTCGCGAGCCGGATTCAATTCGACAGACGATCCGGGTAGGCATCCGGGGTCGTCGATGTCGACGACCCCGGTCACGCGCCTCGTGGCGGAGGATGGTTCCTGCCAGCGTCGCCACAGGTAGTAGGGCACCTGTTCTTCTGCGCCCTCCCCGGGCAGGAAGCTCGCTTGAACCAAAGCGTCGGAACCCACCCACGCCACCGTGGAGCCGTCGGCGCTGATCGTCGCGGGCCCTTCGGCTCCGCCCGCGGGCTGACCGCCTACTGTCTCGCGCGTCACGAGCGTGGTGGTCTTCTGCTGCAGGTCTCGCACGAACAGCTGGTTGGGTTCTGTTTCGGCTTTCGAGCCTTCGGGCAGGCTCGACTTCACTTCAGAGCTCCGAAACAGCACATAGCGACCGTCGGCGCTGATCGACGTGTTTGGCCACAGCTGTGTACCCGGATCGCCTCCGGGGATCGGCGTGGGGAAGGAGGAGTCGTCGTACACAGGCGGCAGTTCACTGCCGTTCTGAGCTGAAGCGAGCGTGTACGCGCCGGAGGCCTTGGGATCGGACGTGATTGGGACGGTCATGTCGCGCACATAGACGTCGAGATTGTCGTTGTCGTCCTGGGCGACCAGCTGGGCGCCGGACACAAACACCACATAGCGGCCGTCGGCGCTCACGGATGGGTTTTGGGCGCCTCGGACAAGCACCTTGCCGGCTTCTTTGCCTTCACTTACCACCAGATTGCCGCTGGCTACGATCTGTAGCCGTCCGGTTTCGCGGTCATAACGGAAGATGCCACCTTCCCTAAGCGTGCCCGGCGGTTCGGCCGCTTCCTGTTCCTGTGGCGTTTCTCCGTCGTCTTCAAAGAAGTTCGTAGACCGTGTCTGAAACACCACGTAGCGCCCGTTCCCGGAGATCGCGGCATCGGTCGTAGCCGCGTTGCCCTGTTCGTCCGAAGCGTTGTCCACCGACACGATGTCCGCCCCAAACCCACCGGCGGCTGGGCCATAGATCGCCCCTGCCCGCGCGGCAAACAAACCAGCCGCCAGTGCGCAAGCGAGCACCGCACCGAGCGTCGTCGGCAATACCTGAAGACGGATGACGGCGCGATCGGAGCCCGCCGCTCCGATCTCACGTATCGCCCCGCGTCGGTCGCGGGAGAAGGTGTCGGGGAGAGCGGTCTCGATGGGTTCGAGTCTTGCGAGGCGGACCGGCGAACACAATGGGCGTTTACAAAACCGACACAACTGGTGCGTCCTGCCCACGACTGGCTCAACAATCAGCTCGGCTTCCAAATCCGGTAGCCCTGTCGTATTCGACCCAGGCCGAGGTGTCAGCCAGGATCACGCGACCGAGAGCGCGGCGGCACGTCTGCGGGCGGCTCAACAATCGCCACGAGATCCCTAGGCTTCCTCCCGGGTCATGGGCTGTCCGGGTCGCATCAGACGGCCGGTAAGGCGCAGGTAGCGGCTGGAGTAACGCGTTTGAGAATGCAGGCCGTTGCGTTCACACAACGCAACGCTGCGTAGGTTCTCTCCCGCCACGATCGCAGTGATTACATCGGTCCTCTGGCGATCCATCGCATCAGCGATCAGCGTGGCCATCAGGACATCGGACAGATGTGTGCCGCCATGTAGGCGGCGACCCTGATCGGTGACCGAAATCGCAAGGACCTGAAGACGAGCCGCCATACAGGTACCGTCGTCGGGCATTATCAAGACGTCGTTGGTATGGGCCGCTACCGCGATCAGCCGAGCCCGCTCGACCGCAACGAGCAGACGGTAGCTCTCCGAACTTTCGCGTGCATGCGTGAGAGCCTTCTCGCGGACATAGGCTTGAACCTCATCCTCGTACCAAGTGCCGGTCGAGCATTCAAAGGCACCGAAATCCGCGGCGTCGTCCTCGCTCGCCTCACGGACCGTCAATCCCCGCCGGGAAGCGCTCACGCGACAGGAATCGGAGCTGCGAGCGGTGCGGCGGGGGGGCGGGCGCGCACGCGAGCAAGCCATGCGCCGTCGCGACCGTCGAGCACCTCGCCAAATACGACCTCTCCCTCCTGCATCGACCCCTCTGCGTATGGCGAGCGATCGTCCGTCATCGGGCGCTCGGTGGCCACGGCCGGCATCGGTAGGCTGTAAGACCCTCCGCCTGGGAGAACCTCGCGCAGCACCGCGACGGCCTGACCGAGGCGGGCTAGTCCCTGACGGTCGAGATCATCGCGTGGAACCAACAGCGCTTGTTCGTCGGCGGCCTCAATCTCCGCGACGAGGTCATCCATGCGCGCAACCGTTCCATAGAACGTGCTCACATGCGGATCGGGAAGGATCTGGATACGCGCCGCTTCGATCGCGCGATCTAGGTCCGCCACGATGTCAATGAGCTCGTCGAAGTTCGTGGGCAACCAAGCATCTTTGTGTGCCAACCAGTCGCGCATGAGCATGCCGTGGTCCAGCGCTCGCCAACTCGAGCGTTGGCGAGCGTCGAGATAGTGGCGAAGTGTGTCCGGGACTTGCGCCGTAGCAGAGAGGTCCGTGGGCATGTTGCGAGCTATCTCGGCAACCGCATCGCGTACACGCCCTGCCTCTTGCGAGCGCTCGATCTCCTGCGCGCGCGATGCCAGCTCACGGGCAAGATCGTGGTCGCGCAATCGGAAGGCGCGGGCCGCGTCGGCGTTCAGCGCGCTGTAGAGCTGGATCGATCCGATGATGTGACCGCCGCCGGCGCGCATCGTGACTGGCAGGCCCGACGAGGTCGCATTGTGAGCGCGGAGCGTCCGGAACTGACTCTCTGTGGTGACTTGCCCGGGATGGAGGATGGACAGGATCTCCTCACGGGTGAGAAAAGGCTCACCGATAACGCGCATAAAGCCATCCTAGCACCTAGGCGTTGTTTCGACGTGCTGGCGGGCTAGATCAGTTCGCACCCAATTTCGGTGCCTCACCCCACCCGCACCCGCTTGCGAACCGTCCGTCGGTTGCCGATCTTGTCGGCGGCCGTGATCGTCACTACATAGGTCCCCGTGCGCGCATAACGATGTCGCAACACAATCCGTCCATGGCCTGAGCTGCCATCCCCGAACTGCACCTTCACCGACCCGGCCCGCACCCCCGAGCACTGGCCCTTGGCCCCATCGATAACAGTCACCGTCAGTGAACTCCCACGCACGCGCAAACGCGAGTGCGGCGGCGTCCGGTCCACCTTCATCGTCGCCGGCACCGAATCCACCACCTGGCCCAGCGAATCGGTCGCCTCCACCTGCACGGTGTGCACTCCGTCGGCGATCTGGCTGCGCGTGAGCGTGTATTCGTCGCCACTGACGTTTTCCGCCACTTCCTGATCGTCAACGAGCACGGCGTAAGAGATCGCGCCGGCGCCCGCCAGCGGCACTTCCCACTGAAACGGGATCTTCGCCGAGCGCACCCAACTGGACGGCGCGCTCGTGACGAATTCCCCGGGTGGGGAGCGCACGACGACCGCCGCGATCTGCGCGTTCGGCCCATCCCCCTGTAGGAACCCGAAGATCGCGTCGCCGCGATGCGAGCCACCCATCGCCAACGCATGCACGGCGCCCCCATGCGGCGCCGCCACCAACGAGCGATTCGGCGTGCCGTCGGAGCGGCGCTCGAGCACGGCCACCGCGCCCGCCCCGTGCACCTGCACCCGCCACGCGGCCGCGAGCGCGCCGTCGTCGGCACGCGTGAGCACCGGTTCGCCGGGGACTTCCGAGCCGTTGTCAAGGCGTAGCGGTTTGGACACGCCCGTTTCCGAGCCGCCCGTGTCAAATGACTGATCGCCCGTGCCGTAGCCAACATCGAACCCCCCCTTGCCGTCGACCGCCATGCTGACGTCGCCGATGCCGGTGCTCGGGCCATCTGCGCCCGGCGGTCCGTCCACCGCCCGCGCCGCGCCAAACGCCGCGCCGTGCGGATCGAAAGACGACGGGATCTCGGCCTCGAATACGCGCGCATGCGTGAAGCCCGATCCCGGCGCCGGCTCCTGCCGCCATGCCACGGCGCCCTGGCCGAAGCCCGCCACGTCGACCGACAGCTCGTCGGCCGGGCCGTTTAGCGCGTGGCCGTTGTAACTGGTCGGCGAGACGTCGAGCAGATTGCCGGGCACCATCCCGAAGATGCGCCGCGCATAGATGCGGTTGACGAACGAGTCATCGGGCTCCTGCCACGCCAGCAGACCCTGGCCGGTCAGATCGATCGCGACCTGCGGCGAGTTGGTCGCCGTCGGTTGGGGCATCGGCTGGCCTGCGTCGCGATTGAGTGGCTGGCCGAACGAGCTCCAATACTGGCCGTCGAAGCGGGCCATCCTGATTTCACCGAGCACGTACCCGGGCGGGATGTTGGGTGTCGAGGGCCCGGAGACCGCCGTGATCACGCGATAGGAGACGAGCGCCTGGCCCGCCAGGTTCATCGCGATCGACGGGTAGGTGCCGGTCGCCTGGCCGATGTTCAAGTCCACGGGCACCGGTGGCTGAAAACCGGTCGAGCCAGGGTCCATCGTCGCCGAGAACAGGCCGTCGGTCGTGGAGGAGTAGTGGTTGGCCCACACGACCACCAGCCGGCCTCCTTCGCCGGCGGCGATCGCTGGGAAGGAGGAGTCGAACCGCTCGCCGACATCGACACGCTGAGGCTCTCCCCAAGCCCCATTCACATACTGGGCAACGAAGATGTGCACGCGGCCTTCCACGCGCCGCCGGTAGACGATCCCACCGGTCCCATCCGGCGCCATCGCCGCGCCACCGAAGTCGACGATTTCCGAGGACGGACCGTCGATCGCCGCCACGGGCGATATCTCCGCGTTAGCCGCGGAGACATAGAGCAGCAGCGCCAGCACGGCGGCCGGAAGTGCAAGCGCACGGAACACCAGCCAACAGGCTGACTGGCGTGAGGTTGCGATCGTGTGAAGGAATCGATAACGCACTACCGCGTTCACGCTTTCTTCTCGACCTGAACACATCTTTTTCACGTTTGCGCCGCGCCGCCCACCCACACTGGCCCGCGTACCCGTCCAAAGGAGCATTTTCTCGTGCGCAAGACTCGCACTCTCACCCTCTCGTTGGCAGCGGCTCTGCTGCTTGCGGTACCGGCCATCGCCGGCGCGCGCGCGCTGCTGATCGACGGCTCGACCTCCGTCTTCCCGCTGATGAACCAGCTCGCCTCCGCCTACCACAAAGCTACCCATCAGCCCACCCCCAAAGTCAGCCAGGGAACCTCCGACGCCGGCGTCAACGACGTCGAGGCCGGCCGCGTCGACATCGGCGACGTCTCGCGCGATCCGATCATCGGCTCTGACCCCAAAGGTCTCGTCTTCACGAAGATCGCCCGCGACGGTATCTGCATGATCACCAACAGCAAAAACCCGCTGACCAACCTCAACCAGCAGACCGTGCAGGCGATCTTTACCGGCAACGTGCGCGAATGGAGCGAAGTGCCGGGCGCACACATGACTGGCCCGATCGACCTGGTCGACCGCATCTCCTCCTCAGGTACGCAGGACGCCTTCCAGAACATCTTCCTGGGGCCGACGCTGAAGATCTCCTCGAGCGCCGACGCCGAGGAAACCAACGGACTGGTTCAGAACAAGATCAAAACCGACGAACACGCGATCGGCTTCGTCTCCTTTGCCTTCACCGGCGGCGTGCACACCGTCGACTATCAGGGCATCCCCTGCACGCTGCAGAACGCCAAGTCCGGTCAGTACCAGGGCGTGCGTAACTTCTGGATGGTGACAAAGGGGGCGCCTAAGGGCGCCGCCAAGAAGTTCATCGAATGGATCATCAGCAAGAAAAACGCGATCGCTCGCAAAATCATCTCCTCGCAGTGGATCGCGATCCACTAGTCCTCAGGCGCAAGCAACGGGGATGAGAAGGCGCTCGACATGAGAGCCCGGCTGTCGGCCATCTGGCAGCCGGGCGCAGGCGGGCACGATCGTCGCGTCGAGCTGGCGCATCGTGCCGTCGTGCTTGCCCTGCTTGCGCTAATCGGCGCGATCGTCATCACCGTCTTCATCAAAGCCTGGCCCTCCTTCCAGCACAACGGGTTGGGCTGGTTCGGCGGCGGCGGCGACCCCGACCAGCAGCTGAACGCGATGATCAACGGGCCCAAGGAACCGGCCCACTACGTCTATCACTTCACCGCCTGGCCGCTGATCTGGGGGACGATCCTCACCTCGGGGTTCGCTGTGCTGTTGGGGATGGCCGTCTCGATCATGGCCGCCGTCTTCATCGTCGAGTTCGCGCCCGGACCGTTGCGCACGTTCATCGACCCGGTGATCCGGCTACTCGCCGGCGTGCCCTCGGTCGTCTACGGTCTGTTCGGGCTACTGGCGATAGCGCCCTGGATCGAACACCATCTGATCTCAAACGAGCGCAAGCACTCTGTGCAGTACGTCGTCCAGCTCACGGGCGCCAACCTGCTCGTGGCCACGTTGATCCTGACGCTGATGATCGTGCCGATCATGGTCGCGATCGTGGTGGCGGCGCTCGAGAGCGTGCCGCGCTCCTGGAGCGAGGGCTCAGCGGCGCTTGGCGTCAATCGCTGGCGCACGATGCGACGAGTGTCGCTGCGCACCGTCCGGCCGGCGATCATCGCCGCCGCCGTGCTTGCGGCTGCTCGCGCGCTGGGCGAGGCGATCATGCTCTCGATGATCGGCGGCTCGCGCGGGTTTGCGCCCAACCTACTCGACGGGTTCACAGCCCTGTTCGAGCCGGTCCGGCCGCTGGCGGCGACGATTATCGACTACGTCGACAGCCTCTCGGTCGTTCCGGTCGGCCAGACGCTATATGCCATGGCCGCCGTGCTGGTCGTCTCCTGCGGGCTGCTCTCGCTGGCCGGATGGGCCGCAAGACAGCCGATGAAGCGCTATGGGCTGAGAGCCTGACGCGCGATGGCCACCGCAAGCGAAGCGATAGCTGCACCTCCAAGCCTGGCGCCGCCACCAGGCGCAAAGCGCGTCACCAAGCGGCGCGACTCGCTGAGCAGTTGGCCGCTGACCGACCGCGCCGCCTACGTCACCTGCTGGGTCGTCGGGATCGGACTATGCCTCCTGACCGCCTGGATCGTGCTGTACATGCTCGTGAAGGGGGTCTCTTACCTGAACCTGAAACTGTTGCTCGAACACCCCAACGCCGAAGCTCGCCAGGCACACTCGGGCGGAATCCTCGACCCGATCGAGGGGACGCTGCTGATAGCGGGGGTCGGCATCGCGATCGCGGCTCCGCTCGGCGTCGCCGTGGCCGTGTGGATGTCCGAGTACGGGCGGCCCGCCGGTCTGGCGCGTGCCGCCGAGTCCTCGGTGGAGATGATCTCCGGCGCGCCAAGCGTGCTGCTGGCGCTGTTCGGGCTGATCGTCTTCGCTCGGCCCGCGCTGGCATTCCTCTCCCAGACGTCCGCCGGGGGCACCATCTCCGGAAAGTCCTTCCTGACGGCCGGAGCGATGATGTCTTTGATCGCGCTGCCGCTGGTCGTCACCTCCACTCGCGAGGCATTGATGCAAGTGCCCGCACACATGCGCGAGGCCTCACACGCGCTCGGCAAGACCACGGCCACGACCATCCGCAGGGTACTGCTGCCCTCGGTAAGGCCGAGCATCGCCAGCGGCATCACGCTTGGGATCGGGCGCATCATCGGCGACACGGCGATCATCGTGATCCTGCTCGGCGCCGGGCTGCGGACCGAAGGCGCGGACGGCGCGCCAGTGCTCTCAACCCTGCGCGGGACCGGCGGCACGCTGACCAGTTACGTCCGCTACTACTCACCGGCAGGCGAAGGCAACCAGTTTGAAAAGGCCTACGCAGCTGCGTTCGTGCTGATGGCGATCGTGGTGGCGCTGAACCTGATCGTGACCATGCTGAGTAGATCGCGCGAGCAGACCGGCAGAAGACGCGTGATGGGCGCGCTCATACGAATACCAGCGGGGGTGCTTCCTTGGACCCGTTGATGCCCCCACCCGTACGGCGCATCGTCCTGAGTGACGACGCACCGACGATCGTCGCGCCCCCACCCGACGGCGCGGTCGCGACGCTCCCGCCCGACACGAGCCGCTCCCCACACGAGCGCCCGCCGGCTGTCGAGGTGCTCGAGCGCATGCGCGTGGACTCGGTCTGGCTTGCCTATGGCGAGCGCTGGGTGGTGCGCGATGTCAGCCTCGAGGTGCGCAAGGGGGAGGTGCTGGCGCTGATAGGGGCGTCAGGGTCGGGCAAGACGACGCTGCTTCGCTCGCTCAACCGCCTGACCGAGATCACCGCCGGGGCGGCGCGCGTCGGCCAAATAACGCTCGACGGGGAAGAGGTCGGGGAGGTCGAGGTCAACCGGCTGCGCCGGCGGGTGGCGATGGTCTTCCAGCAGCCCAATCCCTTCCCGATGTCGATCTTCGAGAACGTCGCCTACGCGCTGCGCGAGGAGCATCCCGAGAAAGGGCGGCGCAAACGACGCTCGCGCAAGGAGCTCGAACCGCTCGTGATCGACGCGCTGCGCCGCGCCGGGCTCTATGACGAGGTGGCCGGCAACCTCGACCATCCGGCGCTGCGACTCTCGGGCGGACAGCAGCAGCGGCTGTGCATCGCCCGCGCGCTGGCGGTGCAACCGGAGGTGCTGTTGCTCGACGAGCCCTGCTCGGCGCTTGACCCCATATCCACAGCCACGATCGAGCAGTTGATCGTGGGGCTGCGCGAGAGCGTGGCGATCGTGATCGTCACCCACAATCTGCAGCAGGCGATGCGCGTGGCCGACCACGTCGCCTTCATGCACCTCGGCGAGCTGGTCGAGTACGGCACCAGCAGTCAGATCTTCGACCGTCCCCGCGAGCCGCGCACGCGCGAGTATGTGAGTGGGGCGTTCGGGTGAGGAGCCTTCTGGCGGCGGCGCTTGCGCTGCTGGCGCTGGCGCTTTCCGCAAGCGGTTGCGAGTCTACCCAGGAAAAGAGCGCGAAGCTCGAAAAGGCCGCCAAGCACGAGCGGCTGGCGCTGCAGGGGGTGTCGGTCAGCAAGCAGAATCCCGACGTGCGCGTACTGGCCAGCGAAGTCGTGCGCGGCATGCAAACAAGCGCCGTCGTCGTGCACCTGCGCGACACGTCATCCAAGCCGATCGTGGCGGCGCCGATAGCGATCGCCGTGCGCGACGGCGCCGGCAAGACCGTCTACCAGAACAACGCCCCCGGCGAAGACAGCTCGCTGACCACGGTCTCGCTGCAGCCGAGCCAGGACACCGTCTGGATCGACGACCAGGTGCACAGCGAAGCGGCGCCCGCGAGCGCGAGCGCCAAGGTCGGCGAAGGCACCCATCCCAGCGGCGCGACGCCGAAGCTCAGCGTCGAAGGCCTGCACTCGAGCGGCGAAGGCGGCGAATCCGGCGCCGAAGGCTCGGTCAAGAATCAGTCGGGCAAGACGCAGCTGAACCTGGTCGTGTTCGTGCTAGCCAGCAGGGGTGGCAAGACGGTTGCGGCCGGACGGGCCGTACTCCCGGAAGTGCTGCCGGGCGCGAGCGACAGCTTTCAGGTGTTCTTCGTGGGGGATGCGAGCGGAGCGACGCTGCGGGCCAGCGTCCCTGTCACATCCTTCTGAGCCGGTCGGGTCGCAGTCCCGTTTTGCCCGAGTTCCCCTGAGTGGAACACTGAGTCGGCAGTTCCGATGAAGCCGTGCGGCGCTCGGTCGCACGGCTTCGACAACTTCAGGCACGGGCCACGCCCGCGCCGATGACGAAAGGATCGACATGAGCAAGATTCTCGCAATGGGGCCAGTACTCATCGCCGTACTCGCGTTCTTCGCCCTCGCCGCCTCCCCCGCGTTCGCCGAAGACGAATGGTTAGCAAATGGGGTGGCCATCGTCGGCACCCCGAGCGTCGAAGGCACGGCTGAATTGACACTGGTCGACTTAGTAAAATCCAGCAGCTCAATTCTCGAGGAAATCACCTGCAGCCTGACCCTCCAGGGCATAATCAGCTCAGCCAAAACGCTGTTAGTCCAGGACATGGTGAACTTAGGCGGGACGATAATCGGCGAATCAGGTACAAACTTCCTCGACTGCAGGGTGAGCGCCAACGACAAAAGCGCCGAAGCCTGCAGGAACGGGTCGTTAGTCGAACTATGGGTCGACCACCTGAACTTAACAACATCGTTAACTTGGCCCATGGAAATCGAATTAATGACCGAAGAACCCAAATTCTTAGGCAAGTTCCTGGAAGAAGAAATGGGCTACAAAATCAGGTGCGAAGTCGAACTCGGCGGCGTGATCGAAGAATTATGCAGCGGCACCACCAGTGTGGCGCTCGAAAACACGATCGCAGGCGCGGCGTATACGTTCAACTGGGAAGCACCGATCAGCAGCCGGTTTGCCAATTGCACGGGGCTTGGCCCTGAAACCGGCGGGTTGAAAGGGAGCGGCGTGTTCAGGCTCACCAGCGGCCAGACGCTGTCTGTGTCCTAGCTCTCCCCGGACGCGTCTCATCGTGTGCCACGCAGCCGCCGGGCCAGACACACCGGCTCGGCGGCTGCGGCCCTAGCGCCGTTTTCCCCGTTTGAGCACGATCCCCTCGATCACATGCGCGACCGTCTCGCACGCGTCGACCGCGGCCTCCAGCGACTCGAAAATGTCCTTCCAGCGGATTACGACCATCGGATCGGCCGCCCCACCCTCAAACAGTGAGGCGACGCCATCGCGCAAGAGCCGATCGCCCTCGTTCTCCAAGCGATGGATCTCGACCAGATGCGGGCCAGGCTCAGCGCCGGCGCACAGACGCTCGAGCGCCCTGACGATTTGCTCATCGGCGCCGACGAGCACGTCTGCCATCTCCACCGCCTGCTCCATTGGGGCTTCGACTCCGTAGAGGTAGAGCAAGGCCGCCGTCTGCTCGGTGTGGTCGAGCACGTCGTCAAGCGCGGTCGCCAATGCGTAGCCATCGCCGGAATCGAACGGGACGCGCAAACGCCTGCCACCGCCGTTGAGGCGATGGATGATGTCGTGGGTGATGCGATCGCCCTCTTGCTCGTATGACTTTAGGTCGTCGGCCAGGCCCGAGCGCTCGGGCAACTCCGCCAGCAGCTCGCGCAGCAGCAGGCCAGAGCGCAGGATGTTGCTGCCGGCGTTCTCCACTAGCGACACCAAAGTGGGGTCAGCTGCCGGCCGCAAAAAGGACATCCGGCAAGGGTATGCTGCCGCCGCTGGCCGCGTCGTGCCCTTCACGAGTTCTTCACGAGCAGGTCACGACTTCGCAACGCCCGCACACGCGCGCAAGGGCAATCTTAATCGTTGGTGGCCGTGCACCAGGACAACGCTGGCACTTTGACCGATCAAGGTGCCGGGACACTTTACGCTGGCGAGCTTGAGATCAGGCTCGGTGAGGGTCTGGTGCTCGCGACCGGGCGCGCGCTGACGCTGTCGGTGCGCGAGTTCGAGCTGCTTGTGGCGCTTGCACAGCGGGCTGGGGCGATCGTTACGCGCGAGGAGCTCTACAGCGCCGTCTGGGGTGGCGAGCTGCGTAACGGCGACCGCTCGGTGGACGTGTACGTGAGCAAGTTGCGCGGCAAGCTCGAGGAGGCGATGCCCGATCGACGCTTCATCCATACCCATCCTGGCTTTGGCTACCGCTTCCAGCCGCAGCCTTGGGGGACGCCCAGCGAGCTTTCACGAGATGTTCACAACGGGCACCTTGCTGAGCGACGAGACTGACCCCGCACTGAGCAGGCGCGTGGGCGAGGCATGCCCCTGAGCCAGCCAAAAATCCAGTCAGAGGAGAAGTCGTGAACAAGAACAAGGTCGGCGCGCTCGCCAGTTGCGCGCTGCTCGCGCTGGGCGTGGCCGCATGCGGCAAATCCAGCTCCAGCTCCAGTTCAACCAGCTCATCGTCCGCGACCATCTCCGGCGCCGGCTCCACCTTCGCGGCTCCGGTCTATCAGCAATGGGGCTCAAGCTCCGGCATGACCGTCAACTACCAGCCAGTCGGTTCGGGTGCCGGCATCACGGCGCTTGAGGGCAAGACCGTCGACTTCGGCGCCTCAGACCCGCCGCTGAAGCCCGCCGACATCGCGACGCTTGAAAAGGTCGGGCCTGTGCAGCAGCTGCCGATGTTCCTGGGCGCGATCACCGTCTCCTACAACCTGCCCGGCGTGCAGAGCGGACTCAAGCTCGACGCCAAGACGATCGCCGACATCTACCTCGGCAAGGTCAAGACCTGGGACGACGCCGCGATCAAGGCGCTCAACCCGGGCGTCTCACTGCCGAGCACGGCGATCACGGTGGTACACCGCTCAGACTCCTCCGGCACAACCGCTGGCTTCACCGGCTTCCTCGATGCCGCCGATCCGGAATGGGCGAGCAAGGTCGGCGAAGGCAAGGACGTACAGTGGCCCACCGGTACGGGCGCCAAGGGCAACGCCGGCGTCGCCGGCGCCGTGGCCCAGACGACCGGCGCCGTCGGCTATGTCGAGCAGTCCTACGCGCTGCAACACAAATTCACCTACGCCAGCGTGAAGAACAAGGCCGGGCAGTACGTCGCGCCGTCGCTTGAATCGACCAGCGCCGCCGCAGAAGGCGTCGAAGTGCCGGCGAACCTCGGGTTCAAAATCAAAAACCCCTCATCGCCAAAGGCCTACCCGATCACCTCGCAGACCTTCATCGTGGTCTACAAGGACATGTGCAAGGCCGGCATCCCCGGCGGCGAAGGAGCCGCCAAGGGCGTCGTCGCGTTCCTGAACTACGGGTTCGGCTCAGGTCAGAGCATCCTGGCCGAAGCCGACTACGCGGCGCTGCCCACCGAAATCCTCGAAAAGTCGAAGGCAGCGGTCAAAGAACTGCAGTGCAACGGAACCGCGATCGGCTGATCGGCCTATCCGTTGATCCGTTGATCTAGTACAAAGACAGCACCTTGGAGGCAGCTTCAATCGCAAGCGGCGGCCGCTCGACTCTCGAGCGATCGCCGCTTGCGCGCCTCCCCGATCGCGCGCTGAAGTACGGCCTGACGGCGCTGGCCGCCGCGATCCTCGCGCTGATCCTCTACTTCTTCATTCGCCTCGTCGGCGAAGCACGACCCGCCTTCGCCAAGGAAGGGGTGCTCGGGTTCACCTTCGGCAACGACTGGAACGTCAACGCCAACAAATTCGGCGCACTGCCGCTGCTGGTGGGAACACTGATCACCTCGGTACTCGCTCTGGCCATGGGGGTTCCCGTAGCCGTAGCGACAGCCGTCTACGTCACTGAGCTTTGCCCACGACGCATCCGCACGCCCGTAACCGTTCTGATCGAACTGCTCGCCGCGGTTCCATCGGTCGTTTACGGGCTGTGGGGGATCTTCTTCCTAGCCCCGAAGCTACAGCCCGCCGAGCAGTGGGTGGCTGACCGCCTCTCCGGAGTTCCCTTCATCGGCGGCGGGCTCGTCACGATCCCCAATTACTTCATCACCGGACTGGTGTTGGCGATCATGATCCTGCCGATCGTCAGCTCGATCTCGCGCGAGGTGATGAGCACGGTGCCCGGCGATCACAAGGAGGCCGCGCTCGGGCTCGGCGCCACCCGCTGGGAGATGATCCGCCTGGCCGTCCTGCCCTACTGCCGCAGCGGCATCACCGGCGCGGCGATGCTCGGGCTCGGGCGCGCGATCGGTGAGACGATCGCGGTCACGATCCTGATCGGCGACGCACCCCAGCTGAGCGGGCACCTGTTCGGGCAGGGGTACTCGCTTGCCGCGGTGATCGCCAATGAGTTCGGAGAGGCCCAGGAACTGCACCGCTCGGCTCTGTTTGCCGCCGGGCTCGTGCTGTTCGTGCTGACGCTGCTGGTCAACGTGATCGCGCGACTGCTTGTTATGCGCGCCGAGCGCGCGAACAAGCCCAAGCGCAGCGCGCGCGACTTCACGCAGGACGACACCGTGATTGCGGCGGCGCTGGGATCGTGAGTACACCCGCCCACAGCCTGCAGCGCTTTCAGATGAGCCCGGCGCGCCGGCGCAAAGACCGTATTGCGCGCAGTTCGATCGTCGCCGCCACGGTCGTCGCGCTGATCCCGCTGGCGCTGATCGTTTACTACCTGCTCAGCAAGGGGCTGGGCTCCTGGAGCTGGAGCTTCTTTACGACCGACCCGACCGGCAACACTTTCTTTGCCAAAGAGTCGATCGGCGGCATCAAGAGCGCGATCCTCGGCACGGTCGAGATCGTCGCACTGGCGGCGCTGCTGGCGGTGCCGATCGGGGTCGGCGTGGCGGTCTGGCTGGTCGAGTACGGGCGCGACGGGCGCTTCGCGCAGCTCGTGCGCTTCTTCGTCGACGTGCTCACAGGCGTGCCGTCGATCATGTTTGGTCTGTTCGTCTACATCGTGCTGATCACCGGCACCGGCTCTTCCTATGCCGCCTACAAGGGCTCGATCGCGCTGGCGCTTTTGATGCTGCCAGTCGTGACACGCTCGGCTGAGGTGGTGCTGATGTTGGTCCCGAACGCCTTGCGCGAATCGGCGCTTGCGCTGGGCGCGCCACGTTGGAAGGTGATCGCGCGCATCGTCCTGCCCACCGCCCTGCCGGGGCTCGTGACCGGGGTGCTGCTGGCGATCGCACGCGCCGCCGGCGAGACCGCGCCGCTGCTGTTCACCGCTGCGGCGACGTTCAAGACGAACTTTTCTCTGAGCGGGTTCATGAACTCGTTGCCGGTGCAGATCTACAACGACGTCACATCTCCGACCGAAGCCGTGGTAAACCGTGCGTGGGGAGCAGCACTCACGCTTGTCGTGATGATCCTGCTCCTTAACCTGTTCGCACGGCTGATCGCACGCAGGAGCAGCCTAGGATGAGCACCATAGATCCACGCATAGACCCGCCAACGCCGGAGATCGCACCCGAGATGCTCGAGCCAAAGCGCCAGAACCCGACGCAGACTGGCCAAGCCAGTCAACAGGCAGCGCCCAGCGCGGAGTCGACGACGGCAGCACTCGTCCGCCCCGGCCTTACGGTCACGCTGCAGGCGCTCAAAGCGTTCTACGGCGACGCCGAGCAGGTCAAGGGGATCGATCTGGAGTTCGGCTCCGGCGAGGTGACGGCCATCATCGGACCATCGGGGTGTGGCAAGTCGACGATGGTGCGCTGTATCAACCGCATGCACGAGGAGATCCCAGGCGCGCGCGCAGAGGGCAAGGTGCTGCTCGACGATCTGGACATTTATGACCCCTCGATCGACGTCGTCGCCGTACGCCGTGCGATCGGGATGGTCTTTCAAAAGCCCAATCCGTTTCCGACCATGTCGGTGTTCGACAACGTTGCTGCCGGCCTGCGGCTCTCCTCCGGCAAAACGGGCGATCTGCAGCACCGGGTCGAGTCGGCGCTGCGCGGAGCCGGCCTTTGGGACGAGGTCAAGGACCGACTCTCCGAGCCCGGCGCCGGGCTCTCGGGCGGTCAGCAGCAGCGGCTCTGCATCGCTCGCTCGCTGGCGGTCGAGCCTGAGGTGATCTTGATGGATGAGCCCTGCTCGGCGCTGGATCCGATCGCAACGCTGAAGATCGAGGAGCTGATCGATCAGCTCAAGCGGCGTGTGACGATCGTGATCGTCACCCACAACATGCAGCAGGCCGCGCGCGTGGCCGACCGCACCGCCTTCATGTTGGGCGGCGAGCTGGTGGAGGTCGACGCAACCGAAAAGATCTTCACCAACCCCGAGGATTCCCGCACAGAGGAATACGTCACCGGAAAGTTCGGCTGAGGATCGGTGGGCGAGTGAGCACCGAGGCAAACGCAGGGCAAGCCGTACCGCTTACTGCCGCGCAAGGCAGACAGCACTTCCAGCAACAGCTCGAGGAGCTCGAGCGCCGCGCGCTGGGCGGGCTTGACATCGTCCTCGAGCAGCTC
>DASTPN010000190.1:0-6365 GCA_035719985.1 Solirubrobacteraceae bacterium | reverse complement strand
ACCGCTGTCCTGTCGCTGCTGGCGCGGGAGGGCCTATGGTGCGACGTTGCCTCCGGCGGCGAGCTGCACCTGGCGCTGAACGCAGGCTTTCCCGCAGAGCGCATCCTGATGCACGGCAACGCCAAGTCGGTCTCTGAGCTGGAAGCGGCTGTGGCGGCAAAAGTCGCGTTGATCGTGATCGACAACTTTGACGAGATAGATCGCCTTGCGGCGATCGCTCTTGCTCAGTCAGTGCTCCTGCGCGCAACTCCGGACGTCAGAGGCGATACGCACGAGAAGATCTCCACCGGCCAGGCCGACTCGAAGTTCGGGTTCTCGATGGCAGACCTGCCGCGGGCGATCGAGCGGGTGCACGCTGCCGGGGCTCTGCGGCTGGAGGGCGTCCATGCGCACATCGGCTCGCAGCTGCTCGAACTGGACCCGTTCGCGCGCGAGGTCGCCGCGCTTGCACAGATCGGCCAGTTCTCAACGTATGACCTCGGTGGCGGCCTGGGGGTCGCCTACAGCGAGCAGCAGCGCTCGCCGGAGATCGAGCAGTGGGTCGCCGCCCTGCTTTCGGCTGCCCGCGAGGCCGTCATCCCCCAGGGCACGCGCTTGCTAGTCGAGCCGGGGCGCGCGCTCACGGCCAACGCGGGTGTCACCCTCTACACGGTTGAGAGCGTCAAGCGCAACGTCTCTACCTGGGTGGCGGTCGATGGTGGCATGTCCGACAACATGCGCCCGATGTTGTATGGGTCGCTGTATGAGGCGCACCTGGCCGACCGCCCGAGCGACCCTACGACCGCGACGCGTTGCGTGCTGGCCGGCAAGCACTGCGAGTCCGGCGACGTGATCGTGCGCGACGTTCCGCTGGAGGACCCCAAACCGGGCGATGTGATCCTGACCCCGGTCACCGGCGCCTACGGCTATGCGATGTCGAGCAACTACAACGGCGTCCCGCGCCCACCGGTGATCTTCTGCAAAGACGGCGACGCGCGCGTGGTCGTGCGCCGCGAGACCTTCGATGATCTGACCGCGCGCGATGTCTGTTAGCCGTCCGGCGCCCGCCGCAGTCTCCGCCTCTACCCGAGATGACATCGACGCGGACGTCGGTGTGCTGGGCGTCGGCCTGCTCGGCCACGGCACCGTCGGCGCCGCGTTCGCAGCCCTGCTGGATGAGCGTGCCGAGGCGGTGCAGCGGTTGACGGGCAGGCGCCCGCGGCTGAGCGGCACGCTGACCACGAGCAAGGGCGACTTCGAGCAGATCCTCGCCTGCTCGGACGCGATCGTCGAGCTGATCGGCGGCCTGGAACCAGCGCGCGAGTACCTGCTGCGGGCACTGCGGGCGGGCCGGCACGTCGTCACCGCGAATAAGCAGTTGCTCTCCCACCACGGCGAGGAGCTGTTCGAGGCGGCTCGCGAGGGCGGCGCGCAGTTGCGCTTTGAGGCAGCCGTCGCGGGTGTCGTCCCGGTCATCCGCGTGCTGAGCGAGTCGCTGGCCGGGGCTCACATCGAGCGCGTGCACGGGATAGTCAACGGCACCACCAACTTCATCCTCACAGAGATGGCCGCTGGCGCAAGCTACGAGCAAGCGTTGGCCGAGGCTCAGCGCCAGGGCTTCGCCGAGGCCGATCCCTCAGAAGACGTCAGCGGCAAGGACGCCGCGGCGAAGATGGCGATCCTTGCGCGCCTGGCGTTCGGTACTCCGGTGCAGATCGACCAGGTTCCTTACGAAGGCATCGAGCAACTGCAGACCGACGACTTGCAATACGCGCGCGAGCTGGGCCTGGGCCTGAAGCTGATCGGCACCGCCGAGCGTCGCGACGGAGGCTTGTCGGTGCGCGTGCACCCGGCGTTCCTATACGGCGGCCACCCGCTGGCATCGGTCACGGGTCCGTACAACGCGGTGACGGTCGAGTCCGAGGCGATCACCGAGATCACGATGTCCGGCCCAGGCGCCGGCGGCCGCCAGACGGCAAGCGCCGTGCTCGGCGATCTGATCAGTGCGATGTCGCCTGCGCTGGCGCCGCTGGCGCCGCTGGACCCACTGCCGCTAGTGCAGGACGTGCAGAGCGGCTTTTACATACACATCGAGTTGGCTGACAGTCCTGGCGCGCTTGCGTCCGTCGCGCAAGCGCTGGGCGAGCAGGGCGCCTCGATCAAGTCCGTGGTGCAGCGTGGTCTCGGCGAGCACGCGCGCCTGGTGATGGTGATCCACCCGCTAGCCGAGTCCAAGCTGCGTCAAGCTCTTGATCGCATCGCCGAGTTCGACTTCCTGCGCTCGACCCCGCGCGCAATCCGCGTCATCGAAGAGGAGTTCATGTGAGCAACGCCGTCTCTATGAGAAGCCACATCCCGCTGATCGAGCGCTACCGCGATCGGCTGCCGTTCGCGGAGGGCGACCCGATCGTCTCGCTGCAAGAGGGATCGACCCCGCTGTTGCGTGCCCCAGTGCTCTCGGAGATGGTGGGCGCCTCCGTGCGCTTGAAGTTGGAGGGAGCCAACCCCACCGGATCGTTCAAGGACCGCGGCATGACCTGCGCCGTCTCGGCGGCCGTGCGCGACGGCGCCAAGGCCGTCATTTGTGCCTCCACCGGCAACACGGCGGGTAGCGCGGCCGCCTACGCCTCGCGCGCCGGCATCACCTGCGCAGTGATCGTCCCCGACGGCAAGATCGCCGAAGGCAAGATGGCGCAGACGCTGATCCACGGCGCACGCGTGATCGCTCTGTCCGGCAACTTCGACCAGGCGCTCAAGCTCGTGCGCGAGCTAACCGAGTCGCACCCGATCGTGCTCGTGAACTCCGTCAACGAGTTCCGTATCGAGGGCCAGAAGACGGCGGCCTTCGAGATCCACGAGGACCTGGACGGTGAGTTGGAAGCGTTGTGCATACCGGTCGGCAACGCCGGCAATATCACCGCTTACTGGCGCGGCTTTCGCGAGATGGGCGCCGCGCCGAAGATGTTCGGCTTCCAAGCCGAAGGCGCCGCGCCGCTCGTGCTCGGTGCTCCGGTGGAGCAGCCGGAAACGGTGGCCTCGGCGATCCGCATTGGCCATCCTGTGCGCGGCGAGGACGCGCTTGCCGCGGCTTCTGAGTCCGGTGGTGCGATCAGGGCCGTCAGCGACAAGGAGATCCTCGCGGCCTATCGTCTGCTCGCTTCCAAGGAAGGGATGTTCTGCGAGCCGGCCTCGGCCGCTTCGGTGGCAGGCCTGCTCAAGTACGGCGCCGACGGCGCGCAGCAGGTCGTGTGCGTGCTCACAGGTCGCGGCATCAAGGACCCGCAGACCGCGATCGAGCACAACGGCGGCCACGTGATCCCGTGCGAGGCCAACATCGCCGCGATCGAAGAGGCGGTGCTGGGGACCCCAGGTGGTACGTAGGCGAGTCGTGCGCGTGCCGGCGTCCTCTGCGAACCTGGGCCCCGGCTACGACTGTCTCGCCGCCGCGCTTGGAATGCACCTGGAGCTCGAGGTGCTCGAGACCGGCAGCTTCTCCGTGGAGACGGAGTTGGCGGTCGCGCGCGGCCGGGAGAACTTATGCGTGCGCGCGTTCGAGAGTCTGCACCCTGCTGAGGACTTCACTTTCCGGATCTCCTCGGGCATCCCGCTGAGCGGCGGCCTCGGCTCGAGCGCCGCCGCGATTGTCGCGGGCCTGCTCGCCGCCGATCATCTGTTCGAGCTGGACATCGATCTGCTCGCGCACGCGAGCGAGCTGGAGGGCCATCCCGACAATGTGGCGGCGGCGATCGAGGGCGGCTTTGTGATCTGCGCAGACGGCGACGCGGTGCGCTTCGATCCGCCGACCGGCCTCGAGGCGATCGCCGTCGTGCCGGAGCTGGCCGTGCGCACTACCGAGGCCAGGCGCGCGATCCCCGAGCAGGTGCCGATCTCCGAGGCGGTCTTCAATGTCGCCCATGCGTCGTTGCTGACGCTCGGCTTGGCCCGCGGCGATTGGGACCTGGTGGCTCGGGGTCTGCGCGACAATCTGCACGAGCAGCGCCGCGCGCATCTTTTCCCGCGCTCTTATGAGCTGGCGCGGAAGGCCTCGGCGCTCGGCGCCTTGGGCGCCACCATCTCCGGCGCCGGCCCGACCGTGCTGGTGTGGTGCTTCTACGAGCACACGGGCGCCGTGGTAGAAGCGTTGCAGGCGGAGGTAGAGGGCTGGGCGACGCTGATGCGCGCTCCCTTCGAGGCGCAGGGCGCGTATGTGCAAGAGCTGTAGATTTTCGATATGAACGCAGCTCCGCAAGACGACGGTTATTTCCCGCGCGGCTCCTCGATCCTGAGGATGGTGCACGAAGAGAAGGCGGTCGGCCTGATGTACGGCCAGCGGGCTCTGTGCGTCGGCGCCATCAAGCCGCTGAACTACGTCGGTACCAGCGAGCACACGCACAACAAGCGCACTCCGTTCCGGCGCATATCCCACACGGGCGGCATGTTCGAGGCGGTGTTCTTCGGCCCGAAGGTAAGGGCCGATCGCGCTCTGAGCGCAGTCGACGTGATGCACGAGCGGGTCATCGGCGAGCTGAGCGAGGACGCCGGCCCCAGCTACCCGGTCGGCACGCCCTACTCGGCGTTTGATCCCGAGCTGATGCTGTGGACGGTGGCGGTGATCGCGGACTCGGCCGAATGGTTCTACGAGCGCCTGGTGCGCCCGCTGCGCGTCGAGGAGCGCGAAGCGCTGTGGCAGGACTATCTGTACTTCGGCGAGCTGTTCAAGATGCCGCGCTCGGCGGCCCCCGCCACACATGCGGAGTTTCGCGCCTGGTATGAGCAGCAGCTGGCCGGCGAGGATCTGCACCTGACCGAGGAGGCTCGCTACATGGGCTTTGCCTCGGCCTTTGAAATCCCGATGCCGGCTAGCCGCCAGGCGCCCAAGCGCGTGCACGACCTGGTCATGCTCGGCTCGCTGCCGCCGCGTGTGCGCGAGCTGTACGGCCTCACCTACACGCGCGCTCAGCACGCCACCTGCACGGCGGCGATAACGAGCGCCCGGCTGGCGCGGCCGTTGCTGCCGGCTTCGAGTAAGCGCGGCTCCTGCATCCCCGAGTTCGAGATGGTCGCCGCTACCGAGCGTCGACGGATCGAACGGGGCCAGCCGACCCCGCAACTGGCCGCCTAGTGCCGCGGCCAAGCAGGCTCAGCCCAGCGACGCGAGCCGGCGGCGCGCGTCGCCCATCCCTGGAAGGCGATCGAGCACTTCGCCGGTGAGGGCGACATAGTCCGCTCCCAGGTCGGGTCGATGCTCGATGATCGACTTCGCTCGCTCGGCCGACTCGGCGTAGGCGATCGAGCCGCGGATCGCGGTCTCGAACACCTTCTCGCCGAAGCGCTCCTTCAGCGACGCCTTCGCCTCGCGCGAGTGAACGGTACGCATGTCCGCCAGGTTGAGCAGCACCCCGAGCAGCTCCAGCTCGTCGTTGAGCGAGTCGCGGGCGACTTCGATCACCTCCATCGCCTGCTCGACCCCTTGCAATGCGAAGTATTGAGCCTCGGCGGTCACGAGCGCATAGTCAGCGGCGACGAGCGCGTTGACTGTCAGCAGCCCGAGCGAGGGCGGACAGTCCACGAGCACGACGTCGTAGTCCTTCTGCACGTCGGCGAGCGCCCGGCGCAGCGTCATCTCGCGCCCGATCTTCCCGCCCAGCATCAGCTCGGTCTCGGCCAGGTTGAGGCTGGCGGGGATCACGTCGTCATGGATCGCCTCGTCCGCCTCGGCGGCTCCGCTCAGTACATCGGCGATCGTTGGCTCGCTCTCGGGCGGCACGTCGAAGTAATCAGACAGATTCCCCTGCGGGTCGAGGTCGACTGCGAGCGTCTTTACCTCTACCCGGCGCAGCACGTCGGCCAGCGTGCGCACGGTTGTCGTCTTTCCCGTCCCGCCCTTTTGCGAGAGCACCGCGATCGTCTGCGCCATCGCGCCGATAGTACGGCAAGCCGCCTACAGGCCACGCGTAGCCGCGCGCGAGGATTTGATCGAGTGGCTGTTCGCCTTGGCTCAGCCGACGGTCTGCACCGGGGCGTCAAGCGTCGCTTCGCTCGTCTGCAGCGGGACGCTGGCAAAGACGAGCAGGTAGCGCCCGACGACGATCTCATCGCCGTCTTTGAGCGCGCGCCATTCCACGCGCTCGCCGTTGACGAACACCCCATTGAGGCTGCGATCGTCGAGCACCCTGACGCCGTCGGCCTGGCGTACCACCAGCGCGTGGCGGCGCGAGACCGTGGGATCGTCAAAGCGCACGTCTGCAGCCAGGCTGCGTCCGATCCGGGTCCACTCGCGTGTCAGTGCAACTGTCTTGGTGTTCTCACCGTCGTCGTAGAGCAGGTACTCCCCGGCGATGCTCAGCTCTTCACGGGCCCGTGCGATCCACTCGTTCTCGCCGCTG
>DASTPN010000189.1:0-20998 GCA_035719985.1 Solirubrobacteraceae bacterium | reverse complement strand
TTCAGCCATCGAGCTCGACGCCGGCGGGGTTGTCGGGAGGAGTGGAGATCACGACTCCGATCAATGTTACCTCAAACGAGGTTACATTTGCAATGGTATCCTTATTTGGCGATGAGAGAAGATGCGATGGCACCTGCATTGGACGTGGCGAGCGACCTTGCAGCTCCAGCGGCGGATGCGCTGACAATCGAGCAGCTCGCCGCTGAGGTGGGGATGTCCGTTCGCAACATTCGTAACCACCAATCGCGTGGTTTGTTGCCCGCTCCCGAGGTGCGTGCGCGTATCGGCTACTACAACTCCGAGCACGTCGCTCGCCTGCGTCTGATCCTCGACCTGCAGGCCGACGGCTTCAATCTGGCGGCAATCGAGCGCTTGATGAGCTCCTCCGGCGGCGTCGCCGAGCGCCTGCTGGGTCTGCGCCATGCGATGACGGCAGCGTTTGAGAGCGAGGCGCCAGAGGTAGTCACCGGTGAGGAGCTCACACGTCGATTCGGTGAGGTCGACGCCAAGAGCGTGGAGCGCATCCGTAAGCTGAAACTGCTGCTGCCGCTAGGTGATGATCGCTTCGAAGTGCCGAGCCCGGCGCTGATGCGGGCGGCCGAAGAAGTAACCGCGCTGGGTGTCTCGCTGTACGCGGCGCTTGCGCTCGTCGAGAAGCTCAGCCGCGACTGCGAGTCGATCTCGCGCGCCTTCGTAAAGCTGTTTCTGCGCGAGTTGTGGGAGCCCTTCGAGCGAGCTGGTCAGCCCGAAGATCGCTGGGACGAGGTGATCGCGGCGATCGACAGCCTGCGCGGGATCGCCTCCGAGGCACTACTTGCGATGTTCAAGCAGCGGATGACCGCCGAGGTCGAGCGTGCCTTCGGCAAGGTGCTCGAGCAGCAAACCAAGCGCTCGAGCTGAGCTGCATCTGGACTGCGCATCAAACGCGGCAGACGAGTGTTCTCACTCGCGCAGACCAAAAACCGAGTCGTCGCAAAAGGGAGGCGTCGATGCGTACACGCATGCTCATATCGGTCGTCATGGCCGCCATTTCGCTGCTCGCGATCGTTCCGGGCAGCGCTTTCGCTCACAAGCATCGCTCGCGCGGGGGTCGTTGTGGTGTTTCGATCAACGTCGTTCCACGCCAGATCGTCGCCGGTGAACCGGTGGTCATCTTCGGTCGCCTGCACTGCGCCAACCAGGCAGGCGCCGCCGGCCGCGAAGTGCGCCTCTTTCATCACCTGATCGGCCAAGGGGGCGGTTTCAACTACGTGCAAAGCGTCACTACCGACCCGGCTGGCTTCTATGTGATTACGCCTGCCGACGGGGTGGTCGAAACCAACCGCTCCTGGTATGTGCGGGCGCACAGCGCGCGAAGCGCCACCAAGCGCATCCGCGTCGCCGCCGCCGTGACGTTGAGCGGCCCGACCGAAGGGCAATTGCTCACCGGCTACCCCAACAGGGTCACGTTCACCGGCACGGTATCCCCGGCCGACGCCGGCGCGCGCGTGATCCTGCAGCGCCAGAACGCAAGCACCGGCAGTGACTGGCGTCACATCGGCAGCGGCGTCGTGACGGGCTCCGGGACCTTTACGATCGCGCACACGTTCGTAGTGCCCGGCGATGCCAACGTCAGGGTGCTCGTACGCAGTCAGCGGCGCAACATCCCGAGCTCATCGAACGTGCTCGGCTATGTGATTTCTCAAGCCGAGAATCCACAACTGACGATTCAGGCTTCCGCCGATCCGATCACCTTCGGCGAATCGGTCACGATCAGCGGCAAGCTGGGAGGCGGCGCAAATCAGCCCGTCACGCTGCTTGCACGCGGACGCCATCAGCACGGGTTCGCGCGCATCGCCCAGACGACCACCAACGGCGCGGGCGAATACAGCTTCCCGGCGCAGTCGCCGATCAACAACACCTTCTACCGGGTGACCTCGGCCAGCCAGGCCTCAGCGGTCCTCTACGAGGGTGTCAAGGATGTGCTCAGCGCGCAGGTCTCAGCCACCACGATCGCGGCCGGCCAAGCGCTGACCTTCACGGGCACAGTCTCGCCCGATCACACTGGCCACACGATCTATCTGGAACGCCAAGGAAGCGACGGCGACTTCCATGTGATCGCGGTTGGGCAGGTGGGCGCAGGCTCCGTCTACTCGATTAGCCGCAGTCTGTATGACCCCGGGAACAAGGTCTTGCGGGTCTTCATTCCGGGCGGCCCGGAGAACCAGGGCACGGCCAGTCAGCCGATCGCGATCATTGTGACGCCGGCTCCCGCCTCGGCGCTGCCGGCCGAACCAACCGAAGCGCCTGCCTTCCCGCCGGAAGGTCAGTCCTAGCGTTTAGCGCCGCTCGCCCAGGTCGCCAAGGCGTCTGGGCGGGCGGAGCCTGCCGGGTGCTCGCCACGGCCGATCCTCGCCCCAAGGGCTGGGATCGCCGCTGCTGCCCTCGCTCTCGCGGGGACCTGTGGGTTCGCCCAGGCTGATCGGCGCGTTGCAACGCGGACAGCAATCACCTGCCGCCCAAACCAGCAGCGCATCGGTCCAGTGGTGGCAATCCGGACAGCGAACACGCTGGTGCATCAGCCATTCTCCATTGCAGTTAGGAGCATCCCCGAATCCTCGGTGCGCCAAACCGCATAACCGCACCACTTGAAGGGACGTACGTAGTTATCCGTCCGCCGCTGCGGCAAACGGCGCTCGCCAGGCGCGTGTGGCTGCCTTAGCTTCGGGTAGAGGCGAGTCCAGCTGCTCGGTGCGGGGCGGCTTCCGGCGACGCTTGTCCCACACGCAAAGGAGCTTTAGATGCCTGCTACAAGAACAACCGCGAGCAGTTCGCGTAAGGCCTCGGCTGGCGCGAAGAAGGCGAGCGCTTCCCAGAAGTCAGCCGCACGGCTTTGCGAGCAAAACGGTCGAGCTATCGCCCGTGTCACCAAGTCTTTGGAAGCCGCTCAAGCGGATCTGGCGGCGGTGCGCGGCAGTGTCGGAACCGGCGCCACCGACCTGCGAAAGGACGTCACGAGGCTTCTACGCGATGCGCGTCGCGACTTGACCAAGATGAGCAAGGCGGTCAGCCGCGACCTCGAGCGCGCTCAGCGCGATCTCGCCTCAGCCGCAAAGAGTGCCGTGCCGAAGCCGGCGGCACGATCGCGAGGTGGGGCTTCGGCAAGTAAGCGCAAGCCGCGCTCGCGCGGGGGCAGCTAGAGGCCCAGCTCGGCCGACATCTGCTCGGCACTCTCGCGCACGAGCATCGCGAGCCGCTCGCGAGCCTCGCGTCCGGCATGGTCGCTCTTGACCGCGGCGATATCGACCGCGGCGAGGGCCAGCCCCGAGTCAGAGAGGATCGGCGCGGCCACGCAAACCTGTCCACTGACGCGCAACTGGTCGGCCACCTCGATACCGCGACGGCGCACCTTCTCAAGCTCCGCGCTCAGCTTGGCGAGGTCTTGCTGATCGCTGGGCTCGGGACCATCGGCGAGCGTCGTGCGTAGTTCCAGTGCGCTCAGCGTGGCCAGCATCACTCTGCCGAGAGCGGTGCTTGCCGCCGGCAGCCGTGAGCCGCGTCCCAAACGGGCCGTCACTTCGCCGCGTCCCTGCCGGGCAGCGCGCGCCCGATCGACATAGACGATGTAGGCGCCGTCAAGCACCGCCAGACTAGCGGTGCTTCCGCTGGAGTCGCGCAGTTCTCCGAGCAACCCCGGCGGAAGCTTGCGCACTGCCGTGGAGGCGATCGCCGCGCGTCCAGGGTCACCGGCGCGCGTGCCGAGCCGGTACTTGCGTCCGCGGCCTTGCTCGAGGTAGTTGAGGGCCACTAGCGTGGAGGCATAGCGATGGGTGGTCGGCCGGCTCATTTCCAGCTCCTCGGCGATCTCGGCTATGCCCAACCACGGTCGCTCTGGGCTGAAGGCCCGCAAGATCGCCAAGCCGCGCTCGAGCGACTGCGAGTAGCGGCCATCCTGGGATGTCGGCAGGTGCAAGATCCCTCCGCGGATGGGAGACATGGTCGTCATGGGCTAGCTGGCTCCTTCCCTGCTCTCACCGCTCGAGTGGTCGGTCGGCGTGTTCGGCGCCCTCGCGATACGCAGACGATTGTTGCCATTTGGACCGATTCGGACTAGTCAGCGCTGAATGCTTCAGCTCTGAATCACGGTGTCTGTTGAGTTTTTGGCTCAGCGTGGCTCGATCGAGAGCTCGACAGGCAGGCCTTCCAACCGCTCGCGCACACCGCGCAGCCATTCGATCCGCGCGTTCCAAAAGGCCAGCTCAGCATCGCGTGAGACGACGCTGACCATCCGGTCCCATTCGCCGGCATCTACTGCGTCCTCTTCGGAGTCACGCTTGAGGTCGTGTACGCGGCCAAGGCAGACCAGCTCTTGGCCGTGGATCAGCTCGATCATTCGCGGTGCGTCGGTCGGGCGACACAGGGCGATCCGAAAGTGCAGGTCGTCGCGCAAGGGCGGTTCGGCCGCAGTCGAGAGTAGCCAGTCCTCGAACTGCTCGACGCCGTCGGCGGTAGCCTCGTAGATGGCTCTACGGCCGGATGTCCCATCGTGCATCGGCTGGCCGTTCTCGTCTACTCGCCGCACCAGCCCTTCATGCTCGAGCTTCTCAAGCGCCCAGTAGGGATATGAATCCGCCAGGCTGGCGAAACGCAATTGCCTGCGCACGCCAGAGGCGATGCGGTACGCGTACCCGGGCTGCTCGATCACGAGCCCCAACACCGCGTGCTTAGCGGACACCGGTCCTATGCCTGCCTTCCGATAGCTGGACTTCGTACAAGTGTACGCTGACGATATCTCACCGTTTCGGCATGACCTGAGCGAGATTCGACTGCCCGCACGCGGATGGTGGATCGGAGCTCGTGCGCTTTTTAGCTCAAGATCGCCGTCATCGCGTTTTTGTGGGGCCCGCGCTGAAGATCCCAATTGACAGGCGATGTGCCCGGTCGGTGGGGGGATTCCGATGAATTGGAAACAATCGCTCGTTATGTTGGCTTTTGTTCAATGTGCGGTTTGGGTCTCGCCGACGCGGGTAGTCCCACTAAGGTCTCTGTTGACTGCTTGGCGCTGCAGCGCCGGGACAATCACAAGGAGTCTTTTTCGAGATGAGCTCATCGAGCCTCGCCACATCGCCCTCGCCAGTGGCGCGCGCCAAAGATCTGCTGGCCAAGGAGCAGGTTGTGGCCGATCTATTCGATGCGTTTTCCAGTAGACGACTGGCTGACGTTCTGCCTCTGCTCACTGACGACGTCGTGTTCGTGCCGATGACAGCGCGGGTCACGCAGGCCGGAGAGCCCTACCGAGGCCATGACGGGATGCGCCGCTACTTCGCCGATGTGGAAGCGCACTGGACGCAGTTGACGCTTCGACCTACACAGATCAAAGCCGCAGGCCACGCGGTCGTCGCTCTGGGCTTGGTCAGCGGCAGCGGCGTGGCCGGCTCCTTCGAGAGCGCGCCGACCACCTGGATGTTCAAGTTCCACGACGAGCGAGTCGCCAGCATCCAGATCTTCTCCGATGCCGCGCACGTGCTAGAGGCACTTGGAGAGGCCGCCTGAGAGTCGAGGGTACGCACGAAGGCTGGATTGAACCGGCGTCGATCCAGTAGAAATCCGTAGTCCACGTGCGGACCCGCGCGGATGTCTGGCCAAAGCTTGCCACGAAGACTCCTCCTTAATGGCTTTATTGCGCTGGCGTCCAGCAATCACAAGGGAGACGAGATGAGCGACAGGCCGGTTTTCATCTACGCAGCGACCTACGCGAGCTACGAGGACTGTCTCGCCGATTACGAGCTTCTACTTGAGGCGCATGCCGTGAAGCTCGTGGGTACTTACGACGTCGCCCTGATCAAGAAGGACACCGACGGCAAGATTCACGTCGAGAAGCATGAGAAGCCTACGCAGCACGGCGCCTGGGGCGGTATCGCGGTTGGAGCGCTTGTTGGCATCCTCTTCCCACCATCAGTGCTGGGAGCGGCAGTGGTTGGCGGTCTTGCCGGCGGTGTCGGTGGACACCTGAGAAAGGGTATGTCGCGCAATGACGCCAAGGAGCTTGGCGATCTGCTCGAAACCGGTCAAAGCGCGCTTGTCGTGATCGGCGAGTCACGCGTAGAAGAGCAGCTCGACAAGGCGCTCACCCGCGCCGAAAAGTCGATCGAGAAGGAGATCGACGCCGACGCCAAGGAGCTCGAGCGCGAACTCAAGGAGGCCGAGAAGAAGTCCGTCGCCGACTAGCGTATCGGCGCTTTGGGACTATAGCCGCGTGTTGGATAACGGACTCCTCGACCCTGAAAGGACAATATGCACGTCAGGCCCTTGATCGTGCTCGCCGTGCTCAGTCTCACGGGAGGGGCGCTCCTGGTCGGCTGCGGCACGAGCAAGCCCGCCTACTGCACCCAGGTGACGAACCTCGAAAACTCGGTGAAGGCACTCGGAAAAGTTGAACTCAGCTCCTCGATCGCGTCTGAGCTGACGACAGGCCTTGGAAATGTCAGCAAGAGTGCGAAGGAACTCGGATCGGCCCTAAAAAGTGAATTCTCGACCCAGACCAGCGCCATCAAGAGCTCCATAGGGACGCTTGAAAATACCGCGAAGCAGGTATCGAGTGCCGGCAACATCTCAGCGAAGGCGCAGGCCGCCGCTCCGATTCCCAGGGAGATAGAAGCATTGAAGAAGCCGACCTCCGAAATCCAGGAAATCGCCAAGTCCAAATGCAAATGATCCGCGAGACCCTGGCTTAGGCCTTACGAGCACGGCCGCGTGGGGGGCCACGCGGCCGTGCTCGGTCCGGCGTTCAAGTGGAGGCTTGACGTCCTAGGCGTCTTCCAGGCGTCCACCGTAGGTGACCAGCCCATAGATGACCAGCATGTCCAACGCGAAGACGGCCAGCGACAACCAGGGATAGGCGGCTATGAAGGCCAGTTGTGCCAAGCCGTTCAGCGCTGCGATGAACACACCCGTCCAGCGCGCCCACTGAGCCTTCACCCACACGCCGATCCCGGCGCAGATTTGCACCGCCCCGATCAGCGTGACGATCCAACCCCACGTTTTCAGATCGCTGAACACGAAGTGGGTGTTGGCGACATAAAAGCTCGAATTAGCGATTGCGGCGATTCCGTAGACGACATTGATCGTCCCCGCAATCATGAGCATGATTCCAGCGAAAATGACCCAGCCGTAGCCGGGGCTGTCTTCAACTTCGTGCGTGTCGCGTCTCGTCTCCCGGGTCGCGTGAGCCCCAGGAACTGCGCCCTGTGCGCTAGCCATAAGACCACCTTCAAATCGGTTTGATGAGGACGTCCCAGTGCGATCCGCACGGAACGTATTGCTCTTTGACGGGAAGTCTCCGCCCAAGCTACGCGGCGGACAACGGTGCAAGACCGCGGATGAGCGGGGGAAAACCACGGTCCGTAAAAAAATGCAAGGACCCAGCGCTTCCCTAGCTCTTGGTGCTGGTGCAAGGGCGACTCGCTGTACGATTCCAATGAGCCTGCCGACGTAGCTCAGCTGGTAGAGCAATCGCCTTGTAAGCGATAGGTCGCCGGTTCGATCCCGGCCGTCGGCTCTGACGCGCGGGGGTCATGTAACGCGGCGCCCGCCCGCGGGTATCCCAGGTGTGCCATTGGACGAGTCCTCAGCAGTTCGTGCCCGTGCCCTGGGTCGGGGGATCAACCCGGTGCTCTACCGGGCTGCCCGCCTTGTGCTGGTGCCGTTCTTTCGGCTGTACTTCCGCTTGGAAGGGGTGAGTGCGGAGCACATACCCGCTCGCGGGGCGGCGATCCTGGCCTCCAACCATCGCAGCTTCCTCGATCCGTTCGTGATCGGCGCATTGACGCGCAGGCCCGTCTATTACATGGCCAAGCGTGAGCTGTTCGAGCGTCGCTGGCAGGCCAGGCTGCTGAGCGCACTGGGGGCCTTCCTGGTCGACCGCGGCACCGGCGACGAGCAGGCGATGGCAACCGCGCGGACTTTGCTCGAACGAGGCGAATGTGTCGCGATCTTTCCCGAGGGCACGCGCATTCGACGGGGTCCGCTAGGCAGTCCCCATCGTGGCGTCGGGCGACTGGCGCTGCAGACTGGCGCTCAGGTCGTGCCGATTGCGGTGACCGGTACCGAACGCGTGCGTCGTGACTGGCGCATCCGGCCGTGCAAGGTGAGAGTGCGCTGCGGTCCTCCGTTGCGTTATCCGGTCGCTGAGCGCCCCTCGCCGAAGATTGCGCTTGGTGTAGCCGAGCGGATCTGGGTGTGTGTCAGTCTGCAGTGGCAATGGCTTGGCGGCGAGATGCCTCAGGAGCAGGTCATGGTCATCACAGAGTCTGAGCGCCGCCGCGCTCGGGCTGCGTGAGCCGGCCGGTCGGGAGCTTGGAGGTAGGGTGCGATGAGTGCCACCGCAACAGCAACAGCAGCGCTCCAAGGCGGAGTTGGACGCGGAGTTCTCAGAGCTCTATCGCAGCCACCTGCGCGACGTCTACAGCTACGCCTACTACCGGGTCGGCAACCACCACGACGCCGAGGATCTAACCGAGCAGACCTTCCTGCAGGCCTATCGACACTTCGAGCGTGCGCTGCGAGAGTCAAACGGTCGTCCGTTGCGACCGTGGCTGATACGAATCGCCCACAACCTGGCTGCCAACCTCTACCGCGACCGCTCGCGCAGGCCTGCCTCCTCGATCGACGACACCACCACCGAGCTTGCCTCCTCGCACACGACCGAGCAGTTGGTGGAAGGACGCGAGCAGCTCTCACGAGTGCTGGATGGGGTGGAGCGGCTCTCCGAGGATCGGCGGGCGGCGGTGATCATGCGCTTTGCGTTGGGTATGGACAATCGCGAGATCGCCCGTGCGATGGGACGCACCGACGGCGCTACCAAGGTCTTGATCCATCGCGCCGTCAAGCAGCTCGAGCAGATCGTCGCCGGCGAGGAGGGTCAAGCGGATGAGTGAAGCTTCCTCCTTTGAGGGCCTACTGCATCGTGCTCTCTCCCCGGTCGACCCTCCGGATGATTTGGGGGTGCGCCTGGAGAGCGCCCTGCTCAGCCTGACCACAAGCGCTGCTGAGGAGCTCGAGTCCTGGGAGCTCTCGGCGATGCGCGATCCGCGCAACTGGGCAAGGCCGGCCGCGGCACTTGCCGTAGGCGGCAGCGCCGGCGTTGCGCTTGTGCTGCTGCGAGCACGACGCTCCGCCTCCTCGCGACACTCGGCAGTGTCGGGCGTACGCGACGCCGCCGAGCGCACGGCAAGCGACCTGCGCAAGCGCGCGGCTCGCCTGCGCAGCTTCTAAGCCCCGTTCAATCGATCCCAGAGATTGCCGCAGATTGCGGCCTTGGTATCCATGTAATTGCAAGCATGCTTGCAATCAGTTGGCTGACCGGGCAGAGTGTCTTCTACGGAATTATTCCGACAGTCAGTCATATGGAACATTTCGACGACAAGGCACCTCTACTTCAGAGGCTCCCCGATGAGGTACTGATGTCATTCATGGTCGAGGGTGACACGGTCGCGTTCACCGTCCTCTACCGCCGCCATCTGAATGCAGCGGTCGCGCTTGCGGTCCAAATGTGTGCGCGTCGCGCGATCGCCGAAGAGGTCGTACAGGAGGCGTTTCTCTCCTTCTGGCGCTCGCGCGCGGGCTTTGACAGCAGGCGCGGCAGTGTTCGCACGTGGGTACTTGGGATCGTACGAAACCGCGCGATCGACGTGCTGCGCCGGAGCATTGCCAACGAGATCGCCACAACCTCAGAGCAAGGATTAGCGGAGTTGCTAGAGGCCGATGAGCTGACCGAGCGCGAAGTCGGGATGCGCGAGCGCGCGCGCGCGCTGCGGAGCGCTCTCGACGAACTGCCTCCCGAGCAGAGCCGCGTGATCGCGCTGGCCTACTACGGCGGCTATTCGCACTCAGAGATCGCAACTATGCTCGGCACGCCGGTGGGTACCGTCAAGGGCAGGATGCGCTTGGGCCTGCGCAAGATGGCCGTGAGCGTCCCGGCGACCATCTGAGCTCGCGAAGTCGGCGAGGCCTTGTCGGGTTGCGCCCCCGCGGCATCTATCGCCGCTGCTAGCGTCTGCGCCCGCATGGCCACCTGCTATCGCCACCCATCACGCGAGACGGGCGTCGCCTGCTCCTCCTGTGGCCGGCCGATCTGCCCCGACTGCATGACCCCCACCCCGGTGGGCATGCGCTGTCCGGAGTGCTCCAGTCAGCGTACCCACGTTGTGAAATTGCGCGACAGCGCCACCCAGCCGCGGGTCACGTTTACGCTGATCGCGCTGAATGTGCTCGCTTTCCTGGCCGAGCAGGGCCAGCTCACCATCAGCGGCTCGACGGTTCACGGCAGGGTCTTTGAAGAAGGAGTGCTCTACCGCTATGGCATCGCCGTCGAACACCAATACTGGCGGCTGATCACAAGCGGCTTCCTGCACGAGAACCTGCTCCACATTGGCTTCAATATGTACCTGCTGTATTGGCTTGGCTCGATGCTCGAGCCGGCGCTGGGCTCGGTCAAGTTCGCGGCGATCTACTTCACCTCGTTGCTTGCGGGCTCCTTCGGGGCTCTGTTTGCGACGGCCTCGCCGTCGCTCGGCGCCTCAGGCGCCGTCTTCGGATTGATGGGCGCGGCCGTGGTCGAGCTGCGGGCAAGGCGGATGAGCGTGATGGAGTCGGGCATCGGTCTTCTGATCATCATCAACCTCGCCTACAGCTTCGCCGTCCCCGACATCTCGGTGGGTGCCCATATCGGTGGTCTTATCGGTGGCGCCTTGGCCGGTCTGGCGATCAGGACGGCGGACGATCGCCACCGCTCGTGGCTGGGCTTGGCGGCGTGCGTAGCCCTGTCGGCTGCTGCCGTTGCCGGCTCCATCGCCGTCGCGGGAGCCAGCGGGACGGGCATCGCGTGAGGCTCCCCGGTTTGAGCTCCGGCCAGCCCGGTTAGCTTCAGTCTGTGACTGTGCTTTCAGAGAACGACGTCGATACGCGCCTTGCGAACTCGGCCTGGCAACGGGAGAGCAATGCCATCGCCCGCGAGTGGAAGCTCGCCGACTTCGCCGCGGCGATCGCGTTCGTCAACCGGGTGGCCGACTTGGCCGAGCAGGCAAACCACCATCCTGACATCGACCTGCACGGCTGGAACAAGGTGAGCTTGCGGTTGAGCACACACAGCGAGGGTGGCATAACGCAGGCCGACCTCGACATGGCGGGCCGTATCGACGCGCTGGCCTGAGCGCCGATGCGCTTGCTACGGTTGTGCGGTCGGAATCGATGAGCGAAGAAGACAAACCGCCCCGAAGTAGCTTGGCCCCGACCGGTACTCAGCCGGCCGACAGGGCCCGCGCGTGAACGGCGTCAAGCTGATCATTGCGGCCGTGTTGGTCGCAATCAACGCGTTCTTCGTGGCCGCGGAGTACGCCTTGGTGCGTAGCCGCCGCGCGCGCCTGGAAGTGATGCGCGACGAAGGCTCGCGAGGCGCGGCGCTTGCCCTGCGCCAAC
Source organism: Solirubrobacteraceae bacterium (assembly GCA_035719985.1). GTDB lineage: Bacteria > Actinomycetota > Thermoleophilia > Solirubrobacterales > Solirubrobacteraceae > Palsa-744. The sequence goes on along the minus strand of DASTPN010000189.1, from coordinate 9,544 downwards.
TTGATCGCATCAACGAATACATCTCGGCGGTGCAGATTGGCGTGACGATGACCTCGATCGCGATCGGCGCGCTCGCTGAGCCTGCGCTTGCTTCCATCCTGCGCGGAGCGCTCGGCTCTACGCCAAGTAGCGATGTCGCGGTCGTGATCTCCGTAGTGGTGGCCTTCGTGCTGATCGCGGCCACTCAACTGATCGCCGGCGAGATGGTGCCGAAGCTCTACGCGATCGACCGCTCCGAGGCGATCGCCCGTCGCATCGCCCGCCCTCTGCAGGCATTTAGCGCCCTATTTCACCCGGTGATCGTGGCCTTGACGGCTGTTTCCAGTCGGATCCTGCGGCTGCTCGGGGTGGAGATGAGCGGGACGCGCGAAGGTGGCTCGCCGGATGAGCTTAAGCGCCTAATCGCCGAGTCCTATGCCGGCGGCCATCTCGACCCCGGCGAGGCGGGCATGCTCACGGGCGTCTTTCACCTACACGAGCAGGAGGCGCGCCAGGTGATGACGCCGATCCCGGCCGTGGTCACCGTAGATGTCTCTCAGGACGTTCAAAGCGCCTTGGAGCTGTGTATTTCAAGCGGCCACACCCGCCTGGTCGTGATCGAGGGCGAGGATCGCGACCGCGTGCGCGGCCTCGTGCACGCCAGCTCGTTGGCGCGTCGCCTGATGCACGATGGCGGCAGCGCCTCGATCGAACCGATCATGAATGACGCCCCGATCGTCCCCGAGACAAAGCCGCTGGATGACCTGCTGGCGGATCTGCAGCGCCGTCGCAGCTCGATGGCCGTCGTCGTCGACGAGTACGGCCGTGTGGTCGGCATCGTCACGATCGAGGACATCATCGAGGAGGTGGTGGGAGAGATCGCAGACGAGACTGACGCGGCTGCGGGTGAGGTCCGGCGTCTGGCCGACGGCGACCTGTTCGTGCGCGGTCATGTCTCCATCGCCGACCTGCTCGACTACGGTGTGCAGTTGCCGATCGACAGTGACGCCTACAACTCTGTCGGTGGTTTCGTCTTCGCCGAGCTCGGCCGTCTGCCTCGTCGCGGCGACACGATCGCCTCCGGCGACTTCTCGATCCGAGTGGAGTCCGTGCATCACAACCGTGTCGAGGCCGTGCGCATCCGCGAGCGCCGCCCGCTGCCGCAGCGGGAGGCTCCGGTTGGAGAGGCACCTTCGTCCTAAAACACGTCCGGCCCGCTGGGGGGAGCGGGCCGGACTGTGTGCACTGGAGGAGGCGGGAGTGCGTTTGCGAACTTGCGTCGCGAGACGAGCATCCCCGCCGAGCATCAACGTGGCCTAAAAGTCAGGCCAATCTGAGTGAAATCTCATGCTCGCCTCGGTCGGCTTTCAGTAGCTGAGGAACCCGCGCTTGCTCTTGCGCCCCAGCGCCCCCTCGGCGATCAGCTCATCCACGCGCGGAGGTATCTGCTCCCCGATCGTCTCGCCGATCGCCTTGGAGACGTCGAGTCCGACCAGGTCGAGCAGCGCAAATGGCCCCATTGGGTGCCCAGCGCCGAGCTTCATACAGGTATCGATGTCCTCTGGCTTCATGCCGGTCTCTTCGAGCAGTCGCACCGCGTTAAAGAGGTATGGGAACAGCAGTCTGTTAACGACGAAGCCGGGCACGTCGGGTACCTCGACCGCGGTCTTCTCAAACGCCTCGCAAAGCGCGGCTGCTCGCGAGCGGGTCTCCTCCGATGCGGCCGTCGGGAAGACCAGCTCGACCAGCTTCATGCGTGTCACGGGATTGAAGACATGCAGCCCGAGGAAGCGCTCGCCGCGACCGCTGGCCTGCGCCAATAGCTCCACAGACAGCGAGGAGGTGGTCGAGGCGATGATCGCCTCAGGGTCGAGGATCGCGTTCAGTTCGCCAAGGATCGGCGTCTTGGCCTCGTAGTCCTCGACCACGGCCTCGACCGCGAAGGACACATGCGCAAGCTCGGAGATGTCGGTGTAGATGAGGATGTGCTCCGGATCGATCTCCGCTTCCATGCGCGCGAGCGTCTTCTCGACGGTCGCCTTCGCTCGTTCGGCCGAGCTTTGTGAGCGTGCCAGCAGCGCGACCGGCCCGTGGTGGGCCGCCGTCGCGGCCAGGCCACAGGCGATCGTGCCGCTGCCGACTATGCCTATACGTTCGTTCAAGTTGTTCGCTCCTAGGGCGTCAGTTTCGCGGTTTGGTTGACTGGCCAGTCAAACTGTGGGTGCTGGGCGGTACAGTAAAGGGAGCGAGCGGCAGGCGCGTCGCAGACCCGCGCCACGCAGCTCCGCCACCGCCAGGCGCCGTGCCATGGCGGTGGGCGGGCACCGATAAATCGAGCAAAGGACTCCATCATGAGGAAACCCGAGGGCCGCGAGGTCGTCATCGTCGAGGCGGTTCGCACCCCGATCGGTCGCGGCCATCTCGAGAAGGGCTACTACAAGGACACTCATCCCAACGCGTTGTTGGGCAAGGTCTACACCGAGGTGATCTCCCGCGCTGGCATCGAGCCGGCCGTGGTTGAGGACGTAGTTGCCGGCTGCGTGCAGCAATTTGGCGAGCAGGGCTTCAACATCGCCCGCAACGCCTGGCTACAGGAGGGCCTGCCGATTGAGACTCCCGGGACGACGGTCGACCGCCAGTGCGGCTCTGCTCAGCAGGCGGTCAACTTCTCAGCCGCTCTAATCGCAGCGGGGGTGCACGACGCGATGATCGGCGGTGGCGTCGAGCACATGGGCCACTTCCCGTTCTCTGCGGGCATGAAGACCCAGCAGGAGTTCGGCTTCGCCTTCACCCCGGCGTTGATGGAGAAGCACAACATCGTCGGTCAGGGCCTCGGCGCCGAGATGATCGCCGACCAATGGGAGATCCCGCGCTCAGAGCTCGACGAGCTGGCTGTGCGCAGCCACAAACTGGCCCACCAGGCGACTGAGGAGGGCCGCTTCGAGCGCGAGATAGTTCCCTTCTCCGTCAACGGCGACACTTATGTCACCGACCAGGGCATCCGCCCAGACACCAACCTGGAGGCGCTCTCCCAGCTCAAACCGGCATTCAAGCCGGATGGCAAGATCACGGCCGGCAACAGCTCGCAGATCTCAGACGGCGCCGCCGCGGTGCTTCTGATGTCCGCCCAGAAGGCCTCTGAGCTCGGCCTGAAGCCGCGCGCGCGCATCATCGATCAGACAACGGTCGGTTGTGATCCGGTCAAGATGCTCGAGGGCCCGATCCCCGCGACGCGCAAGATCCTCGAGCGCAACTCGATGTCGATCGGTGACATCGACCTGATCGAGATCAACGAGGCGTTTGCTCCGGTCGTGGCGGCATGGAAGCGCGAGCTAAACCCCGACATGGACCGGGTCAATGTCAACGGCGGCGCTATGGCCCTGGGTCATCCCTTGGGTTCGACCGGCGCTCGTTTGATCACGACACTTCTGCACGAGCTGGAGCGCTCGGACAAGGAGATCGGCTTCGTGACGATGTGCTGCGGTGGGGGCTTGGGCACAGGCACCCTCATCCAGCGCGTCTGACTATCCCTTTGGTCCCCCGCCGGTCCAGTTCACGCTGACCGGCGGGAGGGCCAGCAGTGCCTGCCAGGTGGCGGCTTCGGTGTGACCGGTAGGAGGGATGCCGTGGGTGCTTTGGAAGCTCTCAAGATTGGTTTTGGTGGCCGCGTCGAAGATACCGGTGGTTGCCTGAGTCGGTATGGCGTTGGCGAGGTGCTCCTGCATCCACAGCACCGGATCGCCTTTGCTGCCTTGCGCCAGTTCTGACCAAGCCGGATCGGGCGTCACTGTGGTGAGCGCTGACAGCGGGGCGCCGAGCGCCTTCCAGCTGGCGGCAGAGGTCTCTTGGAAGTCCCACCAGGAGAGCCCGGTGGCGCCGTAGAGGGGCGCCTCCTCACGGAAGCGCAACAGATCGGCGCTGGAGGGCGATTCGTAGGTCTGCCCCAGCGGGAAGATCGCCCGGCCGTAGATACGGTTTGAGCTGTAGGTGTCGGCATAGACGGTGTCGACCGAGTTGCCGATTGCCTTCCAGTACATCTGCGGCACGTTGAACTGTGCGCCTTCGGGCCCGAGAAAAACGGAGTAGGGCAGGGACGTGTGGTAGTAGACGTAGGGGAAGGAGGCCAGCCCCAACGGGTAGGCGGCCCCGATCTTGGCGCGCAGGTCGGCGATGTAGGTCTGTGCCGCGCCGTACTTGCCTTCGTACTCGGACTCGGCGTCGATCACCAGGCAGTCCGCGCCGGCCGCGACAGCCTTGGCGCCGAGGGCGGCCTCGCCGGCGGGATTGGTGCCGTACACGTACTGCCAGGCGCACACGTGCAGCCCGGCGGCGTGCAGCGTGGCGACGAGTGAGGGGCTGAACTGCGACCAGTAGTTGCTGGAGCCGTCCGAGCTCTTGACGAACAGCGTGTTCACCTGCGCGGCGTGCGCTTGTGTGGCGATCGCGGCAAGGTTGCCGCCGTCGGATTGGCTGACATACCAGATCCACATCCCTTGCCCGTCGAAGGCTGTGCCGCTGGGTGCCGCGGCTGCTCCCACCGAAGTCACGCGCCGCGGCGCGGGCGGATGCAGCGCGTAGCTGACAACCTGGATCGGCCCGTAGGAGTTGGAATGGCGTCCGCCGCTGAGCAGGATCATGATGCGCCCGGAGTGAGCGTTGCTCGGCACGCGAACAACCAACCCGAGGCTAGACTGAGAGATACGGGCCGCCGGCGAGTTGCGAGCGATTCGCGCGTTCCAGCTGCGCGGGAAGGCGACAACCATCCCCTTGCGCACCGATGTCCCCTTGATCAGCAACTCGCCGTGCTCAGAGACACGGCGAGGCACGGTCGAGCAGTTGCTGGCTGGGACACACTTGGCGCCGGTGATCTTCACCGAGAAGCCGCCTGCCGGGGCTGAGGCACCGCCCGTCGCAGCGCCTGCGGGCGTCGCGGCCGTGAAGAGCAGGGCCAAGAGCAGCGTCAACACGCCAAATAGCGACGGAAAGCCGCTCGCTCTTGTTGGTATGGATGGGCGCACAGGCGAGTTCGCTCGAACTTATCGGCTCTTGGCGTTGAGACCGGCGAGCGAACAGGAAGTTGCGCATGAAGGACGGAGACATTTAAAGACATCTGTCTTGTACATCTTGTCTAATATCAGCAAGGCGGGCTATACGTTTTGGTCCCGGTGAGCCGACTATCGAGGCCCATTCGGCTCTTAGGAAGCATTGTCGCCAACTGGCGGCCGACTTGCGTAGTTTCCCGCTTGACAGTCGCTGGCCTTTGCTATAGAACCGACACGCCAACCCGCATTTCGATAGATGCTACTTGCCTCATAGATGGGCAATTGGAGGAGGGTGCGGAGTGGCTGTATCAAACCCGACTCGCTTGGGTCGGGTTTCAACCGACACCGCAGTGGCGTCTTGGCTTTCGAGGCGACAGTTTGTCGATTGCGTGAATGTCTGATGCCGTGCCGGTGCACAACCAAACCCAGGAGGATCCAATGATCAGCATGGGCATCAAGCGCGGCGTGCGCGGGACGGCAATGTCCGCGCTTCTCGCCGCGGCCCTAACGTCGCTCGTTGTACTCGGGTTCGCTTCGCAGGCGTTCGCAACCAAACCAACCGGTGATTTTGTGAACTTCGGCAATTGTCCGACGAAAACAGCCGGCGTCAACTTCTGCGTCTTCGGGCAGACGACCAGCGGTGAATTCAAGATCAAGAACACCGAAGTGCCGATCACCAAAACGATCACGATTCAGGGCGGAATCATCGACAACGAAGAAGCCGAAACCGAAACATGGGTGAACGCCGCCAACGGTGCGGAAACGCTTTCGAAAACTCCGCAGAACGTTCCGGGTGGGATCCTGAAACTCGTCGCTCCCTCGTTCTTCCCTGAACCGCTGAAGAAAATCTGGGAAGAATTCATCGCGAAAAGCGCCCTCGGCGCAAGCGCCACGGCCGAACTGGAGGGCAAAATCACGATCAGTCGCTTGAGTCTGCTCACCGGTGCCCCCGACGCGCTCAGCCTGCCGGTTCGTGTGCATCTGGAAAATGGATTCCTCGGGTCGAAATGCTACGTGGGATCGGCCAGCAAACCGGTAGTGATCGAACTGACCACCGGTGAAACCAAACCGCCGCTGCCAAACAAAGCGATCAAAGGCTCGCTGGGTGAACCGGAATTCAAGGACGAAGGTAGCCTGCTGATCCTGAGGAAAAACGAACTGGTCAACAACACCTTCTCCGCCCCTGGCGCCGAAGGGTGTGGGTCGCAGATCCTGTTCGGGTTGTTCACTGGGCTCATTGATGAAGCGGTGAACGCCGAGATCGGCCTACCGTCCGAATCTGGTAACAACACGGCGATCTTCAAGGGGACACTTGAAAACGCCAAGGCGTCAGCCGTGATTGCGAGCGAAAAATAGGAGGTAGGAACTCCGATTAGAGGCAGCTTCCTCTAGATCGGTAATTGGGTCTCGCCGGGATGTCCCGGCGAGACCCAATGCCTTTCAGGTATTTGCTAGGTCGCCCAACGGAAGCCCGTCGGCTGTGGATTCGCAGCGAGCGGGCTGTGCGGTAGGCCCGGCGGCGGCTCCGGCAGGTTATAGGCGCTGGGCGCCACATCATTGGGTGCATCGGAGTGAAACAGTGAGGCCAGATATTGGATCTGCCCGCGTCCAACGCCAAGCTCGAACTGTCCGCCGCCATAGTTCTCGATACCACGTTGGGCGCAGTAGTCGAACGCATCGAGCAGATTGCGCAAGCCGCCGAGCCTCGACGGCTTGATGTTGACCATTCGCGGCGGGTACTTGAGTGCTTCGATATCCGCCACCGAGTGGATCGTCGCATCCCAGGAGAAGCGATCTCGATGCGCCGCCAGGACAGGCTCGGTCTCCTCTGTGAGTGCGGGATCCTCGATCCAGGCCTGTGGTAGGGCCTCTACAACACGCCCGTAGAGCACCGGGTCGGGCGCCTGGTCGACGATCGATCCGCTGTAGTAGGCCTTGAAGTCGACCGACTCCACCGCGCCTGTGGCGACCAGTTCGGCTATCAGACTCTCGCTCCAAGAGCTGGTCGGGTCGAGCTTGAAGCGCAGATCGGGATAGAGGTCCAGCCGCTGACGTAGCGGCTCCATGCTGGGCGGTTCGCCAAGCCGAAGCGAGACGACGAAGCGCACAGGCCGCGGCTCGAGCCCGAGCCGTGCGTGCAGCGTGGTGTTCGCTTGGCGTAGCGCGAGATCTAGCGCGGCTGACTCAAAGGCCCAGACTCGGTAGCGACGCGAGACTTCTCGTTGCGGCTCGCTTGCAAACAGGTCGAGCGCGGCGAGGTGCTCGCTAAACGATCGGATCGTCCACTTCCCGCTCAGCGGCAGCGTCGCTCCGGCGGCCTGCAGGATGTCGTGATCGACCGCGTCGTAGGTGACATCCTCGCCGCGTCCTTCGTGCTGGTCGCCGTGCAGGCGGATGACGGTGCTCTTGCGCTCGAAGTCGCTAGAGACCAGAGCCTGCAGCCCTTCCAACTCGTAGGAGTCGATTTGGACGGGCAGTTCTGCCACCAGATCCCAGGTTCTCGTTGCCGCGCCCATGGCGCCAGCCTATTACGATCGCCGAAGACGCCGCCGTCACCACGATCGGCATATGGATAGACATGGCAAACAACACCAGAGGCCCACGTAGTCGCTCCCGCAAGCCCCGCCCGCAGCGTGCGGCTGCGTCTCCCCACGGGGCCGTCGCCGGTGAGGGCGAGACGAACGGTGAGGACGACTCGCGGGGAGAGATTCCCCGCGGCGCTCAGCCGGCTGGGTCACGCCGCGCACGCTCCGCGCGGGTTCCTGCCTACCGCGACTATGACGATCGCCCGCAGGCTCCGTGGCATCCGCTGCCACTCTCAGAGATTCTGATCCTCGCCGGTGCGATCGCCTTTGTAGTCGCCCTTACCCGTCTCGGTCATCACGGCATCGCCTCGGCCGGCCCGTTGTTGCTGGCAGGTGTCTTGGCGCTTGGTCTGGGCACGGCCGAGGTCAGCTGGCGCGAGCATCGTTCGGGCTTTCGCTCGCACACGTTGTTGCTTGCCTTCATCCCCGTGCTGGCGCTGCACACGGCGGTCGTGGTCGGCTACTCGAGTATCGCCGCCCCGTCGCGAGCGCTGAATATCGGGATGCTTGTCGTTGACGTGGCGGTCTTTCTCGTACTTGCCCGCCACCTGCGCGCAAGTTTCCGCGACGCTCGCGCACGCCGCTAAGCGGGGCTCAGCGAGGCCAACGGTTGCTCGCCGTCGGCGCCTGACTCGCCACGCGTCTCGCCGCTGAGCCCGAGCTCTTGCAGACGGGCGATCTCGCGTTCGCCTTCCACCCGAGCGGGGTCGCCGTTCGGCAGGTCAGCGATTAGCCGAGCGATCCGGTTGCGCAGCTGTAGAGCGAAGTGGGGCGTCGAAGCCCCCATCAGCGCACGCACGTCCTCGACGCTGACTCTCCCCACGTCTCTACGCTCGATCCGCTCTGGGCTCTCTGCTTGGCTCACGCTGCGATCACTGTCCTCTCGTCCTGGGGCTCGGCACCTATGCCCCGGCTTCCGCTTCGGTGGTCGGACGGGACGAAATCTCGAGGATCGCGTCGATGCGGGCTTGCGTCGTGGCCGATATAGCGCTTTCGTCCCCGATCAACCAGCCATGATTGTAGACGCCATGGACGGGCCCGGTCGGCGGCGTCCCAGGCTGCAAATCACTCAAATAGGTGGTCACCGAGGCGGGCAGCGCGTCGGCGCTTTCCAGTACAAGCAATGGCGCATAATCGCCGGTGGCGGCCAGCGGCGCCGCAGCCGGTCCGTCAAGCGGCCGCCCCGCATTGGCAAAGACGATGCCGTGACCTGGTTCAACGGCGCCCCAGCCGAAGTTCCCGTCGCTGTAGCGGGCAACGGCGACCGAGTTGCCGGCTGGATCGCTACCGCCATTGATACGAGTGACGGGACCGAGCGCCTTCAGTTCTCGCTCTACCTGCTCGCTGACGATGGTGGTTGGCCCGACTATGTATATGGATGGTTGGTCGAGGCGCTTGAGCTCGGCAGTCGTCGCTTGCGGTATCCGGTCGCGCTGCACGAGCAGGATTGACGTCCCGCTCTCGGCCGCAAGTCCGGCCGCCGGCATCGTCATCGCCGGTGGCGCGTCCAAGGCGGTCACGATCACACGGCTCGGGTTTCGTTTGCGCAGCGAACTGGCGAGTTGCTCGACCGACACGGCCAGCGCCGCCGGTTCGCTTGTTCGCAACGCGCGACTCTCGTACCCGGCGGGTGCCGCGGCGTTGCCGAGAACGATCGCCTGGGCGCCTTCGACGCTTGCGGCTCCAGTAGGTTTCATTGCTGCCAGGGCGCTCGTGCTCGCGGCCGGCAGCCCGTGCGTGTTGGTGTAGAGCAGCGGCGCGTGCAGTGGCCAACCGGCAAGCGTGGAGGCGCTCAGCGCCGCCGCCCAGTTGCTCTCGTTCACGAACACGACCGCCTGAGGCCGGGTGGCGGCTGTCAGGCCCGGATAGACGGCAAGCGCGACCGCTGCGGCGTCGCCGGCCTCCTCTGAGCCGCCCAGGCGCGTGGTGTTCTTTGTG
>DASTPN010000188.1:0-6798 GCA_035719985.1 Solirubrobacteraceae bacterium | reverse complement strand
TCGGCCGCGAGTGGAAGCCGATGGTCGTTCCCTTCCAGATTCTGGTCACCGTCGGGATCGGCCACGCGATACTCGTCGCCCTGGGCGACTCGCTCTCGGGAGCTGGCGCAATCGCTTGGCGGGCGCGCTTGCATCTGGGCTGGGCACTGGGAATGGTCGCAGTGCTGATTCTGCTAGTCCGTCTGGACGGAATCACCGGCGCCGCCTTTGCGCACCTGATCATGTTCGTCCCCTTCGCGCTCGCCTACCTAGTCTGGGGCACCAGGCACCTACAGAGCACTGCGAGCGCCTTGCTCCGAGCGCTGGCTGATGTCGCGCTTCCGGTACTGGCCCAGCTCGGGTTGACAACGGCAGCTCTGCTCGCCTTCGAAAGGCTGCTCTCCCCGATGGCCGCCGCATTCGCCGCCGCGGCGCTCGGACTTGCCTTTGTCGCCGCCGTCTTCGCACGCTTCACACCGACGCTCGTCGGCGAGTGCCGTGTGTTCGTGCATTCGCTTATCGCGCGCGCGTGACTCTAGACGAACGGCCAGTCGCCGCTTCGAGGCAACTGGGATACCGTAAAACGGCGGTGCAGGGGAAACCGAGCCTGAGCTTGGCGGCTGTGGTGGCGTTCTTGAACGAGGAGCAGTTGCTGCCGAGGACGCTCGCGTCGCTCGAGCGGCAGACGCGCAGGCCAGACCTGCTATTGCTGGTCGACGACGGCTCCGGCGATCGTTCCGCTGACTACGCGGCTTCGTTTGCGGCCCGCCATGGCTATGCGCAGCTGCTCTCGCGCCCACGGCGATCGCGAAATGCCGACCGGCTCGCGCAGGCAGCCGAGCTGCTTGCCTTTCAGTGGTCGCTCGAGCAGCTGCCCGCCGGGCAGAAATTCGGCGTGCTGGCCAAGCTCGATGCCGACTTAGAATTCCCCGCCGACTTCTTCGAACGGATCGTGGGGGCGCTCGAGGCCGAGCCAACGCTTGGTATCGCCGGCTCGCAGCTGAGCGTGTCCGGCGGTCGCTCGGCGCCCGCGCGCGAGCGCTCGCAGTCCTGGCACGTGCGCGGGGCTACGAAGTTCTATCGCGCCGAGTGCTGGCAAGCAATCGAGCCGTTGCCGCCGATCCTCGGCTGGGACACGATCGACGAGACGAGAGCGCGAATCAACGGCTTCGACGTTCGCTGCATCGAGTTTCCCGATCAGGAGCCGCTGCACCTGCGGCCGACTGGCAGCTACGACGGTGCCGTTCGCGGCTTCCTCCGGCGCGGAGTCGCCGCTTGGGGCTACGGCGCCCATCCGCTCCATGTGCTCGTAAGCGCGTTCGTTCGGATGCGCGAGCGCCCGATCCTGCTTGGTGGCTTCGCCTACCTCGCGGGCTACCTGCACGCAGCTTTCCGGCGCGCGCCGCGCGCCGAGCCTGCGGCACGCCACTACCTGCAACGGGAGCAGCTGCAGCGCCTGCAGATGACGTTCTCCCGCGGAGGCGCTCGCTAAGCATGCCCATAGTCGTCCTGGGCGCAGGTGTCTCGTGAGGCGCCGGGTTCTGATCCTGCTCGAGAACGAGCCTTACCCGTACGACAGGCGCGTCTCCCAGGAGGCGCTTGCCCTGGTCGAAGCTGGGCATGCGGTCACCGTCGTCTCTCCCAATTCTCCGAAGGCGCCCGAGCTCGAGACTGTGGTCGACGGCGTTCGTGTACTCCGCTTCCCGGAGCTACCCGAGGGCAGGGGCGCGCTCGGCTACGCGCGCGAGTACCTGCTGGCAGCAGTACGGATGCGCCGCGTCCTGCGCCGCCTGCGCAAGGAGCGCTTCGATGCCGTGATCGTGTGCAACCCACCCGACTTCCTGATCCAGCTGGCGCGACCGTTCGCTCGTCGGGGTGCCGGCCTCGTCTTCGACCTGCACGATCCCTCGCCGGAGCTGTTCGAGGCGATCTTTCATCGCCGCGGTCTGATCCACCGTGTCCTCGTCGCGCTCGAGCGCTCGGCAGAGCGGACGGCGGACGTCGTGATGACGGTCAACGAACCCTGCGCCGAACTCGTGCGTGGTCGGGGAGGCGTCCCCGCCGACCGCGTGTTCGTGCTCGTCACGTGCCCCGATCCGCGGCGCTTCTACCCGGTCGAGCCGCGCCCGGAATTGCGCCGAGGCAAGGAGCACCTTGTGCTCTGGCTGGGCAGGATGTCGCGCAAGGAGAACCTGCCACTCCTGATCGACGCCGCCGAGGAGCTGGTTCACAACCAGGGGCGAGACGACCTCGCCTTCGCCATTGTCGGCTACGGCAACGTTCGTGAGGAACTCGAGGCCGAGATCGAGCGGCGCGGCCTAGCGGAGGCGGTCTTCCTCCCAGGCGCGGCCGACGGAGACTTGCTCCGCGGGTGGCTTCAGACCGCCGACGTCTGCGTTTCGCTCGATGATCACAGCCCGATGAACGACCGCTCACTGATGATCAAGGTGATGGAGTACATGGCGATGGGCAAGGCGGTCGTCCAGTTCCCACTGCGCGAGATGCAACGGGTCTGCGGCAGCGCGACTCTCTATGCAGCCAGCGGCGATGCGCGCGACCTGGCCGAGAAGATCCGCGAGCTGATCGACGACCCCGCCTATAGGCGTCAGCTCGGCGAAGAGGCGCGGGCGCTGGTCGAGAGCGACCTTAACTGGCCGGCCCAGGTGCCGACGCTGCTGGCCGCGCTCGAGCGAGCAATCTCGCTGCGCGGCGGGAAGCCGCCACCAACAGAGCAAAAGCAGGCTCCGAAGCGGGAGGCGGTGTTGAAGCGGTGAGTCCGACACAGGAGCTCGAGCCGGCGGCAATCGAACCTCTCGAGCGGGAGCGGCCACGGCTCTTGTTCTGCGCCCGGCGGCCTCCGTTTCCGCTCGTCACCGGCGCTCGCATCCGCAGCCACCGACTGTTGAGCGGGCTAGCGGAGAGCTTCGAGACGACCTTTGTCACCTTCGAGCACGAGCCGGGCAGCCCGGACGGGCACGTCGGTCGCGCGGAGCTCGAGCGGCTGCTGCCGGGGATCGGGATCGTCACCGTTCCCGGCCGTGGCCGCGGCAAGCGAGTAGAGCAGACACGCAGTCTGCTCTGGCGGCGATCCTGGGAGTACGGGCGCTACCGGCTTGCAGCGATGAGAGAGACTCTGGAGCGTCTGGCCGAGCTGGGGCCGCACGTCATTCACTTCGACGATCTCGGCGTCGCCCAGTTCGGGCCGCTGGACGGGGCGCTCAATGTCTACTCGGCCCACAACGTCGAGTACCGCATCCTGGAGGGCACCGTTCGCAACTCGCGCGGTCCGCGGCGCCAGTTTGCCCGGCTTGAGCGGCGCAAGGTCGAGCCGCTCGAGCGCCGCGTCTGGCGCACGATGTCGCTCTGTCTGGCCTGCTCGGACCTCGACGCCGCCGAGCTACGGTCCGGCGGCGCCCGTGTCGTCGTCTGCCCGAACGGCGCCGACCCGGTCGAGCCGCTGCCGCCGGCGAGTCGCGGGTTCGACGAGCCGCTGCGGCTCTTGTTTGTCGGGGCGGTCGACTACCGCCCTAACCAGCTCGGGTTGGAGTGGTTCATCCGCGAAGTGCTGCCACGGCTACGCGAGCAGGTGCCCGTCGAGGTCGATGTCGTCGGTGCGCCTCCACGCAAGCTTGCGGGTGCCGACGCCGTCGTGATGCATGGACGCGTCCCTTCGGTGCAGCCCTACTACGAGCGCGCGCATGCGGTCATCGTGCCCGTCCTCTTCGGCTCAGGCACACGCCTGAAGGTGATCGAGGCGATGGCCTACCGTCGCCCGGTTGTGGCGACCGTTGCCGGCGCAGAAGGCCTGCCGATCCGCTCCGACTGCGACTACTTTCAGGCGGACGAGCCAAAAGCATTCGCCGACGCGCTCGAGAGGATCGCTCGGCAGATCGAGCGGTCTGATCCGCAGCTCGAGCAGATGCTCGATGAGGCCCGAAAGGCGATCGAACCGCTGCTCTGGCCACGGATCGTCAGCGAGTTGAGGTCGACCTACCTGGAAAGCGCCGCGGCCCTCGCCTGAGCGGCTGGCCGGCTTCGTTCCGGCCGCGGGCGAAACGATGGCGAGATCGCCAGCGCGAGCAGAAGCCCAATCACGGGGGCGATGCTCAACTGGCTGAAGCTCGGGAAGGTGATCGTCGCGACGAGTAAGCCCAGGATCGCCCCCTGCGCGCCGCGCCGTGTGGCCAGCGACAGTGGCTCCTCATCGAACGCGTTGCGCCCGAAGAGCGAGAGGATAAGCAGCAGCACGAGCAGCGCTGCCGTCGGAAGGCCAACCTTCCAGGCGAGCCAGAGGTAGCCGTCGTGCGAGTAGTTGCGTGTCTTGGGCGGCACTTTCGCCCAAGGCTGCCCCCAGAAGATCGTCGCGCCGAGGCCGGAACCCTCGAGTGGATGAGCTCGAATCCGCTCGTAAACGACCCGCGATTCGACGACGCGGTAACGCACCGAGTCGTCGCTCTGATATGCGCCGATCGAGTTCAGCCGTTGCTGGGCCGTCGTCAGCGTTTGCGGCGACACCGCCGAAACCACCCCGATTCCGATCACTACGGCCGCGGTCATCGCGCCGAGCACCTTCAGACGCTTGCCTCCCGGCGCGAACACGAGCACGAAGGCAACTCCGGCGACTGCGTCCAACCAGAACGAGCGCTCAAAGGTGACAAGGCAGGAGGCGATGTTGAGCGCCAGTGCCGTGAGCAACAGCGAGCGCCAGAGCCAAGAGCGGATCTCCGCCAGCGTGAGCGCGGCGAAGCAAAAGATGATTGCAACGGGAAAGGCGAACTCGCCTCCTTGCAGCTGGCCTCCACCGCCGCTTGTCAGTCGGACGCCGGCACGCACGCCGACATCGCCGGCGGCGCCGAAGCTGTAATGCCCGAGCCACTGCAACATCCCCCAGCCTCCGAGCGCAAGCGCGACGAGGGTGAGTGCGCCCAGCAGCCGCCGTCGCGAAGGCCCGTGCGCGAGGAGCGGCAGCGCGATCAAGAAGGTGCCGAAGCCGAGCAGCACACGCGCCTCCTGCCCGACCGTGCTCCGGACATAGCCGTCGAAGAACCCGTGGACTGTCTGGATGACCACCACCGCCAGGAAAAAGACGATCGCCAGCGAGTACAGGTAGTGGCGACGATCGAGCGGCAGGCTGGGCACGGCAAGCGCCGCCCAGGCGAGGCCGGCGAGCAAGAAAATGTCGGAGAGGAGCAGTCCGGGCGAGTTGAGGCCCCCACCGACACTGAAGCGGTTCAAGACATGGAAGGGAACGACTGTGGTCAGAAACACGAACAGGGTGAGGTTGGCAACCGGATTCCGGAATGCCAGGGTCACAACGCAGAGAGCGACGAGTGCGCCGAGCAAGAGTTTTGGCTCGCTGGCGGCGACACCGGCGACCAAGATGCTCGCGCAGCCCGCAAATGCGAACAGCGGCAGCCGGACGGGTAGCGATCGTGAGCGCACGCCAGCGGCAATGGCCGGCGGCGGCACGGTCACGGCGCGTGTTCGCCGGCAGCCGCGCGCGAAGAAGATGGATGCGCTGCCGGCTGATCGCCACCGAGCAGTTCGGCGGCGGCTACCTCGTGCGCACCCACCTCGGCGCGGCCGTTGCTCGAGGCACCCTCTTTTTCCACCCTCCGCCACCTGTCGAGCGCCCCGCTAGCGTTGGCTAGGAGCGCAGACAAGACGCCGACGATCAGGCCGGCGAACGCTCCGACGATGGCCGCGAGCTTCGGACGTGGGCTGGACGGCGTCGTCGGCACAGTCGCAGGGTCGACGATCTGGGCGCCACCGGTCTGCAGTGCGCCGGTGGTCTGGAGCTGGTGCATCTGCGCGCGCAGGGCGCGCCCACCCGGGCCTTGCGCCTGCTCTGGTGTCAGCTGCGAAAGCTGCAGCTGCGCCTGCTCGGCGGCCGCGCGGTATGCGTCCTGTGCCTCGTTGCGTCGGAGGATCAGATACTGGCCGGCGAAGGCATTCGCGATCGCGGTCGCCAGCACGGGCGAACGGTCACGGTCGGTGACCGCAATCAGATTCGATGTCCCCAGTGGCGTCACCTTGAGTCCGCGCAGAAGACTCACTGTGCTGACGCTGGGCGGCATTCGGAGTTCCCGGCGCACCCGCTGGGCGACCGAATCGAGCTTGACGAGCGCGACCTCGGTGTTCAGATCCCTTTCGGGGTCGGCCGAAGGTGCGGCGCTCGAGTGTTGGATCAAGTTGGCCGGCTCGGCGTTCGTCAGCAGCACCTTGGCGCTCGCGTCATACAGCTTCGTTTGCGATGAGCTCCAGAAGTAGGCCAGCGAGCCGGACAGAAGCGCTGAGCCGAGAATTATCCACCAGAAACGCCTGAGTGCGTGCAGGTGCGCCGAGGCGCGTTCGGCAGGAACGATGTCCGGGTAGCTTTCGGCCATCGCCTTCTGAGTCTACGATCGATTAGCTCGACCGCCAACCCCCATTAGGCGAGGCTGCCCAACCGTCTGGTCGTGGTTGGCAGCCGGGTGGAAACGGCTGCCGCAAGCGGCTTTCGGCCTAGGAAGGCGATCCCGAGAAGCTAACCATTCGACCAGTGGGAAAGCCCGTCAATTCCTGCAACGCTCTTCGAGGTGTTGCGGCTAGCTTGTCGGCATGCACGCGTAGGGTCGCGCGCTCGCTTGGCGGCGGGTGTGCGAATGGCCGCCGCCGCCGCCCTCACCGTCGGAGCGTTCGGCCTCATCTCGAGCGCGGCGGTCCCGAGGGCGTCGGCCGCCGGCGCCCCGACGGTCGTCTCGCTGACCTTCGATGACGGCATTGGTGACCAGTACCAGGGGCTGGCGATGCTGAACGCGCACGGCATGCACGCGACCT
>DASTPN010000187.1:0-16711 GCA_035719985.1 Solirubrobacteraceae bacterium | reverse complement strand
CGCGATCGCGGCGCCACCGGCGAGGAGCACGTTGGTGGTCTACTTGAAGGGCTCGGTGGCGCTGATTGGAGCGTCATCCACGACGCCAGCTTCGGTCGCGGCAACGTCGATCACATCGTCTGCGGCCCAGGCGGTCTGTTCACCGTCGAGACCAAGAGCCATCCTGGCCCGATCAAGGTGCGCTCGATCCACGGCGGCGTGCTGCGCCAGGCCCAGCAGGAGCGCGAGACGATCGAACGTCTCAGCGGCGAGCATGTCGAGGCGCTGCTGGTGTTCAGCTGTGCCTGGGTTGACAAGCCGCTCGCGCGCCGTCGCGGTGTGCGCGTGATACCGGCGCGGATGCTGCTCTCCTATCTGGAGAAGCATGCTGCCAAGCTCTCACCCGATCAAGTGCGGGCGGCGCGGGCGAGCATCGTCGCGGCTCTGGAGGATTAGTAGACGCTAGTAGGCTTGTCGGGTGGCAACTGCCGTCGCTCAGCCGCACCCGCAGGACTTTGACGCGCCCATTTCGGGGCTGCCGCCTGGGCCGCGATTGCCGCCGATGCTGATGACGCTGGTGTGGGCGGTTGCGCCTACGTGGGTGCTCGATCGTTGCGCCCGCCGCTACGGCGAGGCGTTCACGCTTACTTTCGGACCGAGTGGCCGCAAGCTTGTGATGGTGAGCGACCCGCAGGCCGTCAAGGCCGTGTTTACCGCCTCGCCTGAGATCGCTCCCTCGGCGGCCGCGGACTCGCCGATCGCGCCGGTGATGGGGCCGAGTTCGGTGATCACGCTGATCGGCGCCGAGCACATGCGTCAACGCAAGCTGCTGCTTCCACCCTTCCACGGCGAGCGCATGCGCGAGTACGAGCAGACGATCGTGCAGGCCACGCGCAGCAGCATGCGCGAATGGCCGATGGGAACGGCGATGCGGCTGGACGAGCGCACTCGCGCGATCACGTTGGAGGTGATTCTGCGTGCCGTCTTTGGTGTGGAGGCCGAGCGGATGGAGCGATTGCGCGCGGCGATCACGGGTCTATTGACCCCCGCTCAGTTGCCTGCGCTGATCCTGTTCGCGTTGCGCCGGCCGACCGGTGAGCGCCCGACCGGGACGATCGGGCGCTCATTGGATCACCTGGATGTCGTCATCTACGAGGAGATCGCTCGCCGCCGTCAGCAGACAGACCTGGCCGAGCGCACCGACATCCTGTCGCTGCTGATGCTCGCCCGCGACGAGGACGGCGAGGCGATGAGAGACGACGAGCTGCGCGACGAGCTCGTGACGCTGCTGCTGGCCGGACACGAGACGACCGCTACTGCGGTGGCGTGGGCGGTTGAGCGGCTGGTGCGCCATCCCGACAAGCTTGCGCGACTGGTAGCCGAGATCGACGGTGGCGAGGACGATCGGTACATGCAGGCGGTCGTGAGTGAGACGCTGCGGGTCCGGCCCGTCGTGCCGTTGGTGGTGCGCTTGCTTCGCGAACCACTGCAGGTCGGCGACCGCGTGCTTCCGGCCGGTACACGGGTGGTGCCCTCGATCTACCTGACCAATCGTAACCCGCGGGTGTACGACGCTCCGAGGGAGTTTCGTCCGGAGCGCTTTCTCGAGGAAGGGCCGGAGACGTTCTCCTGGATTCCCTTCGGTGGCGGTATTCGTCGCTGCATCGGGGCGTCATTTGCGACGCTCGAGATGAAGCTGATCTTGCGCACTGCGCTCGCTGAGCTGGCGCCCGAGCTGCCGAACCGGGGCCGCCGACGCCGCCGAGGCGAGTGGAACCGGCGCCGTGCAATCACGCTCGTGCCTTCGGCCGGCGCGCGGGTTGTGTGGCGGACACGCTGAGCGCCTCTGGTGGCGTGCGCTGCTCTTGTCTTTGAGCAGGTGCTCTTTCGCGTACGTGGGCGCGCCTGAGGATCTATCCCTAAAGGGATGATCCTCAAGGCGCGGCGGAATATCGCCCGCACCGCGAGATAGCTTCTGTTGCTGCCATGGTCGACCGCCCCCTCACCGATCGTTCCACGCCCGAGCAACTGCTCGGGCGCTTCGGGCTACAGGCGTTCAGAGCTGGGCAGCGCGACGCAGTGCAGGCCGCGCTGGATGGGCGCGACAGCCTCGTGGTTATGCCTACCGGCGGCGGCAAGTCGCTCTGTTACCAACTGCCGGCGCTTGACGATTCAGATCCAACGCGACCGCTGGTGGTGGTTGTCAGTCCGCTGATCGCGCTGATGTCCGACCAGTATGCGCGGCTGGAGCAGGCCGGAGTGAGTGCGGCGATGCTGGCGTCCGGGCAGGCTGAGGGTAACAATGCGCGAGCGCACGCGGCGATCGAAGCCGGCGAGGTGCGATTGGTGCTGGCCGCGCCCGAGCGTTTTGCCTCGCAACGGTTTCGCGATGCCCTGAGCACGCGCCGAGTCGGGTTGTTCGTCGTCGACGAGGCTCATTGCGTGGCCGAGTGGGGGCACGACTTCCGCCCGGACTATCTGCGCCTGCACTCGGCGATCGAGGCGCTTGGCCGGCCCGCGGTGATGGCGGCGACGGCGACGGCGACGCCGCGCGTTGCCGAGGAGATAGTCGCGCGGCTCGGCCTGCGCGAACCGCTAATGGTGCGATCCGGGTTTGACCGTCCCAACCTGACCTTCGACGTCATAAGCCTCGAAGGCAAGGGGGCGGTCGCACGCAAGCGGACAACGCTGCTGCACGCGCTCGGCGGCGCCAATGCAAGGCCCGCGATCGTCTACTGCGGTACTCGCAAGGACACCGAGGAGGTGTGCGAAATGCTGCGCGTGGAGGGTATGGCGGCGGTCGCCTACCACGCCGGCATGAGTGGTCCTGAGCGCCAGGGCGCGCAGAGCGCCTTCATGCAGGGGGAGGCCGAGATTGTCGTCGCCACCAACGCATTTGGCATGGGGGTCGACAAGGCCGACGTGCGTACAGTTGCGCATTGGGCTCTGCCGACAAGCCTCGAGGCTTATTACCAGGAGGCTGGTAGAGGTGGGCGTGACGGCGAGCCAGCGCGGGCGTTGCTGCTTGCCGCTCGCTACGACCTCGGCAGGCTGATTAAGTTCAACACGAGCCGCGACATCACTGTCGATGACGTGCGCGCCTATGTCGCTCGCCTGCGTAGTGCAAGCAGCGATGGCGCGGCCGTCGAGCTCGGCTACGGCGAGAG
The DNA here is from genome assembly GCA_035719985.1 of Solirubrobacteraceae bacterium. Classification (GTDB taxonomy): domain Bacteria; phylum Actinomycetota; class Thermoleophilia; order Solirubrobacterales; family Solirubrobacteraceae; genus Palsa-744. Next base: position 13,565 of record DASTPN010000187.1, on the reverse strand, counting down.
TGACGAGCGCGGACGCGTGCTGCTCTCGATCGCCGAGCGGGCTGGCGCGGCGATACTTGAGCCCGGCAGCGGCGGGGGGCTGCGTGTCGCGCTGACCGGCGAAGGGTCGCCACGCGCGGCGGCACAAGCGATCAAAGCCGCTAAGGATCGTGGCTGGGAGGCATATCGCGCGATCGAGGCCTTCATTGCGAGCGGTATGAGCTGTCGGCGCCGCCAGATCCTCGACCACTTCGGTGATCATGAGCCGTGCTCGCCGCATGTGCGCTGCTGCGATGTGTGCGAGCCAGACCCAGATCTGGTTGAAGCTTCACGACGGTCGCCGTCGGCCGTCGCGCGTTCCCGAGGGAACCGTCCGTGCGCGGTCGAGCAAGCATCGCTCGAACCGGTCGATGACCGCGACTTCGAGCGCTTGAAGGCATGGCGGATGGATCGCAGCGAAGGTAAGCCGGCCTACACGGTGGCCGCTAACGCGGCTCTGGAAGGCATCCTGCGCGCGCGGCCCGCGAACGTGGATGAGCTGGTCGCAATCAGGGGTATCGGCCCGGCCTTCTGCGAGCGCCACGGTGAGTCGCTGTTGCAGGTGTTGGCGGAGCTATAGGGCCTCGGTAAGAGAGCCGACGGCCGGAGTCGAACCGGCGACCTCATCTTTACGAGAGATGCGCTCTACCAGCTGAGCTACGTCGGCAGTCTGTCGCATCCTACCGCTGCTAGTCCGATATCGAATCGAGGTTGTTCCTAAAGCGGGGAGCGCCTTGTAGGCGCGACTCGGGGCCTCCGCGAAGCGCCCAAGCGAGCACTCACGGAAAGCCCCGGATCCTTGGCGGTGACTCTAGGCCCCCGCCAGCGCCTTCTGCTTGATCTGGTCGAACTCAGCCTGCGTGATCGTGCCGCTGTCGAGCATCTGCTTGGCTTTGGCGATCTGCTCGGTCGGGTCGCTCTTGGTGGAGACCGACTGCACGTACTTGTCGAATTCCGCCTTGGCGTCGCTCTGTTGCTTGACCGCGCGCTCGGTCATGCCCTTGTGCTCGACGATCAGGTAGATGAAGACGCCGAGATAGGGCAGCACGATGATGAAGATGATCCACATCACCTTTGCAAAGCCAGAGGTGTCGTGGCGGCGGAAGATGTCTGCCAGCACTGTGATCAGGATCCAGATCCAGACGACGAACGCGAAGAAAATAAGCATCGTCCAGAACACTTCGAGAAACGGATAGCTGGTAGCGAGAATCATCCCTTTTCCTTTCGACCGGCAGCAGTAGGCAAGACCGCAGAGTCCTGTCTGCCGACCATACTCGGGCGCTAGGACGCCGAATCGGGGTTTACCCGCAGTCTTAGTGCTTGGGGCAAGGCACGGTCGGTTCGACCGTGACCGTTTCGCCGCTGAAGAAGCTCAACTGCACTTTGCCTTTGAAGCCGCCTTTGGGGCACTTCTTGGGCACGGTGCCGTAGGAGATGAGTTTTTTGCCCTGCATGAACGCCGCGCCGATCTTGCTCTTGATCATTAGCACCGACGCATAGGGGGCTTCCGGCACGGTCGGGACGAGTGGGACTTCGGCGCTGAAGCGCGGACCGAACGGCGCCGGGGCGGTGGAGATGCCGGCGAAGGCGAGCACTTCGATCAACGCCGGTTCGCGTCCTTCGGTGTAGAAGGCAAGCTTGCCGCCGGGCGCGAAGAAGGCCTGGATCGTGCCTTTCTCGCGCACGCGTGTGCTGCCGAAGCTGACGACGCCGAGCACTTCGCCGGTCGGGCCGGCATAGGACTTCTTCGGGCAGTTCTGCACTTCGTGGCTTTCGAGCACCGACAGCGGACAGTCGGTGAACCCTTGTGGGTGCAGCTTCGTGCCGGCGGGCAGATCGACGACCACGCCCGTCACCGGCGAGGGAGCGCTGAAATATTCTTCGCCTTTGATTTCAAGTGTCGCTTCCAGCGCGGCCGGCGCCCCGAGCAGGTTCCCCGTGTGTGGGTAGGTCCTGCTTTTCGGGTTGCTCGGTTCGACCGGGATCGGGACGATCTTCGCTTTGACGCTCACTTGCGGGCGCGCGGCGGCTGAGCTGGGTACGACCAACACGACGACGGCAAGTGCCGGTGCCAACCCCTTCAGTGTGCGTCTCACGTTCAGCCTCCCCATAGCCGCTCCTGCGATAGAGGCTACACGGAAGCGGCGCTGCCCACCCCCGCTGTCGGCGATGGCCCGGGCTCTGGCTGCTCTTCCAGCGGCCGCAGCTCCTCGCTGGCGGGGATGGCGCGGCGCAGCAGGCGCCCGTGATCGTCGACCACGTAGGCCCCCATGCTCAGTAGCGGCGGTGAGTACACGTGCAGAGTTACGGCGGGAGCGTCGCCGGCGTGGCGCACGCGGTGGATGTCTGCGGGGGAGAAGTGAAAGCTCTCGCCAGCTGCGTAGACCTCGGCGATCGGGGCGCCGTCTAGCTGCAGGCGCTCCTCTCGCACTCGCCCGCTGAGCACCGACACCGCGCCGTAGGAGACATCGTGGTCGTGAAAGCCGGTGTCGTGGTCTTGCATCCAGCAGATCAGCCAGGCCGTCACGTAGTCGTCGCTGAACAGCTCCTCGTAAGTGCGCTGGGTATGGTCGTGCTTAATCCGCTCGATCCACAGTTCGGGCTGGTTGGCCAACTCGCGCACCAGCTGCTCGAGCTCGATGCCGCAGAGATTGCGGCCACGAGGGCGCGGAACGCGCGCAAAGCGACTCAGCTCACTCACCGCGTCGTCCTTCCTATTACCGCCACACGTCCGATAGCGCCTCGTTGCCGCCTGGCGCCAATGTGCTGCTCGCGTGGGCGTGGCGCCAATAGGCGCTCGGCATTGCCTGCCAGCTGCTCCCAGTCGCCCGCTCGCTGTGCTCCCAGCGCTTCGGAGTTGCCGATCACAGGCCGGTCGGAGCCGTAGAGCAGCTGCTCGGAGCCAACCATGTCGGAGACTGCTCCGATCGCTTGCGGGCCGTAGGAGGAAACGTCATAGAAGGTCAGGGGGTCGCCCTCTCCCAGGCGGGGGCCGCCGCGCGCGAGCAATCGCTCGGCCTGTAGTGGCGCCAATCCGGCGAGCATGGCGAACACGACACGCAGCTGTGGCAACGCTCGCCGCGCCGCTGAGACGAACACCATCCAGGCGGCCTGGATCTCGGCGACGTAGCGGGTCATCGCCGGCCACCACAGAGGATCACCGAGGCAGGCTTCGTGTCCGGGATGGCGGGTCCCGCGGCCTGGGTGCAGGAACAGGGGCGCGTCTCGGCTTTGCAAGCGGGCGAGCGCAGGCGCCACACGCGCGAGCATGTCCACGCTGCCCAATGCTCCGGCCGGCAAGGAAATGCCGACGCAGCCGCGATCGAGCGCCCTGTCCACGTCGTCCGGGTCGAGCCGGTCTAGCGCGAGCGCGCCCCATACGCCAAAGCGCTCACCATAGGCAAGCGCGCCGTCGTGATAAGCGTCGATCAACTCGCTCGCCTGGGCGCGCGGTAGCAGCTCGATGCCGAGCGGGCTCGACAGAGATATCAGCGCGCGGTCGATCCCGTCGAGTGCGACCAGCTCGCCGCGCTGGTGGGGCAGTTCGGCGCCCAGATCGATGACGTAAGGCTGCTCGCCTGCCAGGAAAAGCACCGACAGTCCGTGTTCGCGGCGCACGAACGGCAGCTCTCGCCGGCGCGAAAGCGCCTGTACGAGCGGCTCGCTCCAGATGTGTTGGTGGATGTCGATCAGCATCAATCTAAATATTGTCGATCAGTTTTATGAAGAATAGCAGATGGCGACAGCGACGACGAGCCGACCCAATACCGTTAGGCCGTGCCCAACGCCCTCGATACCGACCAAGTGCGGATAGGCGGCCTGCGCACTCGCCGCCTCGTGCGCGGCGAGGGCGAGGACCTGCTCGTGCTGCACGGGTGGGACGCCTCGATCGAGGCTGTCTACCCGATCGTGACCGGACTGGCCCCGGTGGCGCGAGTGCACGCGCTCGACTTGCCCGGTTTCGGTGAGAGCGAGCCGCCGCCCGAGCCTTGGGGCGTGGAGCAGTACCAAGCCTTTGTCGCCGCCTACATGGACGCCGCCGGCATCGCCCGCGCGGATATCGTCGGCCACTCAAACGGCGGCCGTATCGCGATCAGGATGGCGGCCACCGAACCGAGCCGCGTGGCCAAGTTGGTGCTGGTCGACGCCGCCGGCATCCGTCCTAAACGCACGTTTCGCTGGTACCGGCGGGTCGGGATGGCAAAGGTCGGCAAGTACGCTGCTCGTTACCTTGGCGCTCCCGGTGAGCGTCTGCGAGAGATGCTCGTCGGCCGGGCGGCTTCGACCGACTACGCTGCCGCCGGCGAGCTGCGTCCTACTCTGGTCAAGCTCGTCAATGCCGACCTGCGTGCGTACATGCCCGACATCGCCGCGTCGACTCTGCTCGTGTGGGGCGCTCAGGATGACGACACCCCGGTTGCGATGGCGCGCGAGATGGAGCGCTTGATCCCGGATGCGGGTCTGGTCGTGCTGGAGGGCGCCGGCCACTTCAGCTATCTCGACCAGCCGGCCCGTTTCGCCACGATCGTCTCGCACTTCCTCGCCCCGCCCGCGCGCGCGGGGGCGACCGAGCAGCGTGCTGAGCAGCGACATGCCGCTGTGAGACCACAAGGCACCGGCACCGGGGAGACGGCATGAGTGCTTTCCAGGGAACCGCCCTTGTGTTGGCGATGTTGGCCGTGACGGTGCGCCTAGCCGGGCGTCAGCATCGGCTGCTGCACCTGCTTCAGCTCGAGCACTACGAGAACGCGCGTCTGCGTCTGTGGCTGCGTCGCCGCGGCGAGCGCTGGCACGCGAGCGAGCTGGCACCGCTGGCTGGCCTGTTCGCCGGCGCGGTCGCGGCGCAGGCTGCCGGCTCCGGTTGGGCCTCAGGTGCGCTGCTGCTGCTCGTCACACCGCTCGCTGCGCTCGGCGTGGCCGACTGGCGCCGCGAGGCAGTCAAGCCGCTGGTCCTCACCGGCCGCGCCAAGCGCCTGCTGCGGCTCGCCGTGTTCCCGCCTGCGCTGCTCGTCGTCGCCGCACTGCGCATCGCGATCCTCGGCCCGAGCACCGCGAGCCTGGGGATCTTGCTGGCGGTGGCGCTGGCGCTGCTGGCGTTCGCGCCCGAGACGCTGCTGGCCGCCAACGTCCTGTTGCGGCCTGTGCAGCGCGCAATTAACGATCGTTACGTCTCGCGTGCGCGGGGCACGCTGAAGCGAGTCGGCCCGACCGTGATCGGCATCACCGGCAGCTACGGCAAGACGACGACGAAGTTCTGCACGGGCGCGGTGCTCGAACAGGGACGCTCCACGCTGGTGACACCCGACAGCTACAACTCGCTGCTGGGGGTCGTGCGCACGATCAACGAGAACATGCGCGACGAGCACGAGGCTTTCGTGGTGGAGATGGGGATGTTCCGCCGCGGCGACATCGCCGAGCTGTGCGAGTTCGTACACCCGACGATCGGGGTGATCACCGCGATCGGCCCAATGCACCTGGAGCGCCTGGGCTCGATCGAGGCGATCGCGGCCGCCAAGGGTGAGCTGCTCGACGCTTTGCCGCCGGGGGGAATGTTCGTCACCAACGCCGACGACCCCCGCTGCCTGGAACTGGCCGAGCGAGCGCACGTCCCCGTAACCCTGTTCGGGATTGAGGCTGAGAGTGCGCAAGTAATCGCGCGCAACGTGCGCCTGGCCGAGGGACGCACCTGCTTTGAACTGCTCTTGGAGGGCCCGAACGGCGATCCGGTAAACGTTTTCGCCGGCCTTCTCGGTCGCCACAACGTCAGCAACCTGCTGGCTGCCGCCGCTGTCGGCCGCGCGCTCGGCCTTGCGCCCGAGCGGATCGCCGCGGGCCTTGAGAGCGTCACCGCCCCCGCACATCGGCTGCAGCCGATCCACAACCGCGCCGCCGGGGTCGTCGTGATCGACGACGCCTACAACTCCAACCCCGACGGCGCCGCCGCCGCGCTCGAGGTCCTGCGCCAGCACCCCGCCTCGCGCCGTCTGCTCGTGACGCCCGGGATGGTCGAGCTGGGTGAGCTCGAGGTCCAGCTCAACCGAGCCTTCGGCGAGCAGGCGGCGCCGGCCTGCGACCTGGCGATCCTGGTCGGCGCGGCGCGCACCGACCCGATCAGGGAGGGCATGCTCGCGGCCGGTATGGATCCCGCGGCGGTTCACGTCGTGCGCGACATCTCCGAGGCGACCGCCCTGCTGGCGAAAACCACCCGCGCCGGCGACGTCGTGCTGTTCGAGAACGACTTGCCCGACACCTACGCGGCCTGATTTTTGGATGGAGACCCCTTACGGGGTCCTACTAATGCGTGCTCGCGGCGCTGCCGCGGCTTCGGTCCATAAGCTAGGCGCTGATGCCACCACGCGACTTGAGGGTGGGCGTCGCCTTCGGCGGACGCTCGGTCGAGCATGACGTCTCGATCATCACGGGCCTGCAGGCGCTCGCTGTGCTGGAGGAGCGCCACCGCGCCATCCCCCTCTACATCGCGCGCAGCGGTCGCTGGTACACGGGCGAGACGCTGAAGGATCTCGCCGTCTACCAGCGCGACGGCGGCTCGGGTGGGGGGGGTCCGGATTCAGAGGAGGTCAGCTTCGACCTGCACAATGGGCGCCTATTGCGCGCAGCCGAGGCTGGATCGCTGCTGCGAGGACGCAAGACCCCTGAGCCGGTGGCGCTCGACGCCATCGTGCTCGCCACCCACGGCACCCAGGGCGAGGACGGCTGCCTGCAAGGCGCGCTGGAGCTGGCCCAGATCCCCTACGTCGGTCCGTCCGTCGGAGCAGCCGCGGCGGCGATGGACAAGGTCTTGACCAAGGCCGTGCTCGCCCAGGCGGGCTTGCCGGCGCTGGCGCATCTCGCGCTACGGCGCGCTGACTGGGACTCCGATCGCGACGGCTGTCGGCGGCGTGCAAGCGCGGCTTTCGGTTTCCCGCTGTACGTCAAGCCGGCGTCGCTGGGTTCGAGCGTCGGCGTCAGCCGCTGTGAGAGCGAGGGCGAGCTGGCCGATGCGCTGGAGCTGGCGTTCGAGCTGGACCGCGTATGTCTGGTCGAACCGGCCGCTCAGGGCGGTATCGAGGTCAACTGCGCGGTGATCGGCCGCCCCGGCGAGCGCCCGCGCGCGTCGGTGTGCGAGCGGCCGCTGGCAAGCAAGGGCACGCTCTCCTTCGAGGACAAGTACATGAGCTCGGGCAAGGTCGAGGGCATGAAGTCGGCGCAGCGGCTGATCCCGGCGCCGATCTCGCAGGCTTTGACAGAGCGTGTGCGCGAGCTGGCGTGCTCGACTTTTACGGCCTTTGGCTGCGCCGGCGTGACCCGTGTGGACTTCCTGATCGACGAGCGCGAGCAGGTTTGGATCAACGAGCTGAACACGATCCCCGGCTCGTTCTCCTTCTACCTGTGGGAGCCGGCGGGCATGCCGTTTGTGGACTTGATGGATGCCCTGCTTGACTTGGCGCTTGCCGACCATGCCGAGAAGCAGCGCAGCACGACGGTGTTCGATACCAACCTGTTGGCGTTGCGCGCCTCGGGCGCAAAGGCGGGCGAAAAGGGATGAGCCCCGGCGGCGCGAGCGAGGGGAGTAGTGCCGGTGGCGCGATCGTCGCGATGGGCGGTCGCTCGCTGGAGCGCGAGATCTCTTTGCAGGGCGGCCGCCGCGTCGAGCGTGCCCTGCGCGAGCTCGGTTACTCGGTAGGAGCGCTCGACGCCGACGGCGACTTCGTCTCGCGCGTGCTCGCCGAGCAGCCGGCGTTCGTATTCGTAGCCATGCACGGCCGTGGCGGCGAGGATGGCACGCTGCAGGATCTGCTCGAGACCCTCGGCGTCGCCTATACCGGCTCAGACCCGCTGGCCAGCGCTCTGTGCATGGACAAGATGCTGTTCAAGCGCATGCTGCGCCTGCACAAAATCCCCACACCGCCCTTTCACAGTTTCAACGAGACGGCCTTTCGCGAGCTTGGCGGCGCCGGTACCTTCCCGCGCCTGCTCTCCGAGCTCGAGCTGCCCGTCGTAGTCAAGCCGGTCGCCCAGGGCTCGGCGATCGGGATCAAGTTTGTGCACTCCGCCGAGCAGCTGCCGAGTGCGATCCTCGGCGCCTTCGGCTATGGCGACCGCGTGCTGGTCGAGCGGCGCATCGTCGGCCGCGAGCTCGCTGTCACCGTCATCGACGGGGCCGACGGCCCGGCAGCGCTACCGATCGTCGAGCTGTTCACGCCAGAGAGCTTTTACAGCTACGAAGCGCACTACACGATCGGTCAGCTGCGCACGGAGGCGCCGGCGGATCTGCGCCCGGCGGTGCGCGAGCGCGTTGAGGAGGTCGCGCTCGCAAGCTACCGACTGATGGGCTGTCGCGACTTTGCCCGCGTGGATCTGATCCTCGATGAGCAGGACGAACCGCAGGTGCTGGAGATCAACACGATCCCCGGTTTGACCGAGACGGGAATCGTCACGGCCGCGGCCGAGGCGGCGGGCATGGGCTTTGCCGAACTTGTCTCGGCGATTGTCAGAAGAGTTCACGCCGCTTGATCGTGTAGGTTTTTAGCCAACAGACGATTGTATTCTCTGGTCAGTCGGGGGTTGGCAAGATGGCGGACGAACAAAAGGGCGGGCGAGGGGCGCGGAGTCGCCGGTCGGGGCCCAAGCGAGCAGTCAAAGCGAAGCCGCCCAAGCCTGCGATAGAGGATGCGGCCGATCCGCGCCGCTCGCGCTCGTTGGAATACGGAGCGGCGATCCTGCAGTGCTACTCGGGCGAGCATCTGGCGCTCGGCATCGCCGACCTGGCCGAGGTCGTTGGGATCAGCCGCTCGACTACCCACCGCTACGCGATGACACTGGTGGCGCTCGGCTACCTCGAGCAGGACAGCAAACGCAAGTATCGCCTCTCTCCCCGTGCGGCCGATGTCGGTGGCGTGGCGATCGAGGCGATCCGCGCCGAGGTCGGCGCCCGCGCGGTGCTCGAGGAGCTGCGCGACGAGCTCGGCCACACCGTCTCGATGGGCGTGCTCTCAGGCGACCGCGTTGTTTACGTCCACAGGCTGTTCGGCCATCGCCGCGGCCAGTTTGCGATCGATCGCGCTCTGGAGTCCGGGGCCAGCGTGCCTGTCTACTGCACGGCGCTCGGGAAGGTGTTGATGGCAAGCCTCTCGAGCGCCGAGCGCGAGCGACTGCTGGGCGAGCTCGAGTTCAAACCGCAAGGCCCCAACGCGATCCTCGACCGTCGTCGGTTGGCGGCGGCGATTGGGCGGATCTCCTCCGGCGAAGCGGTGCTCAGCGACGAAGAGCAACTGGCTGGCGCGCGCTCCGTGGCCGTGCTCGTGCCGGGATCTCGTGGTGCTCACACGTTTGCGATCGAGGTGACCGTGCCGGCGGCGACCTACAGTCCGAGTCGCCTGGTCAAGCAGGCGACGCCTGCTCTGAAGCGCGCCGCCAAGCTGATCGCCGGAGGTTAGCGCTCATACTTTCAGCAGTTTGTGCTGAAGGGCGTACTGAACTAGCTGGGCACGCGTGTCCAGCCCGAGCTTGCGATGGATACGGGCACGGTGAGTCTCGATCGTACGCGGGGAGAGTCCTAGCTTCTCGGCGATCTCCACACTGGTATGCCCGAGCGCGATCAGCCGCAGCACCTCGCGCTCACGCGGTGTGAGCTTGTCGCGAGCGCCGCTGCCGGCCTCGCCGAGCTGGCTTGCGATCGTCGGACTGAGATAGCGCTTGCCGTGCGAGGCGCCGCGCACGGCAGCGGGCAGGTCGGAGTCGGCCATCTCCTTGAGCACCAGGCCGGCCGCGCCGTTGTCAAGCGCGCGGCGAGCGAAAGAAGGATCGTCGTTCATCGTCAATACGACGATGTTGGTCTCGCGTAGCTCACGTGTCAACCGGGCCAGCATCTCGATACCCGAACCGCGGTCGGGCATCCCTAGGTCGAGTACGAGCACGTCCGGGCGGCGCGAACGGACGTGGTCCATCACCGATCCGAGGCTGTCGATCTCTGCAATAACGTCCAGGTCTGTCTCTCCGTCGAGCAGCATCCGCAGGCTTTGGCGCATCGCCGCGTGATCGTCGGCCAGCACGATCCGGATCGGGTTGCTGGCGCCGTCGGGCTCCGGGTCTGGCACCGAGGCAAGCCGGAAAAACGCGAACATAGGCAGACGTTAGAGACGCGGGCTGTCTGCGGGTAGCGGGCAAAGGCACATACAGATCGCGGCAAAGCACTGATCCGGCGGCTGCGCGGAGCTTCCATAGAAGGCCGGCCGATGTCCGGGAAAGGCACGGTGCCTGGACGCTCAGTAGTTCACTGCAGTCAGCCGGCGGAGTTCCGCTGCTGCCGTGTCTCCAGCGCTGTCATATGCTCGCCTCATGCCAGCCGACAGCTCTTTATTTAGAGCCCCGATGAGCAGCAGGAAAGCCGCGGCGTGCGCGTAGGCCTGCTCACCGGCGGCGGTGACTGTCCCGGTCTGAACGCGGTGATTCGCGCGGTCGTGCGGCGCGGGCTGCAGCTCGACGCAACTAGCACCTTCGTCGGCTTTCGCTCCGGTTGGGCGGGTGTGCTGGACGGCAGTACGGTCGAGCTTACGCGTACTAGCACCGCCGGCATCCTGCCGCGTGGTGGCACGATTCTCGGCACGTCTCGCACCAATCCGTTCGACGGTCGCAAGGGTGCGCTTGAGGCGATACGCGCGATGTTCGAGCGCGAGCGCCTGGACGTGCTCGTGCCGATCGGCGGCGAGGACACGCTCGGTGTGGCGGCACGCCTGACCGAGGTGGGTTTGCCCGTGGTGGGGGTACCAAAGACGATCGACAACGACATCGGTTGCACCGACTTCACCTTCGGCTTTCAGACCGCTGTGCAGATCGCAACCGACGCGATCGATCGATTGCACACGACCGCCGAGTCGCACAACCGTGTGATGGTGGTTGAGGTGATGGGGCGCCACGCTGGCTGGATCGCCACTTACGCCGGCATTGCCGGCGGCGCGGACGCGATCCTTGTGCCCGAGCGCCCGTTCGATGTCGAGGAGGTATGTGCGCGCTTGCGTCATCGCCATGACACGGGCGTCAGTTTCTCGATCGTCGTCGTCTCCGAGGGCGCGGCGCCTGTGCAGGGCGGCGCGATGAGCCTTGCCGGCGAGCGCTCGACCGACGAGTTCGGGCATGCACGTCTCGGCGGTATTGGCGTCGAGCTCGAGCGCCACATCGAGGTGCTAACAGGCTACGAGGCGCGCGCGACGATCCTCGGTCACGTCCAGCGTGGCGGCACACCGACCGCCTATGACCGCGTGCTGGCAACGCGTTTCGGCGTCGCGGCGATGGACGCCGCCGCCGCCGGGCGCTTCGGCACGATGGTCTCGCTGCGCGGCGAAAGCGTCGAGCAAATCGGTTTGGCCGATGCGCTTGCCACGCCGAAGCTGCTCGATCCCAGCTTGTTCGAGACCGCCGAAGTCTTCTTCGGCTAAGCGGACCGGACTTGACCGGGGGAGTAGGCGTCGGGTTATTGCGGACTCGCGGCGCCCAGTGCTTCTGCGCCGCCACGGCGTTGGATCGGAAAGCGCGCGGCGATCGTAGTGCCGCTTTCGGGCGCTGAGGTGAGATCGAGCGTGCCTTCGAGCAGGTGCACGCGCTCGTGCATCCCGACCAGGCCAAACCCATCGCTGTGCTCGGAGGTATCGAAACCCGAGCCGTCGTCGCGGACGCTCAGACATACCTCGTCGCCGTTGTCACTGACCTCGACTACAGCGCGTTTGGCTTTGCCGTGCTTGGCGGCGTTGGTAAGCGCCTCCTGCACGATCCGGTACATGGCGGTCTCCATCTCCGGGATATGGCGCTGCTGCTCACGCCCCTGCTCATAGTCGAGATCGATGCTGATGTCGACGTCCAGGCCTTGGCGCTCGGCGCGTTCGCACAACGCCTGAATCGCGGCGGCGGCGCCGAGTTCGTCAAGTGAGGCCGGACGCAGATCGGTGATCAGCGCGCGCAGGTTGGTGATGCCTTCCTCGAGATGATCGATCGCGGAGGCGACTGCCCGCTCCAGGGTCTCGTGCTTGCCAGAACGCTTGGCGGTGGAGAGACCTACGCGCAAAGCGCTGAGGCTCTGCAGTGTGTCGTCGTGAAGCTCGCGTGCCCAGCGCTGACGTTCGGCCTCGGCGGCGGCAAGGCGCTGACGGCGGCGCTCCGTGGCGACCGATTGCGCTGTGGCGACCGCTGTGGCGGCGCTGGCGGCAAAGGCCTCGAGCAGGCGCTCGTCGTCAGAGCTGAACTCCGGGCCTTCGTGCAGACGATCGATTGCGATCAGGACGCCATAGGCGTGATTTTGGAACACGAGCGGGACGATCAAGCCCCCTTTTGCCTGCACCCCGAGTGTGCCAAGACCGTGTTCATCAAAGCGCGCGCGCGTCAACGGTTCCTGCAGGCGCTGCGAGCGGCGAGTGCGTAGCGCGGCGCTGGCAGCCGATTCGCCAAGCGGTACCTGCTGTCCGAGCAGCCCGGGCGGCAGCTCACCGGCGCCTGCTGCCAGTACGAGCTGTCCGCGGCGCACCAACTCGATCGCCAGCAGCCGCGCATCGACGAGCGCACGGCCGCGCTTGGCGACCAACTCGAGGATCACGTCGAGGTCGGTCTCGGCGCCGACCGCGCGGGCGATCTGAGTAGTCGCGCTCAGCGCCGCAACGGTGCGTTCGAGCTCGTCGCGATGCTCGCTGGCGCCTGTATAGCGGCGGGCGTGATCGATCGCGTAGCCCGCCAGCTCGGCGAGCATGACGACGGCTTCCTCGTTGGCCCCGCTGAACTGCTCGCCATTCTGCTTCTCGGTGAGATAGAGATTTCCGAATGGCGTCTCGTCGATCATGATCGGCACGCCGAGGAAGCTCCGCATCGGCGGATGGCCGTGCGGGAAGCCATAGGAGCGAGGGTGTTCACTGATGTCGGTCAGTCGCAGCGGGTGCGGATGAGCGATCAGCTCGCCGAGCACCCCCCGCCCGCGCGGCAGCGAACCGATGCCCTCGCGCACTGTCTCGCCGATCCCGAGCGTGAGGAAGCGCTCGAGCTCTGTCCGCGAGCTATTGAGCACGCCCAGGGCCGCGTAGCGAGCGCCTGTCAGCTCGCGCGCGGACTCCAGCACTCGGTTGAGGACAATCTCAACGTCAAGCTCACCGAGCACGCTGCGCGCAATGTCAAGCACGCCTCTCGCGGTCTGATCCATCGCCTCAGCCATCCGTCCCTGTCGTCCTGCTGCAGATGCTCTGGCTTGCGAAGCGTAGCGCAAAAATGCCGGTAAATGAGGATAATTCGGTCTCCCGACCAAACCCAATAATTAGTACTTGCGCTACCCCTTGAATGTCGACGGACCGGCGTCACCGAACAGCTCGTCTCGCTCACGCACAGCCTCACGAAAACCGTCAGTCATGGCGCGCTGCTGGAAGGCGTAGCCCTCGCGTGTGTGTCGAGCGACACCGTCGAGCAGCGTCCCGAGCGTCTGTGTCGCCTGTAGACCCTGGGCGTAAAGCGACTGGTTGATGAGCAGCTTCATCATCCGCAGCTGGTTTGAGGGGATCAGCGCGATCCGGCGGCAC
>DASTPN010000186.1:0-6026 GCA_035719985.1 Solirubrobacteraceae bacterium | reverse complement strand
AGCCCGCGCGCTCGAGCCGCTCGAACACTTTGGTGTTCCAGAACCCCGAGTCGGCGCGCAGCAGCTTCACGCCGCTGGCGCCGGCGCGGTCGACGCGGGCGATCAGCTCGTCGGTGAAGCGCTTCATTCCCTTCTGCGTGTTCGCCGAGCCCTTGCGCAGGCGGATGTGCAGCGTCTCGCGGGTGTCCGCGCGGGTCGCCAACAGCGGATGGAGGCCAAGCACGCGCGTGTAGCCGTAGCTCGCGCCCTGTTTGAGGCGGCCGCAGACCTCGCCGACGAAGCTGTCCACGTCGATCACCAAGCGACTGTCGCCAGGACCCGCGCCGGCCTTCCACGCCCGCTCGATCGACCGGGCGAGCAGCGCGTCGAGCTGCCGCACATGCCCGAACGTGAACGCCCGCAAGAACGTCCCCAAAGTCGACGGCGCCGCAATCCAGCCCCCGAGCAGGCGGCCCGTGCGGCCAGCGCGCAGCACGCCGCAGTCGTCGATGCTGTCAGCACCCAGGATCATCGCGAACACCAGCGTCATGATCTTGCGGCCCGCGTTCGCGGGCCCGGGCCGGCCTGGGCGCAGCCGCACGAGATCCCCCGCCAGCGACTCGACGCCAAGGCGCCCAGCGAGTGTCGCGACGAGCATCACCCCGGCGTCCGAGACGACACGCTCATCATCGAAAACGACCTCGACGCGGTTCAGTCCGACCGGCTTGTCATCGTGCACCACGAAGGTGACCTCCCGTCGCAGGCCCCGGCTGCCGTGAACAGCCGTGAAAAGCCTGCACTGGAGGTCATTCTTCATTCCGCGCCGGACAGACCCCGCCTACCGACCGGTGGATCCGGGCTAAAGCGAAGGCGGCCTCGCGCCCAGCGAGCAGTTGCACACGGACACTCTCCTCCACAACCCCCAACCGCAGCGGCATATCTTGGTCAAGCACAACTCCTGGCTGCGCGGCCGCCGCGCTGAGGATAGGCGACACGTCCGCCCATGGCGCGATCAGCCCTTGTTCCCACGGCATGACGCCAGCCTCATCGTCGAAGCACCAACCGGCAGACGTTCGAGTCCAGTGCAGCAGCGCCCGCCGCCATAGGAAGACATCGCGAAACCGTACGGTCGCGGTGGCGAGCGACACGCGTGCGGTGGCGGCGACTTCGCGCAACGTCTCAAGGCCGCCAGAACCCGCCTGCGAGTGGTGTCCGATCACCATGCTCCGTAGCCAAGGTCGGGGCATGAGGAGCGCACCGGCTACGGTGTCGCACATGATCTCCTCGGAGCGAAACGCGGCCCTCGTTGTGACAGCGAGCCTGCTCGCGAGCTGCGGATTACGCAATGACCAATGCGTGAGCTCGTGGGCTATCGTGAATCGTTGCCTGACCTCAGGTTGCGACGCTTGCACGTAGACGGTGGCGCTCGCGCCCTCGACTACGAGCCGGCCGTCTTGGATCATGTGCTGTTCGCAAACTGAGGTTCCGAGCGCCTCAGCCAAGGCCAATATATCTATGGGTGCGCAGGCCGGGAACCCGGCGCGAGCGAGCAGCTCCAGCGCGAGGCGATCCGCTAGTTCCCGCGCTCGTCGCATAGCTCCCGCCCGATCTCGATCCATCTACGGAACGTCATGCCTTGACGGGCTGCGACGCCGCTCTCTGCGAGCTCAAGACGCTCGCGAGCCTGCCGTACTCCGCGCTCGAGAACGGCAGCACGCAGGACTGGGTTCCAGGCCCTGCTCATGGCCGCGCGCTCGAATGCGCGTAGCTCCGCCGGCGTCAGTGGGTCAGCGCCGGGCGGCGGCACACGAATGGCCTTGGAGCCCGCGTCCCAGACGTCCAACTCCACAGCGAGACGCAGCATGATGCCGACGTGCTCCTCAGCGTACTCGCCCGAGGACAGGAGTATCCGCTGGATCTGGCGCGGAAGCTGCCCGAGCTTGAGTGCCATGCGTCGCTGCTCAGCATCGGGCCTCAGCTGCCACGCTCGCGCGCACGGCAGACGGAATGCATCGGCAAGGTTAGGGTTGTCGGTGCGGCGAGCGTGTCGCGCCAAGATGGCGTCGCTGTGCGCCGCGAGCCACGCGTGAGCCAGAGCCTCGAGCTCACGCGCATTGGCGAAACCGCCGCGGGCCGCCAAGCCGTGCTCGGAGCCGCCGGCCATCGGGCTCTGGGAACCGCCCAACGGCTTGGCGACACAAAGGGGGATAAGCAACTCGGCAGCGAGCGCAGATTCAACGCCGCACCCCCAACTCGGCCCGTACACGGCGAGGACGGCGTCGACGCGAGCGATAACAAACCGGCGTATTGCGCCAGGCAACGTTGGCGACGCCTCGCCAACGTCATCGCCGGTGAGCAAGGACACGTGCCAGCCGAGATCGCGGCTGAACCGGCCGCATGCGCGGCGCACGGCTTCGGACTCACCGACGTGGCTGCGCCTGTCGTGGTCTTCGGCATCGATAAGAACACGACAACAGCCTCGGCCGGCGCAGCCGGGGCCAGATCGAAAAGGCTTGGTTGAGATTGCCTCGGTCGCGGCATCCTTGGTCTCCACGCAAGACGATTGCAGAGACCGCGGACACGACCGCGACTCTGCTTGTGGAGCGGCCCCTGCGTGGAAGCAGCCGTCTCAGCCGGTGCCGCCCGAGACGACTTGCGGCGGACGACAACGAGGTCGGCCACGCGCGAGCCCAGCGCTCGTCCTTCGGCAACGGAGAAGCAGGCGCCCGCGCCGACGGGCAGCTCGTGGTCTCGCTCGTCGTCGTCAAGAGCGGTCGCGTCGTTGCGGCCGACGGCCACGCTCGCTCCTGAAAGAACGAGCTAGTCCGAGCCGCTGGGCGACCGTTCGGCCCACGATTCGCTCGTCGCCGGGACAGCCGCGCGCGGTATCTCCGATACGCACCGGGCCCGCCGCAACCCGCCCCTGAGGGACGAGCGGTTCAGTCCGGCGCCGAGGCTTGAGCCCGCCTGATCTCGGCCTGCTTGCCGGCAAGGTCGACTTGCCAGAGGCGCGGCGTGGCGTGGCTGATCTCTTCGGCGCAGAGGGTCAGGCGCTCGTAGGGTCCAGTTCCCGCAAGATAGTGCGTCAGATTCGCCACGAGTTCGATGCGGTAGCGCGGATCGCACTGGGCAGCCGTCATCTGACTGGCACGAAGATCCTGCGGATAAACGAACTGGCCCGAGGGGCGAAGGAACGGCTCGCCCCAACCTTTGACTTCGACCGGATGGGGATCTCCGCCGTCCGGCGGCGTGCTGAGGATGTCGCACCCGTGGTGCTTCTCGAGTGCTGCGACACCGATCACATGCGGCGCCCAACCGTTGGCGCGCTCCTCTGCGATGACAATCTCCATGGCGGCGTTGCGGATGGCCTGAGACATTGGGCGAGACTACTGGTCGCGCGGCCGGCACAAGCTCCGGATCGCGATGGTCGCCAACGATGTCCGCTCCTGGTTCTGGGGAGAGGGAGGCGCCGGCGGGGCGAGCAGGTGCTGACCTGCTTGGGACGACGTGCGATACCGCGGCAGCGCCACCGTCGGACGCCTGCTCCTCGCTGCCGAAGGAGGAGCGGAGTTGCCTCGGGCTCGGCCGACCTGGTCGTCGTCCGATGCGAGCACGCGCCCCCATCGACCATCCGGCGCTCGCTCATCGGCCGGAGAAGCAAGCCCTTCGACGGGTCTAAGTGAGCAAGGCGATCGTCCAGGTCGGCGCTCGTGGCCAGCTTGCCGAGAGCAGTCGAGGGCTCCCGCCGCCGGCTTGCTCGTGGCTGCCTGCGGCGCCGGTTCATAGGCACACGATTGAGATCGGCCAGCCATTCAGCGGTCTCGCTGCTCGTCCGCCGCGACGCGCGCGGGACCCTGGACGAGACCCCTGACGCCGATGCGGACTCTCGGCGACCGCGGGCGGACGCGGCGACGGTCACCGGATGACCTGAACCGGGTCAGCTCCGTCCCGACACCGACGGCACCGGCGAGCCCTTCGGAACGACTCAACGGAGCGAGCTCTACGGCAGGTAGCGCGGCCACTGGCGGTCGGGAAGGTGTTCGGGATGCATGGCGGCGCCCCCCATCTCGGCGTGGTACTGCCAGGCGCCCGCCCGCAGAACGTCGGTCCACATCTCTACCAGGGCACCGAGGGAAGGGAGACTGACCTCGGATGGGGCGCCGTCCTCCAGATACCAAGCCCGGATCGGTGTCGGCTCACCAGGGGCAACATTCGTGTCGCACGCCAAAGCCCAGTCGCCGATCACGACACGGAACCAGGTCGATGGCCACCAGCCCTCGCCCAGCACCTCGTCCCCATCGGCGATCTCGCGAAGCTCACGGTAATCGTCAACGCAAACGGTGAGCGGTGCGAACCACCAGTTCGGACCAATCCGCGCGGCCCGTTCGGCGATCGCGCCGTCATGCCAACCCCACCACACCCGCGCCTCGGTCGGAAGCGATAGGCCCAACGGCGCCATCAGGTCGTCCATCTCGGCGTCCGTGAGGCCCGGCCTCAGGCAGTAGACAATTGGAAAACCGCGCTCGCGTAGCGCCTCCGCCAGCGACTCAAGGTGCTCAAGGGTCAGCAACTCAGGGCGTTCGAAGGCCACCGGGCTATTGTCCCAGCGGACACGGATTACGCGCTTTCGCATCGCGCGACAGGAGCTGCGGAGCCGCCGTCGTCGAGACGCTCGAGTACGATGAGCTCCGGTCGTCACGTGGGGGCCGCCGGGTCGGCGTTCCGCAAGCGCCAAGCCATGCAGGCGCGCGACTCAATCGCGGCGGCCGACCCGACCTTGCCGTGAGCAATCACGCCGACCGTGGCCGAGGACGGCTCGCTTCCCGGAAGAACGCGCGAGGGCGTGGGCATGAGCAGCCGGTCGGCGCCCACGACCGCTGCGTCGCCAAGGCGATCGGGAGCCCGACGACGTCGAGCTGAGCAAAGCCATCGTCCGCGGCGGCGCTCCCGGACGGCGCCGGCGCATGGGCACGCGGTTGAGATCAACCAGCGATTCAGCGCTCTCGCTGCTTGTCCGTAACAGCAGCGTTCGCGGAAGCCCGTCGGCGCGAGAGCATCGGCTGCGAGACCGGACCGGCCCAACCGCCGGCGCCACTCGGCTCTGCGGGCAAGGGGCTGCTCGACCCGAGACCGAGAATGACTCGCCGTCGTGTATTGGTCCGGCCCAGGATAGGTCTAAACTGGCCTCGCACACGCAATATGTCGTCCACCCACCGGAAGGGGACGGCACACCAGGGATTGCGAGGCACCAACACCTCGCGAGCTGGTGCAGCTTCGAGCATCTAACGCCCCTCCACCGCCGAGAAGATCGCATGCACTATAAGCGCTTCAAGTTCCGCAATTTCAAGGGAATAGCAGACATGGACCTCGAGCTCTCTGGGGACGTGACAACACTCATCGGTCTCAACGAGAGCGGTAAGACTACCGTTCTGGAAGCAATCTTCTGCTTCTCGTACGGCGCCGAAGATCTCCAGGTCATCAATCCAGAAATGGCCTCGCTTCGCGTGCCTGACCAATGGATTCCGATCTCCAAGCGGGCCAATTTCAACGACGACATTCGGATTTGTGCCGTAGTTAGTCTGTCCGACGACGACAAGGCCGGTCTCCAAGCGCACATGCGCACGAAGTTCGGGCTGCATGCGACTGGGCTAGCCGAGGAAATCGAGATCTGCGAGCGGCACCGCTTCGAGAACTCCCGCTTCATCGAGACGCGCTACGAGTGGGGTCTAGGTATCCAGGGCACCGTGGGCCGGCAACGCAATCCACGGTCGTTCGGGGCCGAGACGCCGGAATGGCTAGGAGCAGTTGCCTATCTCAAGGAGAAGCTCCCGAGAATCTGGTACTTCCCGAACTTCCTCTTCGAACTGCCAGAGCGCTTTGCCTTGCGTGAAACGGCATCAGTCGCCGGGGATGCGGAGCAGGACAAGAGCCGGTTTTACCGGTCCACGTTCGAGCAGATCCTCGCGCAACTCGGTTCCGGAGCGAACCTCGAGACCCATGTCGTCGACCGTCTCCGATCGACCGAACGCGCCGACCAGCGCAGTCTC
>DASTPN010000185.1:0-23376 GCA_035719985.1 Solirubrobacteraceae bacterium | reverse complement strand
ACATCGAGGACCTCGTGGGAACCGTTCCCTACGGCAAGGTCTGGGGCCTGCTCGTGGACGGCTCCTACGAGCCCGGCCTGCCACCCGCGGAGCCCTGGGCGCTGAACATGCGCTCGGGCGACCCGCGTGCGGACTGCGCCACGAACGACAGCGCCATCACCGAGGCGCGGGCGAGGTTCTCGCGCGCTTGCTCGTCGGAGATGTCGATCAGCTGCCCGAACCCCCACTCGGGGGCCAGCATCGCCAGCGCCGATTGCACGTCGACGCGATGGTCGCCAGAGCGAACCGTCAGCGTGTGCGGTTCGGCGGGCGGCAGCCCCGGCTTGAAACGGTCGTCGACGAGCAGGCCCCATACCTGCTCGTAGGGGACGGCGCCGACCAGGTCCTCGATGTCCACGCCGCGGTAGCGCAGCGAGCCGCCGGCGCGGTCGGGCTCAGCGATCTCGGTGGCGAATGCGACAACGCCCTCCAGACCGGACTGGACAGGAGGTTCGGCGTTGGGGGGACTGGTTGAGGCGACGGGGGGCTGCGTTGTGACCTCGCTCATGGCGACTCGCTTTCTGGGCTCGAAGCTCTGCGGGTGGTGGCGCCTTGTGGGCGCACCCACATGATGACTGAGCCGGCGCGTCGAGGGGTCGCCCCCGCTGTCACGACATCGTCAGCCCGGTCGCGCCGCCGTCGCTGGGGGTTGACATTAGCCGCGAGGTTCGGTTACAGTGAGGGCTGCTTGCTGATTTGGTATCGGCTTGTTACATAAAGATCAGGTTTTGGGTGTTGGCTCTGTTCGGTCGACAGCGAAACGTTTGACGGGGACTTTGGGAGAGGAACCGCGGTCCTGGCCAAGAGAGGCTGGTTTGCGAAGCGTGAGATCGATGGGGATTGGCGTGTTTGAGAATCTGTGTGCCGCCTGCGCGCCCGTAATAGGACGTGTCAGCGTCGCTGACACGTCTCTCTCTCTCTCTCTCTCTCTGAGCCTGCTGGGCTAGAGCCGTACCGCAGGCTGCCGGCGCGTTCGCGCCCTTGTGTCCCGCTTGAGCGCGGGGTGAGCGGGGGGTGCGCGTGATGGCCACCACCGCCAGTGCGCAGGCCGGCCACTTGCGCTCAGCCGGGACTGACCGTTACGCGCATGTGACTGCGATGCAGCGGTCGAGGCTGCTGGCTGCCGCGACTGGCGCGGTTGTGGAGTTTGGTTGGGACGGCGCGACGGTTGGCAGCATCTCGCAGCGAGCGGGGGTGTCGCGACGCACTTTCTACGAGCTGTTTGAGAATCGCGAGGAGTGTCTGCTGGCGCTCTTGCAGAGCGCGATCGCGCGCATCACGGCACAGATCGCCGCGGCGGACCTGTCGGGTCTGTCGTGGCGTGAGCGCATGCGCGGCGGTTTGTGGGCGATCCTCTGCTTCTTTGACAGTCAGCCGGCGCTCACGAGGATCTGTCTCGTGGAGTCGCGGCGCAGCGACGGGATCGTGCTCGACTACCGCCGGCGGATCGTGGAGCGGCTGGTCGAGATTGTCGACCGGGGCCGCGAAGAGGCTCCACAGTCGGCGAGGGTCTCGGCATTGACCGCGCAGGGTGTGGTTGGGGGTATCTTCGAGGTTCTCTACACGCAACTGTCGAACGGCGTTGACGAGCCGTTGCGCGACTTGACAGGTGACCTGACGGGAATGATCGTCATGCCTTACCTGGGTGTTGCCGCGGCGCACCGCGAGCAGAGCAGGCCGGCGCCCACATTCCAGCCCAATGAGCAGCCCGATCGGGAGACGGCGCTCGCCGGCTCGAGTGGTCGTGATCTGTTGGCGGAGCTGCCGATGCGTTTGACGTATCGCACCGCGACGGTGCTGCAGGCTTTGGAAGAGCACCCAGGGCAGAGCAACCGCCAGGTCGCGGATCTGGTTGGAATCGCAGACCAGGGTCAAATCTCGAAGTTGCTCTCGCGCTTGGCGCGAGTGGGTTTGTTGGTCAACAGTGGTGCCGCGCGTGAGCCAAACAGGTGGGCGTTGACACCAGCCGGTTCTCGGTTGACGCGTTCGATCAGGTCATATGCAGAGCTCGAGACAGGTCAAGTAATAGAGGGAGAGGCGCATGCGTTTTAGGGTCCGACACGTTCTTGACGCTGCTGGTCTGGTGGCGATCATCGTTTCAGCGTTGGTGATGGTCGTGATGACTGGCAGCGCCCTCGCTGCTCATCAGGCGCTTGTGAGCGACCCGCTGGTCGCGCCGTTGCCGAGCACGTTCGTGACGCCCGCGTTGCTTATCCGTAATGAAGAATCGTCCTTCGGCTCGTTTTCCGGTGAAAGCCCACAAGCGTTGACAGTGGACCAGGCCACCGGGGATGTGTATGTGCTCGATCCTCCCGCTGGGAAGCTCTGGCGCTTTGCTGCCAACGGTACCCCAGATAACTTTACAGCCGGTCCTGGTGCTGGCACGAACAGCATCGGAGGGTTTAGTTTCCAGGGGTTCCCGGGACTCGATCAGGTAGCTGTCGATGACTCTAGCGGTCCTGCCAAAGGCGACGTCTACGTCACCGAAAGCGGTCAGCACCGAGTCAAGGCCTTCTCTTCCACCGGCGAACCGATTGGCACGCTCACCGGCACTGGAACCCCGAATGGTGGTCTGGGCGAAGATTGCGGTATCGCGGTGGACCAGTCAAACGGCGACGTGTACATCGCTAATCGCGGGTTTGACATTTGGCGCTACTCGCCCTCCAAAAGCGTTGTCAGCGAGACGGACTATTCCGGTGGTATCGAAGTAGGTATAGAACCATGTCAGCTAGCTGTCGCTAACGGCAGTCTCTATGCGAAACAGTGGCAGGAATTCCCGATTCTTGGTGCGGGACCGTTGGATAAGTTCTCGACGTCCGCGTTTACGACCGAAGAAATAGGGTTCGGGGCAGCGAAACTGGTAGCGCAGAACGTTACCGGGGTCGCGACAGATCCCTCCACTGATGACGTGTACGCTGACCAAGGCAACAAGATAGCCGTGTTCGACCAAGCCGGCAATCCGCTCTACACGTTCGGGTCATCCACTGACTTCGGCAGCGAATCAGCATCAGTAGTCGTCAATGGCGCCAGCGGCAACGCTTACGTCGCTGACCCGTTGCACCAGCGCGTCGACGTCTACGGACCCGCGTTCGTAGCGCCACCCATCGCAACCACCGAAAGCGCCAGTGAAATCCGTCACGTCAAGGCCACGCTCAACGGGCACCTCGACCTCAACGAAGGGCCGGAAATCATCGGCTGCCAATTCGAATGGGGCACCACCAACACCTATGGCAACATGGCTCCCTGCACCGGAGGCAACAATTACGCTGGTGCCGCGGACGTGTCGGCCACTATCACGGGCCTAGAACCAGGCAAGATCTACCACTACCGGCTCGCGGCAACATCCACAGCAGGCACCGGGCACGGCGAAGACCAAAGGTTCGAAACGACACAGGTGTCGGTCGTGCACGTCTTCAAAGCGACCTTCGGAACGTCCGGTTCTGGCGATGGACAGCTCTCGGGCAACACCGGACTGGCGGTCAACGAAACGAGCGGTGACGTTTATGTGGCTGACACCGCTAATCATCGAGTGGAGCAGTTCGACCAGAACGGGGTGTTCATCTCTGCGTTTGGTTGGGGAGTCAAAGACGGCAAACCAGAAGCACAAACGTGCGTCAGCAGTTGTCAAACAGGCATATCAGGGTCCGGTCAAGGGCAGCTAGCTACTCCTATGTTCGTCGCCATCGACAACTCAAGTGGACCGTCAAACGGTGACGTCTATGTCGGCGACACGACCAACAACACCGTCACCAAGTATGACGCGAACGGCAACTACATCTCCACCAACGACGGCAGCGCCTCTGGTTCGGCGTTCGGACCGCTAGCTGGTATTACCATCGACCAGAACGGCAACCTATGGGTTTACGACACCAGCGGCGAGATGCGGGAGTTCACTCAAAACGGCACCTTTGCAACAGAGTGGAACTCCAACATCGGTGTAACACCAGCAGGAATCGCCATCGACTCCACCGAGACGTTGTACCTCGTTCGCGGCAACCCAGGCGTTGGGCGGTTCAGTGCCACAGGCGTGCAAGAACTAGATTTCGTTACCGGTACCGCAGAAAGACCGACGTTCAACGGTCCCACGACGGGTCTGGCGATAGATCCGGCCGGCGGAGATCTCTATGTCGACGACGGTGGCAAGCTAATCCGCGATTACCCCAACCCGGCAACCTGCGTCCCTCACGGAGAAGGACAATCGCCAGGATGCGCGACCTCCGACGTGTTCGGAGGAAATGACCTCAACGCCGGCGGCGGCGTCGCAGTCAACGCCGCAACCGGCCGCGTCTACGTCTCCGATCCGGACACCGTCAAGATCTTCGACGCAGCCGTTCGCCCGGAAGTAACCACAGGCACCTCCACAGCACCATCACCGACCTCGGCGGAACTAACCGGCACAATCGATCCGAACGGAGTTGCCCTGACGGACTGCCATTTTGAGTATGTCTCAGACGCGGCGTTCCTGGCTACAGGTTTCGAAGACCTCTCATCCGGCGGCAGCATCGCATGTTCGCCGAACGCCGGGTCGATACCCACAGACCTCGAAGAACACACCGTCAAAGCAACGATCACCGGACTGGACCCAACTATCATCTACCACTTCCGACTAGTTGCGGCAAACTCCCAAAATAGCATCACAGGACAAGCAACGGGCATATCGGGCGTCCCACTGGTCGAAACTACTGGCTCACCCACCCGCACGGCCACAACAGCTCGCCTGGACTCCCGCCTAGACCCACGTGGAGCACCCACCACATACCACTTCGAATACGGCGACCAAGGACCCTGCGACACAGACCCCTGCATCTCCACACCACCACAACAAGCAGGCAACGGTGAAACATACGAGCTCGTATCCCAACAGCTCACCGGCCTGAAGGCCAACACCACATACCATTACAGACTCGTAGCCGACAACGGCATACCCGGTGGCGCGGCCTATGGCCAAGACACAACCATCACTACACAAACAACCGACGCGCCACTCACACACGGGCATCTACCCGGACCACCAGATTCAGACCGAGCGTGGGAGCAGGTCAGCATCCCCAACACAGACGGTAACGAAGTCGATCGGGCCGTGGGGATCTCCGATAGTGGGGAACGTGCTGTGTATTCCATCATGGGCGGTAACCCAGGTTCGCAATACGGCGGTGGGCTTGTCGAAGGTAACAACTTCCAGTATGCCGAACGTACTACGCAGGGTTGGCGGAACAGGAGCCTCGTTCCGGCGCGTTCGCAGGCACCGGGCAATGAATGGTTCCCACTTACTATGCTCAGCGACCTTTCACAGGTGTTTGCCCTCAACCGTGACAGCACCAATACCGGCTCGGCGGAAACGTGGCGCTTGAGTCCGGGCGTACCTGCACAGCACGTACTCAGTTCCTCTCTTAATCAAGAGCCGGGGTACTACTCCACGGTGGTGTCGGCGGACGGTTCGCGGATCTTCTCCGTGCTAGAGGGTAATATCGATCCCGAACACTCTGCTGAACCGGGAGCCGACGAGCTCTATGACATAACGACGGGCGTGCCTCATATGGTTAGCTTTCTGCCCGACGGCTCAGTTCCGAGTTGCGGTGTACGCGACTTTCCCCCTCCTTCGCCTGAAGAAAATTGGGTCACGCCTGATGGTTCCCATGTCTTCTTCGAAACCAAGGGAAATAACTGTGGAAGCGCGCCGATAGGGCTTTACATGCGTGACATTACCGAATCAAAGACCGTGCAGATTGCTGCTCAGGGAAGTTTTCTGAAGTCTTCTGGTGGCGCTCTCTATTTCACGACGAGGGAAAGTCTCGTTCCGAACGATCCTGGTGGCAGCGATGCCTACCGTTACGGTATTGAAAATGGGAGTATGGCCTGTTTGACGTGCTCTACCGCCGCCGCTGGAAGTGTGGGCAGCGGCACGATGATCTCGGATGACGGATCGCGAATTTATTTCGAGTCGGATCATCGTTTGCTGCAGGGTGCCGCCCCTGATGGTATCTACCGGCTTAACGTAGCGACGCGAGATCTTGCGTATGTGGCTTCTATCACGGGGTCAAACACTAAAGTCGGCCGCGACGAATTCGAAGATAACACTCTTACTCCGGACGGTTCGATCTTTGTCTTTCAGTCCGAAAGTCCTGCATTGAACGCGCTGAACGGACCGCAAAATGGGAATAGCCTTCAGGACTATCTTTATGATGATGAAGATAGGTCGCTGGTCTGTGTTTCCTGTCCTGGCGACGGTAGCCAGCCACGTGGAGGCGTCCTAGAAGGATTTAGCAGGGGGGGACGCGTCGGGGGTTGGCCGGGTAGTCCTCTGAGCAGCGGCGGTGATTTCGTGTTCGCCACGCCGACGCCACTCGTCGCTGCCGACCAGAACACGGCCCGACCAGACCAGGACCCCGCCGTTGGCGTGGATGTCTATGAGTGGCGAGACGGGAGCCAGTTGCTAGTCACAGACGGTCAGACCTACAACCTCTCGTATCCACGTGTTGTGGGTTCGTCTCGTAGCGGTCGCGACGTGTTCTTTACCCAGGCCGCCGCGTTGACCCCGGACGCGATCGATGATCAGAGACATCTGTATGACGCTCGCATCGGTGGTGGATTTGAATTCCCGCCACCTCCACCGCCATGTTCGCTTGAAGCGTGCCAGGGTATCGCCTCACCGCCACCGAACGACGGTACCCCCGCGAGCTTGAGCTTTTCCGGACCAGGAAACCAGACAAACAGTCAGGGATCATCATCGAAACTGTGTGGGAGCAGCGGCGCGTGTGTAAAGAGCCATGCTCGGAAGAAGACTTGCCCGAAAGGTAAGGCGCTCAAGCGCGGTAAGTGCGTGAAGAAGATCCAGCACAAGCGCAAGCTTCGTGTCAAGCGAACCAGCCGCAACCATGGAGGTGCGAAATGATCGTCCGTCGAGGTTTCTCGCGCGTCCTCGCGCTCCTCCTAGTCGCGGCGGCTGTCCTCGCCGTCGCGTCTGTAGCCGGTGCTGCCACAGGACCGGTGTGGAACCTAGATATTCATCATGATCAGACCAATTTCCCTCCGGGCGGTACAGCTGAACTTGCGTTCGACATTCGAAATGTCGGGCAGTCCGCGACGTCGGGACCAGTGACGCTCACCGTCGAACTACCGCCTGGTGTCACCCTGAACTCATATCGGCTGGATTTCGGAACGTTCAACGGTACGGATACTCAATGGGAATGTCCCGGTGCTCCCGGCGATTCAACGTTTACCTGCACGACGACGACACCAATCGAAGCCGGTGCTGATGCGCGCAACCTGCTATTGACGGTCAACGTTGCTCCCGATACTGGTCCCAATGTTGTGGTCAGAGCGCAGGTTTCTGGTGGTGGTTCGCCTGAAGCGCCACCGGCTGCCGAGTGTCCGTCTGGTGTTGGTGCCTGTGCGTCCGAGTCTATTCACGTGAGCGAAGAACTATCGCAGTTCGGCATCGTCGAAGACTCGTGGATAGCGGACTTCTATGAATCCGATGAGGTCACGCCGGTGCGTCAGGCCGGATCGCATCCAGACCTAGCGACCTTTTCTTTCGATGTCAACTCGAACGAATACGGCGAAGAAACGGGGGGAGGAAAAGAGAAGTCACCGGCAGGAAGTTTGCGTAACGTTGAAGTGGATCTTCCCCCAGGCTTCCTTGGCAACCCCACAGCGGTCGGCGAATGCACTCCCGTAGAATTGCAAAAAACCGGTGAAAAACTCGGCGAATGTCCGCGTTCCAGTCAGATCGGACGCGTCGACGTGTCCACCCTGTACGGGGGCTTTGGAACAAAGAGGCTTGACCTCACGAGCCCTCTGTTCAACATGATCCACTCGAAGGGCAGTGTCACGGATCTCGGGTTCATGCTGAAAGGCAAGATTGTGCACATCGAGGCGTCGCTTGACCCGGCTAACAACTATGCGATCCATACCATTACCCCCGACATCAACGAGACCTTGCGCGTCTTCAACACTAGGGTCACGATCTGGGGGATACCCGGTGACCCCAGTCACGAAGTCGAACGTGGCGGCCCAACAGGTATCATTTCAAAGCCGTTCTTGACGGTGCCTGATCGTTGCGAAGGGTCTAATCAGATGGTGCTCTCACACTATGACTCGTGGCAGGAAAGTGGTGTGTTTGGTCCTCCGGTTGTTTATGAAATGCCTGGCCAGTTCACAGGTTGTAACGTACCTCGGTTCGAACCGGAAATCGTCGTCGAACCGACCGAGAAACAAGCAGACGCGCCGACGGGCTTGAGGGTCAACATCCATACACCACAGAACGAAAACCCCTACGGTGTCGCCACGCCCCCAGTAAAGACGACAGTCGTCACGCTACCGGAAGGGATGAGCTTCTCACCATCATTCGCCAACGGACTGACGAGCTGTCCGATGGCGGAGATGAACCTCGGCACGAACAATCCAGTGGAATGCGAAGACTCCTCAAGGATCGGTGAAGTGACACTGTCGACACCACTGTTGCCGAAGCCGCTGGAAGGATCGATATATCTCGCGGCGCAGTACGACAACCCATTCGGATCACTGTTCGCGATGTATCTCGTATTGCATGACAATGAAGAACGAGGGATCCTGGTCAAGCTCGCGGGCAAGATCGAAGCAGACCCCATAACCGGTAGGATCACCACCACATTCGCTAATACTCCACAACTACCGTTCGACGACCTGACGTTGAGGTTCAGAAGCGGTGATCGCGCCCCACTGGTCAACCCGGCGTTCTGTGGTGCACAGACGGTCACCGGCACCATGGCGTCGTGGGCGCAGCCGAATAATCCAGCTCCGATATCGACCACGTACCAGATCGCCGAAGGGCCCAATGGCGCGCCCTGCCCGGCTGGTGGTGCGCTCGCGTTCAACCCTGGATTGGTAGCGGGTACCGCCGATAACGTCGCGGGCTCCCACAGCCCACTCGATCTGCGGTTGATGCGCAACGACGGCGAACAAGAGATCACAGGGTTCGGGTCGAACCTGCCACCAGGACTGACGGCGAGCTTGACAGGCGTGCCGTTCTGCTCTGAAACGGCTATTGCGGCTGCTGAGAGCAAGACCGGTGCACAAGAGGAAGCCGAACCATCGTGTCCTGCTGCCAGCCAGATTGGACATACGATCGCCGAAGCAGGTGTCGGCGGCACACTCGCGCAGGCTCCGGGGAAGCTGTACATGGGTGGCCCATACCAGGGTGCGCCGTTCTCAATCATCTCGATCACAAGCGCCAAGGTCGGCCCGTTCGATCTCGGAACGGTCGTGGTGCATCTGCCACTATCGATCGATCTTCACACCGCAAACGTGACCGTCGGGTCCGGCGAGCCTGACCAGATCCCGCACATCATCAAGGGCGTCATCGTCCATCTACGAAACATCCGCGTCTATGTTGACCGACCAAACTTCGTGCTGAACCCAACAAGCTGCGAACACTTGACGTTCTCAGCAACGATTGTCGGATCCGGCCAGAACTATGTAAGCCCGACCGATGACGTGCCGGTGACTGTGAGCAACCAGTTCCAGGCTGCGGACTGCTCCAGCTTGAGGTTCACGCCAAGCTTCAAGGTCTCAGCTGGAGCGAAATCCAGTCGCACCCAGGGCGAGAACGTCAAATTCAACATCGCCTACCCACACGACCCAATCGGGACGCAATCCTGGTTCCATGCCGCGAAGTTCACAATCCCCAGACAACTACCAGCACGCCTAACCACGCTGCAACAGGCATGTGCAGCAGCGACATTCGAACGTAATCCCGCCGCTTGCCCGACGCATTCGAACATTGGGCGTGCGGTCGTGCACACTCCGATCCTGCCAGTCCCGTTGGAAGGGCCGATCTACTTCGTCAGCCACGGCGGCGAAAAGTTCCCCGACGTAGTGCTCGTCCTACAAGGCTATGGGATCACGGTCGATCTGACAGGACAGACGTTCATCAGCAAAGCGGGTGTCACCAGCGCGACGTTCCACAACACGCCTGACGTCCCGTTCGAATCGATCGAAGTCAACCTACCCTCAGGCCCCTACAGCGAGTTCGGAGCGAACCTCCCTCACAACAGCCAGAGTTTCTGCGGACAGAAGCTTGTAGTACCGACAGCATTCACGGCCTCGAACGGGCTTGAAATCCACCAGAACACGCCGGTGAACATCACCAACTGCCCCAAGAGCATCACGACCCAACAGAAGCTCAACCGAGCACTAGCTGCCTGTCACCACAAGCACGGAAAAAAGCGCACCAGCTGCGAACGAACCGCCCGCAAACGCTACCCAGCCACAAAGGCCAACACCAAGAAGCGCAAATAAGCAGCGAACCGAGCACGCGGCGCACCCATATGATGATCGAGTCGGCGCGTCGAGGAGTCGCCGGCGCCACGGGTCGATCAATCAGCGGAGGAAGCCATGCCGGACAGCGATCTGATGTTCCGTTCCGCCACAGAGCTGGCGGGGATGGTGCGCTCGGGCGAGGTCTCGGCCCGCGAGCTGGTTGAGACCTCGCTTCAGCGCATCGAGGAGCTCAACCCGCGCCTGAACGCGTTCGTCGACGTCGACGGCGAGCGCGCGTTGCAGGCTGCGTCGCAGATCAAAGCTGGCGACGAGCGGCCGTTCTCGGGCGTGCCGACCGCGGTCAAGAACAATCGCCCGGTCGCGGGCCTGCGCACGACGATCGGCTGTGAGCTGCTGCGGGAGAACGTCTCCCACCACGACTCGAATGTCTCGCGCCGTCTCAAGGACGCCGGCTTCGTGATTGTCGGGACGACGACGCTACCGGAGTACGGCATTCTGCCGGTGAGCGAGGCCCGCATGTTCGGCCCGACGCGCAACCCATGGGACTTGGAGCGCACGCCGGGCGGCTCCTCCGGTGGCGCGGCCGCTGCGGTCGCCTCCGGGATGCTGCCGGTCGCGCACGGCAACGATGGCGGCGGCTCGATCCGCATCCCTGCGGCCTGCTGCGGGCTGGTCGGGCTGAAGCCCGCGCGTGGGCGCATCTCGGCCGCGCCCGAACGCGGCGAGGCGCCGCTGGACGTCGACGGCATGCTCACGCGCACCGTCGCCGACACGGCGGCGCTGCTCGACGTGCTCGCCGGCTACGAACCGGGCGACGTGGCATGGGCACCGCCGCCACAGCAGCCGTTCGCGGACGCGGTGCGCGAGCCCGGACGCCTGCGCATCGCCGTCACGACCAAGCCGCCGCTGGCCGACGCGGAGATCGACCCGGTCGCATCGCGGGCCGTCGAGGACGCCGCGGGTCTGCTGCGCTCGCTCGGCCATAACGTGCAGGAGGTCGATCCGCCGTGGCAGATCGAGGGGCTATCCGAGCTGTTCGGCGGTGTCTTCTCGGTCCACATCGCCACCCAGATCCTCTACTCGGGCATGGTCGCGGGCCGCGAGCCGGCGGCCGAGGACATGGAGCCGATGAGCTGGGCGATCTACCAGATGACCAAGCAGATCGACTCCGTGCACGGTCTCGGCATGGAAATCCAACTGCAGGCCCTGACGCGTCAGCTGGTCCAGTTCCTGGCCCCCTACGACGCGCTCTTGACGCCGGCGCTGGCCGAGCGCCCGCTGCCGCTCGGCACGCTCGACACGGCCGCCGCCGATCCGATGGCGACGTTCACGCGCTCGGGCTACTTCACCCCGTTCACGCCGATCTTCAACGCGTCGGGCCAGCCTGCAATCTCGCTGCCGCTGTACGAGGGCGAGGACGGCTTGCCGTTGGCGGTGCAGCTGGTCGGCCGCCCGGCCGACGAGGCGACGTTGATCTCGCTTGCTCGGCAGCTGGAGATCGCTGTGCCGTGGGCAGAGCGCCGCGCGCCAGTCTCCTAGCCCGCCTGGAGGACCGCTCCCATTCGCGCCGGGTCCACGCCGAGAGCGCGAGCGTCGGCCATGCCTTCCTTGGCGATCAGGTTGGCCTCCAGCAGCTCGGCCTCATCCCAGGTGGGGAGAGCTCGTCTATCGGCAGTCCCCTTGCGGGCGGCGCGCTCGGCCGCTCGCAGGCCGCGCGAGACGATCGAGGTAGGGACGTGCAGCAGCGGTCGTTGGCGCTCGCTCGCGGCCAGGACGGCTCGGATCACCTCGTCGTAGCTGAACGTCTCGGGGCCAGCCAGCTCGTAGCGCGCGCTGCCGGCGCCATTCTGTGACGGGCCGGCTCCCCGCAGCACCGCAATCGTGCAGTTAGCTACGTCCTCCGCCCAGATCGGCTGACAGACCGCCCTGCCGCGCCCGGAGACGGGCACGACCGGCAGCAGCGCCAGCCGGTCGAGCAGGGTCAGCCAGCGATCGCCTGGGGCGTAGACGAGTGAGGGGGCCAGCACCGTCGAGCGCATGTCCGACTCGCGCACGGCCTGCTCCGCCAGCGCCTTGGCGCGAAACAGGCGGCAGCGGTGGTGCTCGGAGGCTCCCAGTGCCGAGAAGAAGACGAAGCGCTCCACGCCGGCGCGCTGGGCTGCCTCGACCATCCGCCAGGTGGCGATCGCCGCCAGCTCCTCGATCGAGCCACGCGGCTGGTCGCGCGTGGGTGTGGCCAGGTGCACGACCGTGTCCACGCCGCGCATGGCGTTGCGAAAGGAGGGGGGATCGGCGAGGTCGCCGAGCGCGATCTGCACGCGCACACGCAGTGGCCCCAGGCGTCTCGGATCGCGCACCAGGCAGCGCACCTGCTGACCTTCGGCTACCAGGCGGCGCAGCAGCGCCGAGCCGACGGTGCCCGTGGCTCCGGTTAGCAAGAGCATCGACTCAAGCTAGCGGAGTCCAGGCGAGCGCGGCCGTCTGCCGGTCGGGCCAGCCGGGCTCTACGGCACGGGCGACGGCCCCGCTAGTATTCGTCCTCCCGCAGCAAGCCCCACAACGAACGAGAAGGAAGTAATGGCCTACGTAATCGCTGAGCCGTGCATTGGCACGAAGGACAATTCCTGCGTCGAGGTGTGCCCTGTGGATTGCATCCACCCGACGCCCGACGAGCCCGGCTACGACGCGGCCGAGATGCTCTACATCGACCCTGAGGAGTGCATCGACTGCGACGCCTGCGTCGAGGCCTGTCCGGTCGACGCTTGCTTTGCCGAGGA
The DNA here is from genome assembly GCA_035719985.1 of Solirubrobacteraceae bacterium. Lineage (GTDB taxonomy): Bacteria > Actinomycetota > Thermoleophilia > Solirubrobacterales > Solirubrobacteraceae > Palsa-744. The sequence continues at coordinate 10,300 of DASTPN010000185.1, read as the reverse complement.
TCAGCTCCCCGACGAGTGGCAGAAGTACGGGCCGATCAACGCCGAGTACTTCGCCAACGCGAAGTAGCTTCGTGAGGTGACCCGCCCGCCGCGCTGCGGGCGGGAGTCCAAGGCCGCTCTCAGGCCATGGGCAGCGACATGCCAGCCGGCTTTGGGCTGGCTGGCGGCTGGGGCGGTGCGACCTGAGTGACTTGCAGCGTCGGCAGCTCGATCGGCGCCAGCGCGATCAAACCGCGTGCCGCGTGGCGGATCGCCTGGGCGGCCGGGTCGTCGGGGTCCTCGATCACCAACGGCACGCCGCTGTCGGCGTGCTCGCGCAGCGGCATCGTCAGCGGCACCTTGCCGAGCAGCGGCACGTCGAGCTCGTCGGCGAGCTCCTGGCCGCCGCCCTCGCCAAAGATGGCGTAGCGCTCGCCGTCCGGCGTGGCGAACGCGGTCATGTTCTCGATCACGCCGCAGATCTCCAGGTTGACCTTGTTCGCCATCTCCGCCGAGCGTCGCGCCACCTTCTGAGCTGTCGCCTGCGGCGTGGTGACGATCGCGAACTGCGCCTGCGGCAACATCTGCGCGAGCGTCATCGAGACATCGCCGGTGCCGGGCGGCAGGTCGATCAGCAGGTAGTCGAGCGCGCCCCATTCGACGTCCTGCAGGAACTGGCCGAGCGCCTTGTGCAGCATCGGCCCACGCCAGACGACGGCCGCGTCCTCGGCCACGAAGAAGCCGATCGACATCACCTTCACGCCGTGCGCTTGCAGCGGCACGATCTTGCGCTGCGGGGAGACCGGTGGGCGGGTGGCGCCGAGCCCGTACATGCGCGGGATCGAGTAGCCCCAGACGTCGGCGTCAAGAATGCCGACACGCTTGCCCTCGGCTGTCAGCGCCGCCGCCAGGTTGGCGGTAAGCGTGGACTTGCCAACACCGCCCTTGCCCGAGCCGACGCAGATCACATTGGAGATCTGAGCGAGCGCTCCATCCGGTAGCGCGCCGCGACCGAGCTTCTGTTGCAGCGCGGCCTTCTCGTTGTCGCTGAGCACGTCGAAGTAGACGTTGACGTGCGTAACGCCGTCGAGCGCCTCGACTGCTTGGGCGACGGAGGTCTGGAAGTGGCCCTTAATGGGACAGCCGGCGGTCGTGAGCGAGACGGTGACGTCCACCACGCCATTCTCAGAGATGTCGATGGAGCGCACCATCTCAAGCTCCACAATCGAGCGGCGCAGCTCGGGATCTATTACGGCCTCGAGGGCTTTCAGCACTTGGTCGCGATCGGTCATGGCTCGCATTCTCGCAGAGAAGAAAAAAGCCGCCGGGCGGTAGGGGGACCGCCCGGCGGCGAGGGAGGAGAGGGTGCTGCTACTGCCGGCGGGTTATGAGGCCGGCAGACTCTCCCGACCACCGCCTTTGGCGGCGGTGTCCCCGGCTCTCCAATCCGGGGCGGGGGAAGCCCATTTGCCCACTACCAGCTCGCCTGAAACGCACACGAGGCGGGTGGGTCGGCGATCACACGAGGCTCAGAATGCGCTCCTGTACCTTGCCTGCGAGCTCTTCGCTCTCCTGGCGACGCTGGCGCAGCTCGCGCTCGACGCGTACGCGGGTCTTGCGCAGCTCGCGCTCGACGCGGTTGCGAGCTGTGACGCCACGGCGCTCGAACTTGCGCAGCTGGGCGCCGGCTTTGGCGGTGCTGTTGTAGTTGGCGATTGCATCGCCGACGCCTGAGACCACACGCTCGCGGGCGATCAGTGCGGCGCCGACCGGGATCAGCACGGCGCGCTCGGCTGTGCTCGACTGCTTGGTAGCGCGCGTCGCCGGTTTGGAAGCGTTCGTGGAGCGCTTGGAAGCGGCGCTCGTACGGGGCTTGGCGGAAGTCGTCTTAGCTTGAGGCATGTGGAGGGAATCTCCTAATTCTTGAGGGGCACATTTGTTCTGGTCGACGCCACGATAGCATCGAACATATGTTCCTAACCCGCTCCAGGGAGATCGTTACACCCGAACCTCAAGCCACGGTGAACAGCGTGTAAAGAAGCCGTGTATATCCCGGTCAGCTTGTAACAGGTGGAACGTGCGTTCGCTCCAGCCATAGGCGCGGCTCCTGCAACTCGGCCATGGTCGGGAGCATCGCAGCCGATTGCCAAGCGCGCGTGAGGGCGGGCGGGCCGGAGTCCTCCACCACCTCGTCACAGAAGCTGCGCCCGACCTCGTACTGGCGCATCTTCATCTCCAGTCCCAGCAGTCGCTCGACGATCCGCCACGGCCAGGCACGACTGCGCCGGCGTCTGTTCATCGCGGTGCGCATCTTCTCGAGCGATGGCAGCACGTCGGCGCCGACGGCGTCCATTACGTGCTCGGCGTGACCCTCGATCAGCGACATCGTCGCCTGCATCTGATCGACCAGCGCCCAGCGCTCCTCGCCCAGGCCTATGCGCAGCAGATCGCCAGAGCGAAGTCGATCTACTAGCGAGCGTAGGTCGGCTGCGCTAGGGATGCTCGGCAAGCCACCGAAGCGCATACCCACCTGCATGTCGTCGAGCAGTTCGCGCAACATCCCCCCGAGGTGATCGCGCAACCACGGCGCGCCGCCGAACTGGACGGCGTGCGTCACCTCGTGGATAGCCACCCAGCTTGTGAACTCGTCGCGATCGAGACTGAGGTTGCGGGCCGCCTGGGCGATGTTGGGCGCAAGCAGCAACAGGCGCGGCTCACGCTCGGCGTCCAGTAGAGAGATGTCGTACTGGCCGAGCACGCGTTGGGAGAGCACTCCCGTGAGCGCGCCGACCTGGGCGCCCAGTAGCAGCTGCGTGGTGGAGCGTAGCGCCGGTCCCAGCGGCCCGGAGCCGTTGCCAAGGCGTTTGGTCATCGGGTCGAGCAACGGCTGCATCGTGGCGATGTTGGCTTCGATCCAGCGCGGCCGGTCGATCGACTCGATCTTGGGGATGCCGCCGCTTGGCTTCAGACCTGTATAGGCGGACACGCGGCCGGCGAAGTCCTCGGCCAGCGATTGCACTCCATTTGAGCTGGAACTGACGTAGGGCGAACCCCCGGAGAGCATCTCGCCCACTCGCTGCGCGACGTTCCAGTCGATGCCGTCCATACAAGCAGCGTACGCACTCATATGCTTCGCCTGTGCCAGCGCCTCGAATCGAGCTCTTTGAACAGGCAGGCGCGCGCGATGTGATCGCCTGGCTGCGTCTCCTGACTGACCCGAGCGACGCGGCTGCGGTCGTGCGTGTGCTCGGTCGTCCGCCGATCGAGCTGCGCCAGGTCGACATCGCACGGGTCGTGCAGGTCGCGCGCAAGGCAAAGCTCGATCTGATCGCGGCGCTTGGCCCGGCGATGGAGGCTCAAGGCATGCCGCCGGAGGCGCGCGAGCGAATCGAGCACTTGCAGGCGCTGCACCGCGAGGCGCAGGTCGCTTTCGAGGCGCTGCTGCCGCGCCTGCAGGGTTCCCCGCGGGAATTGGCGGCCGAGCTGACCGCTGCCTCTGAGGCGGCGGTGCTGGCAGGCGACGGTGCGTCGGACTCGCACGCGCAGACTTTGCAGGAAGCGATCGAGCTGATGCGCGAAGAGGTGCTCGGTGGCGCAGAGCGGATAGCGGGCAGGCTTGGGGAGCTGCGCCTGGACACCGACCTGGATATCTCGCACGGGGTGGTGCGCTACCTGGAGTTGGTGAAGCTCGATGCGCTGGCGGACCGTCCGCCCGGGCAGAGCCTGGCCGAGGCGCTGGAGGACGTCAATCAGCGCCTACTTGCCGCCTGTACCCCCTTGCAGCGCGAGATCTTCCAAAGCTCCGCTTTGGATCAAGCACTGCTGGCCGCCGAGCGCGGCGAGCCCGACGAGCAGGCACCCCGACCGGCTGTGATCGGAGGCGCGGGTGACGCTTTCGCGCGTCGCGAGGAGCCCTCGCTGCTTGCATTCGTGCCCCGCCGCGGCGATGGGCTCGTGCTCTCGGCATCTGACATCGACACCTACCGCAGCTGCCCGCTTCGCTACAAGTACGGTCGCGTCCTGAAGATCCCCACGCCGCAGACGCTGCACCAGCGCTTCGGCATCGCCGTGCACCAGGCGCTTGAGCGCTATCACGCTTCCGAGCACACGACGGTCGGGCAGATGCTCGAGCAGTTCGAGTCCTGCTGGCGCCGGGGAGGCTTCGGCGACAGCGCCCGCGAGCTCGAGCTACACGGAAAGGCCCGCGCGGCGTTGATCCTCTATCACGGCCACCTGGAGGCGCACGAGGCTGAGCCGGTGTGGTTCGAGCGCTCGTTCTCCTTCAAGCTCGGCCCGCATCACCTGCGTGGGCGCGTCGATCGCGTCGATCGGCTGCCGGACGGCAATTACGAGATGATCGACTACAAGACCTCGCGCCCGAAGAGCGCGGAGCAGTTGCACGACGATGTGCAGCTCTCGCTGTACGCGCTGGGCGCGCGCGAGTCCTGGCAGGTGAACGCCGAGCGGCTCTCCTACTACTACGTGCTCGACGATCTGAAGGTGCCCGTCCCGAGCGCGGAGATGGATCCCGACTGGATCGGGCGCGTCGTCGAGGAGGTGGGGGCGGCGATCACCGCAGAGCGCTTCGAGCCGACGCCGGCGCCCGCGACCTGTGCGCTGTGCGACTACCGCATCGCGTGTCCGGCTTGGGAGCGCTAGTGCCTTTGCCTGCGCTTTAGAAGGCGCGTCTAGATTCCGCTTTGGGATGAATGGAGCGCTTCGCACACAGGGGGTGACGTTGGCTTGCTCGGCGCTGGCGCTGTGCGCCGCCACGGGCTGCGGCGGTGGTTCGAGCTCGACGTCCTCCTCTGTGCCCGCTTCGCCGGCCGCGGCCGCTGAGACGGCAAACGTCTCCGCCGCCAATGCCGTCGCGATCGTCGCCGGCGTGCCGATCGCCAAGGCCAGCTACGAACATTGGCTTGCCGTCGAGCGCAAGCTCGGCGCCTCCGGCAATCCCAGCCACCAGGCGCTCGGGTTCCTAATCACCTCCGAGTGGGTGCTCGGCGAGGCGAGCGGGCGCCACATTGTCCTCTCCGAAGCCGAAGTGAAGCGTCGCTTCACCCAGCTCGTGCACCAAAGCTTCCCCAAGGCCGGCTCGATGCGCAAGTACCTGGAAAAGTCCGGCGAGACCGAAGCCGACCTGCTGGCCAGGATCAAGGTCGAACTGCTCGCCTCGCACATCGCCGCGCATGTGACGGCCGGCAAGAGCGCTTCACAGCGCTCGGCGCTGCTTTCCGGCTTCGAGCGCAACTTCCAGACACACTGGAAGGCGCTGACGATCTGTAACCCAGGCTACGTGATGGAGGACTGCAAGCAATACAAGGGTAAGCCTGAAGACCTCACCGCCTCCACGACCGGTAGCGCCTCCTCACACGGCTCATCGGGTGCCGCGCGAGCCAACACCAGCGGCGAGGTCTATACCGCGCCGGGAGCCTTCTCGCTGACCAGTTCGGCGTTTGAACGCAACGGTAAGATCCCCGCCGAATACACCTGCGCGGGCAAGGGCATCTCGCCGCCGTTGTCATGGCAGAAAGTCCCAGCCAAAGCGGCCGCGCTGGTCCTATTTGTGATCGACGACAACTCAAACGGCAAGTCGGGTGGCATTCGCTGGATTGTCGGCAACATCGACCCGTCTTCGACAGGTGTCGCCGCCGGTCAGACACCGGCTGGCGGAATCGTCGGCGCCAACAGCGACGGCAAGGCGGCCTACTCGGCGGTCTGCCCTGACCACGGTAAAAGCGACACGATCGAGTTCGTCATGTACGCGCTGTCGAAGAAGATCCCGATCAGCTCGGGCTTCCAGCCGACCACAGCCGAGGCCGACTACGGCCAGCACAAACTGCTGATGGGGCAGGCGGCCGTGACTTACGGCATCGCCACGCGGTAGCGACGAGTCTGACCCTTTCGCCGCCGCCGCCCGCTATCGCTCGTTCAGCTCTCGATACCGCGCTGTCTTAGAAACCGCTGGAATTCGCGTGCGATCGAGTCTCCCGAGGGCACGTCCTGTGGCCCCAGTGGCGACTCGCTCTCTGCGGCCTCGGCCTCGGCGCGGCGCTCCAGACGCTCGACGAACGCTTGGATGTCGGGATCGGATTGCACCGCCAAGCCGACCTGGTGCTCGTACTCACCGGCAGCCTCCTCCAGCTCGCTGACGTCCACAGAGACGCCCACCATCAGCTCGAGCTTGCGCAAGAGCGCCAGCGCCGCCTTCGGCGACGCGGCCGCCGCGACGTAATGGGGCACGCTTGCCCAGATGCTCGCTGAGGGCAGCCCGGCTTCGGCGCAGCTTGCGTGCAGCACTCCCACGATCCCGGTCGGGCCCTCATAGCGGCTGGATTTCAAGCCTAGGCGCTCCATCAGAGCTGGATCGGAGGCAAAGCCCGTCATTGCCACCGGCTGGGAGTGCGGCACGTCGGCCAGTAGGCCACCGAGTGTCACGACCAGTTGCACGTCGAGCGCTTCGGCCAGGTCCACGATCAGCGCGCTGAACGAGCGCCAGCGCATGGAGGGCTCGGTTCCCTGCACGATCACCAAATCTCGCGGCGCCCGCGGCGCCCGCGCCTCGAGGATCTCAACTGAAGGCCAGGAGATCACGCGCGCTTGCGTGTCATCGATCTGGACGTGCGGCCGGTTGGCCTGGAAGTCGTAGAACTCCTCGGTGTCCACCTGGGCGAAGCGTTTGGCCTCAAACGCCTGGGCGAGGAAGTCGGTGGCGGTCGAGGCGGCGTCGCCGGCGTCGTTCCACCCTTGGAAGGAACAGACCATCGCCGGGGCCCTCAGGCCGTCCGGACGGCGGTCCCAGATCAACGGCTGCATCCGAACCACCGTACATCATGCGAAGCCGATGTCCGGGACTATCGACGCACAGACGATCGCCACCCTGCGCGCCGGTGAGGCCGTCGACGCGGTGTTCGCTTGCACTCGCAAGCAGCGCTTGCAGACCCGCACCGGTGACCCGTATTTGGCGCTCGAGCTGCGCGACGCAAGCGGCAGCATGACCGCTCGCGCCTTCCGCGACGCCGACCTGTTGGCGGGCAGCTTCGAGCGGGGCGACCTCGTGCGCGCGCGAGGTCGCGCCGAGCGCTTCCGCGGCGAGCTGCAACTGGCGCTCGAGCGGATCGAGCGCGTCGATCTGGGTGAGCAGGACGCCGCCCAGTTCCTGCCCGTCTCGCGCCGTGACCTGGATGAGCTGGAGGGCTTCTTCGAGCACCTCGTGCGAGAGGTCTACGACCCGCCCTTGCGCGCCCTGCTCGACGCGATCCTGGCCGACGCAGACATGCGCTTTGAGCTGCGCCGGGCGCCGTGCTCGCTGCCGAGCACCGCCTCTGCCCGCGCCCCGGCCGGCTCCTCGGCTCACCACGCTTTTCTCGGTGGGTTGATCGAGCACACCGTCGCGGTGGCGACGCTCACGATCGAGCTGTGCGCCGTGCACCCGCGTCTGGATCGCGATCTGCTGCTGTGCGCTGCGCTTGTGCACGACATTGGCAAGACGCGCGAATATGAGTACGGAGCTGAGATTTCGCTCAGCCAGGAGGGCCGCATGCTCGGACACGTTGAGCTGGGGCTGCGCGTGATCGCCGCGCATGCGCCCGCTTCGCTACAGGGCGAGCGCAGGCTCGCGCTCGAGCATTGCGTGCTCGCCCATCATGGCGAGCGCCCCGGTGCTCAGCGTCCGGCCAGCGCGGAGGCGCTTGCACTGCAGCGCCTGAATGCCCTCGATGCGTCCGTCAAGGGCGCATTCGAGCGCGGTCTTTAGGCGCGTTCCCTAGTCAAGTCGGCTGCCTCGGGTGCCGATCATCACAGCGTGGAGGCGCAAGCGCTCACACCTGCGGCCCTGGACAGCCGGCCTGGCCGGCTGATCGGCGACGTCGTCGTCGAACTCGGCTTTGCCAGTCGCGAGAAGGTCGAGGAGGCCGTCGAGCTTGCTCGCGCCCAGCGCAAGCCGACCGGGCAAGTGTTGGTCGAGCAGGGCATCCTGCGCCACGATCAGCTGGCGCGCGTGGTGGCCGAGCGCTATGGCCTGGACTACGTCGACCTGTCCGTCTACGAGCTGGATATGGGCGCGGTCAATCTGATCGACATGGAGGCAATCCGTCGCTACCAGGCAGTCCCCGTCGGCTTCCTGGAGGACGGCACGCTGCTGCTGGCGATGGCCGATCCCACCAACGTGCTCACCGTCGATGACGTGGCGATGCTGACCGGTCGCAGGGTGCGCGCCGCTTCGGCCTCGATCGAGGACGTCAACATCCTGATCACGCGCCTCTCGCGTGTCGAGCAATCGGTCGAGGCGATCTCAGAGCAACAAGACGAGCCCGAACCAGAGTTGATGGCCGATGAGGCCGACACCGACGCGCCCGTGATCAAGCTGGTGCACTCGGTCGTCGCCGAAGCAATCGACCAGGGCGCCTCAGACATCCACATCGATCCGGGCGAGGAGGACATACGTGTGCTCTTCCGCATCGACGGCGTCCTCTCCCAGAGCGCCACGCTCAAGCGCTCGATGGCCGCCAGCGTGATCTCGCGACTGAAGATCATGGCCGAGATGGATATCTCCGAGCGGCGCATCCCCCAGGACGGCCGCTTCGCGCTGACCGTCGCCGGGCGGCGCGTGGACGTGCGCGTGACGACGCTGCCGCTTGTATACGGTGAGGGTGCCTATCTGCGCATCCTCGACCAGGGAGCGACGGTACGCGAGCTGGAGTCGCTTGGCATGCAGCGCACGGAGCAGGACCGCTTCGCATACGCCGTCAATCGCCCCAACGGCGCGGTCCTTGTCACCGGCCCGACCGGCAGCGGCAAGACCACCACCTTGTACGCGGCGCTCGACGCCGTCAACGACGGCAAGCGCTCGATTCTTACGATCGAGGACCCCGTCGAGTCGCGCATCGCCGGCGTCAAGCAGATGCAGGTAGCCCCCAAGGCGGGCATGACGTTCGCAAGCGGCCTGCGCGCGATGCTCAGGGCCGACCCCGACGTGATCATGGTCGGCGAGATCCGCGACCGTGAAACCGCCCACATCGCGGTCGAGGCAGCATTGACCGGACACCTCGTGCTCTCCACGCTTCACACCCGCGACGCCCCATCGGCGCTCGGACGCTTGATCGACATGGGTATCGAGCCGTTTTTGATCTCCTCTGCCATCGACTGCGTCGTCGCACAGCGGCTGGTGCGGATGTTGTGCGCGCACTGCAAGCAGCCCAGCACCTCGCCCGAGTCGCTGCTGGCCGAATACGGCCTGTACGCGGGCGAGGCGTTCGATCCCGTGGGATGCCCGCGTTGCGGCCAGAGCGGCTATCGCGGGCGGATAGGTATCTACGAGGTGATGCCGATCGTTGAAGAGATTCGTCAGCTTGTGCTGGATCGTGCCTCCGTCGATGAGATAAGCGCTGCCGCCGTGCGTGCGGGCATGCGCCGCATGCGCGAGGACGGCATTGCCAAGGTCCGCTCCGGCCAGACCTCGATCGCGGAGATCGAGCGGCTGACCACGAGCATGCTGTAGATGCTGCGCTCGGCCGCGTTCGTAGCCGTGCTCACGTTGGCCGCTGCGCCGGCCCTCGCCCGAGCACCAGCGCCCCGAGAAGCGGGCTGTCCGATCTTTCCGGCGAGCAACCCGATCAACCAGGACATCTCCCATGCTCCGGTCGATTCGCGCTCGGCGCAGTACATCGCCAGCATCGGCGCGGACATCCATCTACACGCCGACTTCGGCACTCCGCCCAGCTACGGGATCCCCTATTCGGTGGTGGGGCCGCATCAGCGCAAGCTGCCGATCCACTTCACCGAATACGGCGAAGAATCCAACCCGGGACCCTACCCGGTGCCGCCGGGCGCGCCGGTCGAGGGCGCAGGCGAAGAAGGCGATCGGCACGTGCTTGTCCTGCAGAGCGGCACCTGCAAGCTCTATGAGCTTTACAACGCCAAGCGCTCGGGCGCCGGCTGGGACGCCGGCTCTGGCGCGGTGTTCAACCTGCGCAGCAATGCCCTGCGCCCCGAAGGCTGGACCTCTGCCGACGCGGCGGGACTGCCGATTTTCCCGCTGCTCGCTCGCTACCCCGAGGTCAAGGCCGGTCGTATCGACCACGCTCTGCGCGTGACGGTACAGCGCACCCAGAGCGGCTATATCCACCCGGCCACGCATTTCGCTTCCTCGGACTCCGATCCGGCGTTGCCGCCGATGGGCTTGCGCCTACGCTTGAAGGCGAGCTTCAGCCTCGCCGGCTACCACGGTCAGGCGCTCGTGATCTTGCGAGCGCTAAAGCGCTACGGCTTGATCGTCGCCGACAATGGCAGCTCCTGGTACATCACCGGCGCACCGTCCCCG
>DASTPN010000184.1:0-2277 GCA_035719985.1 Solirubrobacteraceae bacterium | reverse complement strand
GTAGTCCAGGGCGTCGAGGTCGCCGTCGGGCAGCACCGTGGGCGGCGAGGGCAGCGAATGCGCCACCAGCAGCTGGTGTGCCTCGTACTTGTCATAGGTGGCGCGCGCCACCTGCGAGGATGGAACGAGCGCCGGCAGCTGACCGCGCTCGCGGGCAAGCGCCAGCGCCTCGATGTCGAGGTCGGTCAGCGGCAACACCGCGCCAACTCCGTGGCGCTCACACAGCTCCTGTAGAGCAGGTACATAGGCGGGGTCGTCTATGCGCGGCGCCGTCGCACGCATCTGGGCGACGTATTGGGCCGGCGCCAGCGGGTTGGGGTCTACCGCAACCACTCTCGTCAGCGCCGAAAAGCACGAGACGATGTCGTAGCGCTTGCCCACCCCGGTCAACATCACCGCGGGGGGGCTTGCAGCGGGCGCCTCACGTCCCTCCGCACGCCGGGCGGAGGTCCGTGAGGACCGTAGCTCATCCATCGTTCCCTGCCTCCCATCCACCCGTCTGGCCCTTATACAGACCCGATCCTCCAAAGACGATCGCGATCGTGCGCCACAGGATGCGCAGGTCCAGCGCCAAGGAGCGGTGCTCGATGTAGTACAGGTCAAGCTCAATCCGCTCGCTCCAGGGCAGCGACGCGCGGCCGTGCACCTGCGCCCAACCGGTGATGCCGGGACGGATAGCGAGGCGGCCGCGCTGGCGCTCGCTGTACTGAGCGACCTGGATCGGGATCGTCGGGCGCGGGCCGATGAAAGACAGGTCGCCGCGCACCACTCCGAGCAGATTAGGCAGCTCATCCAGCGAGGTACGGCGCAATAGGGCGCCTACGCGCGTGACGCGTGGATCGTCCTCGTTGATCGCCAGGCCGGCGCCGATGTGCTCCGCCCCGTCCACCATCGTGCGCAGCTTGAGCAGGTCGAACTCGCGCCCGTCCTTGCCGACACGTCGCTGCCGGTAGACCGGGTGCCCGTGCGACTCCACGCGGATCGCCACCATCGCGATCGCCACCACCGGCGCCGCCAATAGGCAGGCGAGGGCACCCCCGAGGAAGTCGATAGCGCGTCGGATCATCGGTGCTCCTCGAAGGGGACCTGTACGCGAAAGGCCCCCCTTTTGGTAAAGAAATCGAAGTCCGTGGTAAAGAGTAGGAATCGTTCGGTAAAGAATGAAAGGGGGCTTGCGTTTCTGCTATCGCAGCGTGCCTTCATCGCGTCCCCTCCGCCACTTGCCACGAAGCCTCGGTGCCGTGGCACAGCCAGTCCCACAGGCCTGCCGCCGGCGATGCAGCGGTCAAGACGTAGTAGCGCGCGATCAGCAGCGGGCGTGCGGGGACGAAGCGGGCCAACGCAGCGGCAAGCAGCAACGCCACCTGCAGCGCAAGCGTGACCGCGTACAGGCCCCCTGCGCCGAGCACCACCAGCGCGACGTTGCACGCCAGCACGAGCACGTGCAGGAACGGCAGCAGATAGCGCAAGAGGCGGTGAGAGAAGATCATCAGGGCATAGCCAAGCGGATAGCCGCGCGGCGAGAGCATGCCACCACGCAAGACGATCGGCCAAGTGTGGCTCATCATCCGCCGCTTGCGCGAGAACTCGCCCTCGATCGACGGGACCATCTTCTCGCTCGCTCGCGCGGCCGGCGCTTCGACGGCGCGCCAGCCGCGCTTGACCATGTTGAACGGGAACGACAGGTCATGGCCCATCACCGGGTCAACGATGACGTAGGACTCGCGGCGGGTGGCGTAGATTGCGCCGTTGCCGGCGGTGATCGAAGCCAAGCGCGACTCGCTCGCGCGCAGCGACATCTCATACCCCCAGTACACACCCTCCTGGTTAGTGGCGCCGACGCCGTTCGGCGTCTGCCCGTCGCGCACGAAGCGCACACGCCCGCACGCGTAGCCCACGCGAGCGTCGGCAAATACTGCGACCAGCTCAGCCAGCGCATCGAGCGCCCACAGCGCGTTGGCGTCCGAGAAGGCAACAATCTCCCCGCGGGAGCGCTGCACCGCCGCATCCTGCGCAACGATCTTGCCGCCACGCGGTAGCTCAAGCACGAGATCGGCACCGGCCTCCCGGGCCTGCGCGGCGGTCGCGTCCGAGCACCCGTCGCAGGCGACGATCACCTCCAGTAGCTCACGCGGGTATTCGAGCGCAAGGGCGTTGAGCACCTTCGCGGCGATCACGCCTTGCTCGTTGTGAGCGGCGACGATCAGACTGACGCTCGGATGGGTTTGGGTTTGGCGTTCCCCGTGTGCGCCCGCTGCTTGTGGCGCCTGTGCGGCA
>DASTPN010000183.1:0-2289 GCA_035719985.1 Solirubrobacteraceae bacterium | reverse complement strand
CAGAGCCAGCAATCGGTCGGCGTTCTTCTTTACAATCGTCAGGCTCTCGCGCTCCTCGCTGGCGATCTGCTGATCCTCGAGCATTAGCTCGGCGTACCCCTGGATCGAGGTGAGGGGAGTCCGCAGCTCGTGCGAGACCATCGAGACGAACTCGGTCTTCAACCGGTTCGTCTCCTGAATTGCCAGGTTCTGCTGCTCGAGCTGGTAGTTTTTCCGGCGCAGCTCCTCCTCCAGAAGCCTCCGTTCGTGCGCCCGTTCCAACGACTCGGCCATTTGGTCGAAGGCGGCGGCGAGCTGGCTCAGCTCCCCTTGCCCCTGGGGAAGCCCGGTGCGCACGCCCAGCTCCCCGGCGGCGACTCGCTTCGTCGCTCTGACGAGGGCCTGGATCTGGCGCACGATGAACAGGTTTCCACCCACCCAGGCCGCGGCGAGCGCGAGGCCAGCGACGAGCGCTAGCAACGCAATATTTCGGGCGAGAATCCGGTTAGGGCCGGCAAAGGCGACAGCCGCCGGGATGCCAACGCTCACATACGCACCCGCGCTTTGCGCAGCGCCGCCGAACGGCGCGAACGAAAAGAGGCGCGGGATGCCGTCCGTGCCCGGAGCCTCGGTCGTGCCGTTGCCCTGTTTTGCCAGGATGGCTTTTAAGACGAGCGGCTCCGGCATGAGCTTGCCAACCCATTTCCCCTCGTCCGGGTAGCGCGATAGGATCGTGCCGTTGCGGTCGATCACGGTGAGCATCGATCCCGTCGGCAGTGCCGCTTGGCTAGCCAGTTCGTTGAGCCAGGCAAGATCGAGCGCGGCGACAACCACGGCACGGACATGACCCGCGTCGTCGAGCACAGGATAGCCGAAATTGAGGGTGGCCTTGCCGGTGACACGCCCGACCTGATACTCACCGATGGCGAAATCACGAGTCTCGAGGGCACGCTGAAAATAGACGCGGTCGCCGACGTAGACCTGGCCGGTCATCGGAAGGGCGGTGCAAATGACGTTGCCATCGGCGTCGACGACTGCCAAGTTGGCATACGACGAACGACGCGCGAGCAGATCGGCGAAGAGCGTGTTGCAGGCGGCGCGGTTACGATCGCGAACGGCGGGGAACGCCGCCAGGGTCACGAGGAGCTGGCGCGCGTCCTCGATCAGCCTCTCGTGATCCGCAGAAACGAGGCGAGACAGCCGCATGGCCTGCTCTTGCACCTGCGTCTTTCTGAGCTGGCGCTCTTCCAGGTTTGTGTAGAGCGTGAGCCCCAATGCCGGGATAACGGCGAGAAGGACGAGCAACAACAGCCGGGCCCGCACACTTGCAAGAGAAAGCCGCGCCATGGTTCACGTGCCCTCTGGGCCAGCACGTTTTCGCCTGAGCCAAGCGTGCACGCGCGACCGGATGTGGGCTGGCTTGAATGGCTTGGTCACGTAGTCGGTGACCCCGGCCGCGAATCCCGTCGCAGTGTCCTCTGCCTCCACCTGAGCGGTCAGGAGCACCACGGGCACGTTGCGGAGGTCCGGGTCTGACTCGGTGCGCAGGACGCGGCACACCTCCAGCCCGTTGCGCCCAGGCATGTTCCAGTCCAGCAGGAGAAGGTCCGGGTGCTCGGCGCGGGCGATCTCCAGCGCTGCGTTCCCGTCGCTCGCCGATAACAGGCGGTAGCCCTCTGGCCGCAGTGTCAGGGTCAAAAGTTGCAGGATGTCCGGGTCGTCGTCAACGAGCAAGATGGTCGCTGACGCGGCTCCAACCCCTTTGGCAATGGCGGCCTGCGGTTGCCTCGCAGCGCGTGGCGTGACGGGCTCCCGCTCCGGCAGCTCGATCGTCTGGCCCTCTGCGGCAGCGAAGACGTCGAGGCCGCCGGCAGCGGCGGCACGCTCGCGACAGCTTTCCACTAGCTGGTCCAGCGCCGCGTCATCGCGGAGTGGATCATGATGAAAGAGCGCCAGCCGCTTCACTCTCGCGGCAACGGCAAAGTCCACCGCCAGTTCGGCAGGGCTATGGCCCCATGTCAGCTTGCTCGGGTACTCCTCCAGCGTGTACTGCGCGTCGTGGATCACGAGATCAGCGCCGGCAAGGAACGCAACATGCTGTTGGTCCTCGCGGTGCACCGGCAGGGCCTGAGCAGAGCCGGCCACCTCGGTCTGATGGCGCGAGTGCGGCTCGTGATCGGTAGCGTAGACCAACGCCACACCGCCGGCTTCCAAGCGGTAACCCAGCGCAAGCCCGGGATGGTTCAGGTAACGCGCCGTGACCTGAACGGCGCCGAGGTCAAAGGTCCCCTCGGCGAGGTCGTGGTAGCG
>DASTPN010000182.1:0-5136 GCA_035719985.1 Solirubrobacteraceae bacterium | reverse complement strand
GGCCGCGCGCGCCATCGAGCGGAACAGCAGGTCGATGGCGCCGCGCCCCCCTTCCGGCACGTCGAGCAGGGCTCGGGCCGCGGTCAACGCCGCGCCGATCGTCTCCAGCGCCTCGCCGGAAGGCCCGGGTTCGGGGTCGCGGCAGGTGGCGATCGCCAGATCGAGCATCCCCTGCGCCTGCTCGACCGCCCCGGCGAACAGCGCCGGCCCGGCGAGGCTGCCGTAGCCGTAGGCGCGCGCAAGGCGCCCCTGTAGCACGATCTCCTGTGGTCCGCGCGGCGCCGTGACGGGCGGTAGCCCTTCGCCATCCACCAACTGCGCCATCGTGCCGCCGACCAGCAGCCGTGTGGCCGCGTCGTCCAGACCAGCGTAAGCGGCGACCCGCAATGTCAGGTAGAGACCGCTGGCCGTCAGTCCATAGGGAGGATCGGAGGCGAACACCACCCGCTCCACCGGCACGCGCGCGAGCAGCTCGAGCACGTCGATTGGAAAGAAGCAGGAGGTGTCGTAAAGCACGCCAGGATGGTCGGCCAGCCGTGTAGTCAGGATCCCTTGGTCGCAGATCGCGCCGTGGGCAAGGATCAATACGACATCGGGGTGGCGCAGCGCCAGATCGGCAAGCGCGTCGGCGATCGGCGGCATGCCGCGCCCGGCGTGGATCAAGATCGGGACTTTCGCTTCTTCGGCAAGCGCGAAGATCGCGTCCATCTCGGGACTGTCGAACGTGAAGGCTTGCGCGCGCGGATGCAGCTTGATGCCGCGGGCCCCGTTAGCAAGCGAGCGTTCCCCCTCGGCCACGGGCGTTTCGGCCGGGTCCAGCCGGCAGAAGGGAATCAGGCGGTCGTCGCTTTCACCCGCCCAGGCGAGTACCCGGTCGTTGGGCACGCTGTAGGCGGGTCGGCGCTCGGGGTCGTGCAAGGGAAAGACGCAGGCCCGGCGTGCTCCCGCGTCGTCGAGTTGGCGCAGCAGCGTCGGCAGGTCCAACGAGCGCCCGTCCTCGTCGAGCCCGAGGTGCGTGTGCGCGTCGAAAGCTTCGGCGCCGGCGGGCAGCAGATGGGCGGCTTCGCCGGCGAAGGGTTGCAGGGCTTCTCTGTAGATGTCCACGCTCACGGCACCCCATTCTGCCGATTGGCCTCTGCTAGTGCCGCGCGCCGCGACTGCGCAGGACTTTGTAACACGCTTGTAACATTGGTCTCGATGGGGGTGCTGGGTCTAACGTCTCTGTCATGAGCGCTCGCATTGTCATCGCAGGCGGCGGCTTCGGCGGCTTCTATGCCGCTCGCGCGCTGGAGCGGATCGACGCATTGCGCGGCGCGCGGGTGACGCTTGTCAACGACGCCAACTATCTGCTCTACACACCGTTGTTGCCGGGTGCCGCGGGTGCGACGCTCGACCCGCGCCACGTGTTGGTGCCGCTGCGCGAACAGCTGCGCCACACCGACCTGTCGATCGGCGAGGTCACGGGTCATGACGGCGACGCCCACGAGTTGACGGTGCGCCGGCTCGACGGCGAGCAGATCGCGCTCGGCTACGACCACCTGCTGGTGGCGCTCGGCTCGGTCTCGCGCGCTCTGCCGATACCGGGCCTGGTCGAGCACGCGATCGGCCTGAAGTCACTCGGCGACGCCACGGCTCTGCGCAACAAGCTGCTCGGTTGCCTAGACATCGCCGAGTCGCTCGAGGACCCGGCTCGCCGAGCCGAGTATCTCGGCTTCGTGTTCGTTGGCGCCGGCTACGCTGGCTTGGAGGGCCTGGCTGAGCTACAGGATTTTGCCGCGCAAGCGATCGAGCTGTACCCGCGCTGTCGTGCTCAGGGCATGCGCTGGCTGTTGGTCGAGGCACGCGAGCGAATAGTCCCCGAGGTGCCGCCGAGCCTGTCGGCGTTCGCCGCGCGTGAGCTGGTCGAGCGTGGCATCGAGATCAAGACCGGCGCGACGCTGCGTGCGGTCGAGCCGGCGGCCGTCGAGCTCTCCGACGGCGAGCGAGTCCCCGCCCGTACGGTCGTGTGGACCGCGGGCGTAAGGCCTTCGCCAGCTGTAGCCGCGCTCGGCCTGCCGCTCGACCATGCGGGCAGGATCCTCACCGACGAGCAGCTGCGCGTCAGCGGCCATGCAGCTGTTTGGGCGATCGGCGACTGCGCCGCCGTCCCGGACCCAGCGCGCCCAGGTCAGCCGTGCCCACCCACGGCTCAGCACGCGATCCGCCAGGGCCGCCTGGCGGCGCACAACATCGCCGCCGATCTCGGCGTCGGTGCTCCCCGCCCGTTTCGCTATCGCACCGCGGGTGTGGTGGCCGAGCTTGGCCGGGGAAAGGCGGTGGCGATCACCTTGGGTGTGCGCTGGCGTGGCCTGCCCGCGTGGATCATCGCACGCACCTACCACCTGCTGTTGATGCCGGGCTTCGCCCGCAAGCTACGACTGTTCCTGGACTGGAACATCGCCCTGTTGTTCGGTCGCGACACCTCGGCGCCCGGTCGCCTGGGCAGCGCGACGCAACTACAGCCCGAAAGCCCGCCCCCGGTCGGCCATACCCGGCCGCGCCAGCCCGATTCCAACGCCATCGCGACAAATGCCTCCCCCCGGCGGCGTATCCTGAACAGAGGATGGCGATCACAGAACAAGTCCAGGAGGACCTGAAGTCCGCGATGCGCGCCGGTGAGAAGCAGCGCGTCGGGGCGTTGCGCCTGGTGCTCTCAGAGCTTCAGAAGGCGGCCAAGGAAGGCGACGACGACGAGTTGACGGTGCTGCGGCGTGAGCGCAAGCGCCGCGTCGAGGCTGCGCGGGCTTTCCGCGAGGGCGCTCGCGACGACCTCGCCGTCGGAGAGGAGGCCGAGGCCGAGCTGATCGCCGTCTACCTGCCGGCAGAGCTCTCTGACTCCGAGCTACAGGCGATCGTCGAGCAGGCGGTGGCCGACAGCGGCGCGAGCTCGCCGAAGGAGATGGGCACGGCGATGAAGAGTGCGATGGCAGCCGTCGACGGTCGCGCCGACGGCAAGCGCGTCTCGGTGCTCGTACGCACAGCGCTCGGAGCATGAGGACGCAGATCGAGCTACCCAACGAGGTCGCGGCCGAGCTGGCCGGTAGTCAGGACGCCGTGCTGCGAGCGCTGGAGGGCCATCTCGACTGCAAGGTCTTCTTGCGCGGCAACCTGTTGACGCTCGACGGTGAGGAAGAGGAGACGCGCACGGGCGAGCGGGTGGTGCATGAGGTCTCCGAGCTGATAGCCCGTGGCCATCAGATCGCCCCCGGCACGATCGCCGCCGTCACCAGCGCGCTCGACGCCCACCAATCGCCTGCAGGCGTGCTCGAGGATGTCGTCTGGCGTCATCGCAGCCTGCGCGTCGCTCCGAAGACTGTCAATCAGAAGCGCTACGTGGACGGAATCCGCCAGAGCACCATCACTTTCGGCGTCGGCCCGGCCGGCACCGGCAAGACCTTCCTGGCGGTCGCGATGGCCGCCGCGGCGCTCTCTCGTCACGAAGTCAACCGCATCATCTTGACTCGTCCGGCCGTCGAGGCCGGAGAGCGCCTGGGCTTCTTGCCCGGTGACCTGATGGCCAAGGTCGATCCGTATCTGCGCCCCTTGTTCGACGCCTTGCATGACATGCTCGACCCCGAGAAGGTCTCCCAGCACATTGAGCGCGGTGTGATCGAGATAGCGCCGTTGGCGTTCATGCGCGGACGTAGCCTCAACGACTCTTTCGTGATCCTCGACGAGGCTCAGAACACGACCCCAGAGCAGATGAAGATGTTCCTGACCCGCCTGGGTTTCGGCTCGAAGATGGTTGTCACCGGCGATGTCACTCAGGTCGACCTGCCGCGCGAGCAGCGCTCGGGTTTGGTCGCGGTGGGCGAGGTGCTCGATTCGGTTGAGGGCATCGAGTTCGTGCGCTTCGGTGGCGAGGACGTGGTCCGCCACAAGCTCGTGCAGCGGATCGTCGAGGCCTACGACGAGCATTCGCGCCGCGAGGCGCCCGAGCTGCGAGCGGCCGAGCGCGATCGGCCGGCCGCAGAGCGTCGTGCTTGAGGTCGAGGTGCTCGGCGAGCAGCCGGCCGGGGCACCGTCGCATGATGAACTCGAGCGTTTGTGTGTCTTGGCGCTCGGCAGCGCCGGCGTCGACACGGGACATCTGGCCGTCGAGTTCGTCTCGGCGACGCGAATCGCCGAGCTCAATGCCGCGCATCGAGGCAAAGAGGGACCGACCGATGTCCTGTCATTCCCGATCGACGGGGTGCAATCACCGGAGGATTCCCCGTCTCCCGGCGCCCCCCCGCTCGAGCTGGGAGACATCGTAGTTTGCCCCGAGCACACTGCCGACCTGCGCGAGGCGATCGTCCACGGTGCCTTGCACTTGGTCGGCATGGACCATGAGACCGACGACGGCGAGATGCTCGCGCTGCAGGACGAGTTGTTGCGGGGCGCATGAGCGCCCAGACGCACAGCGGCTTCGTCGCCCTGGCGGGTCGTCCCAACGTCGGCAAGTCCACGCTCGTGAACGCGATCGTAGGTGCCAAGGTGGCGATCGTCTCCGACCGTCCCCAGACCACCCGGCGGGCGATCCGTGGCGTGCACACCGAGGGTCGCGCTCAGCTGGTGCTTGTCGATCTCCCCGGCGTCCAGCGCCCGCGCGATGCTCTGACCGAGCGCATGGCGGGCCGCGTGCGCCAGGAGCTGGACGGGTGCGACGCGGCGCTGATGGTGCTCAACGGCGAGCAGGGAGTCGGTCCCGGTGACCGCTTCATCGCGCAGGCGCTGGCACAGGCGAGCGGTCCGGTGGCGATCGCCGTCAACAAGGTCGACCGGCTCGACCGTGCGCGCACGGTCGCGGTGCTGCAGGCAGTCGCTGAGCTCGGGGTGGGGGAGGAGATCTTCCCGATCTCGGCGCGTACCGGCTCCGGCGTCGATCCGCTTGTACGCCATTTGCTCGGCTTGATGCCGGCCGGTCCGTTCCTGTTCGCGCCGCAGGACGTGTCCGACCAGCCGCTGTCGCTACAGCTGGCCGAGCTGATTCGCGAGGCGGCGATTCGCCGCACCTTCCAAGAGGTCCCGCACGCCGTCGAGGTGGTCGTGGAAGAGGTTGAAGAGGCTCGCGCGGGTCTCACACGCGTGCGTGCTCTGATCTGGGTCGAGAGCGAG
>DASTPN010000181.1:0-4340 GCA_035719985.1 Solirubrobacteraceae bacterium | reverse complement strand
GGGGAGTAGTGTCGAGTGCCTCCAGTGGGCAGCCGATCGTGGGAATCGAAGTATGCGCCTATGACGCTCGAGAAGAAGAAGAAGAAGGACTATTCGGCCAGTGCGTCAAGTCAGAAACGCATGGCGAATACTCGATCTCCGGCCTTTCAAGCGGCGAGTACCTCGTCGAATTCTCATCTCCGTATGGGAGTGGGCTTAACTACGTGACGCAGTACTACAACGGTGTTGTATCTCCTGAAAAAGCGACCGCCGTATCGGTTGGCCCTGAAACGGTCGACATCGGCATCGACGCGCGGATGAGCGAAGGGGGGCGGATTGGCGGCGAGGTCACCGACGCCTCGACCTCGGCGCCGATTCAGGGGATTTCCGTCTGCGCATATGCTGAAGAGTCCGAAACACCGGTCGGTGCCTGTGCGAACACGGGACCGAATGGCCAGTACACGATCGCCGGCCTGCCTCAGGGCGAATATGAGGTTGAATTCGCGGTAGCGACAGAAAGCGCGCTTGATTACGTTAGACAGCTCTTCGACGGGCAGAGCTCTGCCAAGACCGCAATGCTCGTGCCCGTGACGATTGGCGAAACCAGCGTGGGCATAAACGCCAAGCTGCAGCTTGGCGGTCGCATATCGGGACGGGTGAGGGCAGTCGGCGGTGGGCCTCTCAGTAACGTGCTCGTCTGTGCTCTTTCGAGTCCCACCGAAGCGGTTGCGTGTGCGCTCACGGGGCGCGACGGTGAATACGCGATAGCTGGCGTGCCCGCGGGCAGCTACGTGATCGGCTTCGAAGCCGCCAAGACCTACGCTGTTCAGTACTACGACGGCCAGGCCACCTATGCCGCTGCACAGACAGTGCAGGTGACGGCGGGCGCGGACACAGTCGGCATCGGTGCCTTGATGAGTCCCCCCAGTGCACCTCCCTCGCCACCCCCGCCACCGAATGTCCCACAACATCCTCAGCCTCCAACAAACAGCGCACCATCGACGTCATCGCCGTCCACTCCCGCCCCAACCTCAACACCCGGATCGGGCGTCATCTCGCTTTCCCTTGCCACGAGTCTCATCTCCGGGCAAACAGCGAAAGTGACCCTCACCTGCAGCGGAGCGCGATGCGCCGGGACCGCTCAGCTTTCAATAAAGATCGGCGTCCGCGAGCACCACGGGACACACTGGATGACGCAGCGCGAGACGATCACGCTTGCGCGCGGGTCCTTCGCGTTGACCGAAGTCAAGAGGGCCAAGGTGACGCTCCATCTCACACCGGCAGGCAGACATCGTCTCGCGAACATCAAGCACCATCCCATGATCGGCGACATCACACTGACACTGGCTAGGGGTCGAAGCGTCACGCGCTCGATCGTGATGCGATGATGATGACGTTCGCGCCAGCCACACCGCAAACGCGGCGGACAGCCCTGCGCCGGGATCGATCTCAAGTGTCGCGAATATCCATACGCATTATCGGCGTAGTCCACAGTCGATCATCGCTCATGGCTGCCTTGACGGGCGCAGCGACAGGAGCTAATCGACGCAACGTAAATTGATGAGTAGTGTTGGGCGCCAACCGTGGTTCAAACGCCATGTTTAGGCGGGGAAAAGGCAGCACAAGACCTTCGCTCTGCTCACGAAGTCCAGACGCCCAACTCCCCAAACCCCTCACTAACAAAGACGATTGAACCGAATGCCCCCGCCAGGAGTCGAACCTGGATCTACCGCTTAGGAGGCGGTCGTCTTATCCATTGGACTACGAGGGCTCGCTGCTAAGGCTATCTGCGCATGGCGCACACGCACGCACCGTATGCGATGAGGCTTGGTGCGGCTACAACCCCTCCCGCTCCGGATACACCTCATCGATCGTTGTAAGCGGCGTATACGGGGCTCCCGCTGCTGCTTCGATCGCCGCCGCTCCCCCCGAGAGCCGGTCGAGCACCGACACGACCCCGCAGATCTGATGTCCCGCCGCCTTCAGCACTTCAATCGCGGCCACGGTCGAGCCGCCCGTGCTCACGACGTCCTCCACCACCAGACAGCGATCGTCGGCCTCGAGCAGCGGGCCCTCGATCTGGCGTTGCAGCCCATGCGCCTTGGCGTCCTTGCGTACGAAGAACCCCTTCGCCTGCACGCCGCCGGCGAGTGCCGCGCAGGCGACCGCATCGGCGCCCATCGTCATTCCGCCCACCGCCGTTGCGCCCCACTCGCGCGCGCACTCAGCCAGCAGCGCCCCGAGCGCCTGAAAACCCACCGGTAGCAGGATCGCCCGCTTGGCATCGACGTAGTAAGCCGCTTTCAACCCGCTCGTGAGGGTCACGTCACCGATCACGAGCGCGTGTGTGCGCAGCTCCGCGATCAGCTGCTCACGCGCCGCTTGTGTTCTCTGGCCGTTCTGCTCCGCTTCGCTCACCGCGCCCAATCTAACCGCTGCGCCGCTCGGACATCCGTCCAGCGTGTCCAGCGCTGGGACTAGGCTGAAGCCAAGTGCTGTTTCCGTTCATAGCTCGCATCCTGCGATTGGCCTCGATCGTCATCTGCGCGATCGCGGTCATCTACTTCGCCGCGTTCGCGCTCGACCAGAGCAGCAGCGCTTCGACGCATCAGCAGGCCGAGGTCGGCGCTGCCGGTCCTCCTGGAACGACAAGCGAAAGCGCCGGCACCAGGCCAAAACAGGAGAGCGGCGTGCATGAAGCGATCGACGAAGCTTTTGCCAAGCTCGCCTCGCCTTTCTCCGGGGTGATATCGAGCGGCAGCGACGAGTGGACCATTCACATCGTTGACACGCTGCTGGTGCTAGTCGTCTACGGCTTCGGCCTGGCCTTCATTGCCCGGTTGTTCAAGCTAGGGCTCTAAGCGAACAAGGCGCCGCCGCGGCGTCCAGAGATCACGGACCGGCGTTTTTGCGCACGGTGTGGCTGCCGCCGCCACTGTCCGTGTAGACATCAACCGGATAGCCGATCTGCACCCAAGCATAGACCGCGGCTGCATCGGGGACCGGTATCCGCAAGCAGCCGTGACTGGCTGCATAGGCTGGCACTTCGGCATAGCCGTGGATGGCGTAGCCAGAGATGAAGTAACTGGAGTCGACCATCCCGTGGGAGTTGGTCCCCGGTTCCTTGCGATAGACGCGAAAACGTCCGATCACCGTCGGCGTGGATGGCTTGCCGGAGCTGATCGTGATGATCCTGCGTACACGCCCACCACGTTCGATCTCAGCCAGCACCTGTCGACTCAGGTCGGCCTCGACGTGGTTGCCGTCGTGCGGGTAACGCACATGAAAGCTACCCGCCCCCTCTTGCAGCAACTCGAAGATGCGGGAGTTGACGCTTTCAATCCGAGCCTGCCCAGTTAGCTTGCGAAAAGCAAGCACAGCTCGGGCGGTGGCTTCGTCGAAGCGCCCGCTTATGGGCACCTGGTAGTGCAGCGCCGCCAGCTCGTCCTGCAGGATCCACACCGCTGAGCCGCCGGCGCCGATCGATAGCTGCGAAGGCTCGTAGCGAACGCTCACCGACTTGGCCTTGAAGGCCGCCAGCTGCGCTGTCGCGACGTGTTCGGCACGCACCTGCACGAGCCCGCTGTGTGGCGGCCTGTAGGAGAAATGGAATTGCGCCGTCCCATTGCCGAGCGGGGAGAGCGGGGCACGATGGGTCAGTACGCGGCGAGCGTTGCGATAGATGCTGAGCTCAACCTGCTGGCCGGGGACGTAAGGCGTGACGATCCCGCGCACGACGAAGCGCTCGCCGACGACGGCTCGCGCCGGGCGCCCGTGCGTGTGCTGCAGCACCAGCCGTATGCTGCCGGCGGCGGGTACGGGAGCCGGCGGCAGCGGCGATGTCGGGGCGGCTTCGGCCGCCAGCGCAGCGGCCGGCGTCAGCGCGCAGACGAGCAACGTGACCAGACCAATCCGATTGAAGCGACGATGACGCTCAGGCATTGCCAGGATCGTATGCGTTAGCGGGGACAGCCGGCACACCGGGCGCTTGTGAGATCACACCAAGTCGCCTCAAGGCCAAGGCGAGCAAGCCGATCGTGCTCAGCGCTGCGAGCGCGAGCAAGACAATCTGCCACCACGTCCATTTCTCAAGCGCACCAAACGCGATCGAGTTGTTCAGAGCGTGAGTCGCGATGCACGGGTAGATCGACCCGGTCTGGCGGTACAGGGCACAAAGCAGAAACCCGAGCACTCCAAGCGGGACGAGATAGACCACTGGCGCGGAGCCGACGTGCACCGCGCCGAACAAGGCCCCTGTGATCACGGCGCCGAGTACCCAGCCTCGCCATTTTGCAAGCGAGGGAAAGACGTAGCCGCGGAACAACATCTCCTCGCCGATCGGCGCGATCACCGTAGTGAGC
>DASTPN010000180.1:0-21789 GCA_035719985.1 Solirubrobacteraceae bacterium | reverse complement strand
GAGGCCTCATATAAGCGCACGCCTCGCGCTCTTTGCTCGCAACGTTTACGCGTACAGCGGCTATTTCTGGAAGATCACCAGGTAGGAGCCCTTGTTGTTTTCGGTGTCGGTCTCGCCCGGCACCGGCTCGATGTTCACGCTCACCCGCGAGGCCGCGCCGAGCGTCACTCCGGTGACCGGAATATCCACGTTGGTGGTGCTGCCCGGTTCGGTCTTATCGATCAGGTGCGAAGCCGTCAACGTCTTGCCTTCGCTGGTCACAGAAATGTCGACCTTGACGTTGGTCTCCGGGTTGGAGCCGGCGTTTTCGACCATCACCGTGAAGGTCGGGTTGGCGCCACCGCTGACGTGGTTGAGCGTGCCGCCGGACGCCAGCGTGTTGGTGCCCACGCTAACTCCCTTTAGCGAAGACCCGTGAGTACCGGGCGTCACCGCACCGCCAGAAGGCGTTTCGCCGGTGAGCTTGGCCTGCACCGTCGAGGTCTGAAGCCAAGTCAGGTTCGGCAGGAAGCGGCTGGTCTGAGTGCTCTGGCCGCTGACGCCGCCTGATTTAAGGGCTTCCTGAATCAGCGGGACCACGCGCTGGGAATAGACGATGTCTGAGGCCAGGAAGATCTCCATCGCCCCGGCGATCGAACTCGCTGCCTGCGGCGCTTGGCCGCCCAGAGCGGTCCGCACCAGATTGGCGATCTTGCTCACGCCTTCCACGCGCATGTTCATGGTCAGCAGGAAGTTACGCTGGGCCGAGCTCATGCTGCCGGGCACGCTCAGTTTCTTGGCGGCTTCGGCCTGTTGTTCGGCGGTCACGCGGTCTTCGTCGACTCGCTGACCGACTTCCAGTGCGGACTTCCCGGACGCACCGGCAAGCGTGGCGAATAGGGGACGCGAGACCTGGGTCTGCGATTCCTGGGCGATCTTGCCAACTTCGCTGTTGTATTTTTCCAGCGCCTGCTGTTTGCCGCGCTTGAGGCAGCCGTTTACGAGCAGCACGATCACGATCAGCAGCACAACGCCGACGGCGGCAGCGATCCTTCGGCGTACCATCGTCGCGTGATGATCGGCGGCGAGCGCGCCGCCCGAACCACCGCCGGTTCCTGCCCCCGAGCCACCGCCACGTCCGGGACGTCGCGGTTGCGGTCGTGGCTGTTGTTGGGGGCGCGCCGGCCGTACAGCGGTCGGCGGCTCCTCGTCCTCGTCGTCGAAGAACGACAAAAATCGCTCCTTGCAGGGCTCCTGAAGCTCATCAGTATGACTCCACCGGCGGGCGGAGTGTTTTGCGCGACCGGCTCTGCAACTTCTCGGCCAGTCACCGGCGCCACGATTGGCCGGCAGGGAAAGGCTGAGGCGACGGCGAAGCCGGTCAGCGTGGAAACCTCAAAGACTCTCGTTCGCGGGGAGATTCACGTCTCCGACGAGCGCGCTGGGCGCCGTGGGGAGTTCTTGCTCGACCGTTACCGCCTACTCGACCGGCTGGGGTCTGGCGGCTTTGGGACGGTATGGCGCGCCCGCGATGAGCAGCTGGCGCGCACGGTGGCGCTCAAGCGCATAGCGCTGCCTTCGCCCGAGGATCGCGCCCGCGCCCTGCGCGAGGCTCACGCCACTGCGCGCCTGGCACATCCCGGGATCGTCGCCCTGTACGAGGCGTGCTCGGATCAGGATGCCTTCTACCTGATCTCCGAGTTGGTCGAGGGCGAGACGCTCGCTCGGTTGATCGAGCAGGATGCGTTGTGCGACGAAGAGATCGTCGAGGTCGGCCTGACGCTCGCCGACGCACTCGAGCACGCGCATGCGCGCGGTGTCGTCCATCGCGACGTCAAGCCGCAGAACGTCCTCATCCCCGATCAGGCAGCGCCGGGCACGGCCGGCCGTAGCGTCGCCTCGCCGCCTGCCGCAAAGCTCGCGGACTTCGGCGGTGCGCTGCTCGCCGGCGGCGAGGACCTGACGCAAACAGGAGACGTGTTCGGCACGCTCGCCTACATGGCGCCCGAGCAGAGCGAGGGACACGCCGCCGGGCCGCCTGCCGATCTGTACTCGCTGGCGCTCGTCCTCTACGAGGCCCTCAGCGGAGTCAATCCCGTTCGCGGCGCCACCCCGGCCGCTACGGCGAGGAGGATCGGTGAGCCAATCGCGCCACTGCAGCGCCGCCGCCGTGACCTGCCCGGGGAGCTGACGAGAGCGATCGACTCGGCTCTGGTAGCTGATCCCGAGCATCGCGGGGCGCTCGCGGAACTACACCAAGCGCTCGAGCAAACACTGGAGCGTGGCCTCAAACCACGCCTGTTCGCTCGTCGTGCGGAGGAGGCGTCCCTTCCCTTGGAGCACGACGTCGCGACGCACCAGCCTTCGCGCCCACGGCGGTTGGCGCTGCCACGCGGGGTCTGGCTTGGCTGTGTGCTCGCCCTCGCCGCGTGGCAGGGCGCCACTGGTCGTGGCGGTGTTGCGTTGTTGTTGCTGGCTGCTGCCGCGCCGCTGTTGCTGCTGGCCCGTCGCTCGGGGCCAGGTTGGCTGGCTGCTGCCACTGCGCCGGCGCTCGGCTACGCGGGCCTGGCCGCGGCCTTCCCTGCTCTTGCTGGCCAGCGCACGAGCTGGCAAGCGCGTGCCGGACTGGCGGCGCTTGGCTTTTGGTGGCTCACGCTGGCCGAGCCGTTGCTTGCACGACGCTTGTGGCTGGGACCTGCGAGCGGTTTGCCCCCACGCGACGCTTGGGAGGCGTCGCTCACGGGCACCGCCTCGCACGTGCTCGGCCCAATCCTCACGCCGCAACTTGCGATCGGCGCGTTCGTGTGGGCGCTCAGCGCGATGCTGCTGCCGTGGGTCGTGCGCGGCCGCAACGCCGGTCTGGATGTGCTGCTCGCGATCGCGTGGACGGTCGCTTTGCTCGCCGCTGCGCCACTGATCGAACGTCCGCTGCTGGTCCACTCGAACCAAGGCAGTCCGCGTGGACTGCTGCTGGGCGCGATGCTTGGGTGCGCTCTGGCGGTCTGTGCACGGGCCTTGCGCGGACCGGTCACGACGCCGTCCTCGTAGCCGGATTGAGTCCCGGCGGCATCGCCATCGCCGCCGATCCGTAGAGTGATGAGGGCTTCCCCAGCCGAGATACCGGGGGTCGAGATGAATCCGCTGCGGACACTGGAGAACATGATCGCCGGCCTCGTAGAGGGGACCTTTGGCCGCGTATTTCGCTCGGAGGTCCGCCCGATGGAGCTTGCCCACAAGCTGGCGCGAGAGATGGACGAGAACACGACGGTCTCGGTCTCGCGCGTATACGCCGCAAACGAGTACTCCATCTGGCTCTCGCCGCGTGATCGAGAACGCTACGAGGGGGTCGAGCAGGAGGTGATCGAAGAGCTGTGTGCCTATCTGCTCGAGCATGCGCGCGCTGAGGACTTCGCGATCGCCTCCGGCCCGCACATCTCCTTCCACACCGACGAGAAGCTGCAACTCGGCGAGTTCGGCATCGAAGCTCGGTTGGCGCGCAGCGAGATCGAGGAACGCGAAGAGGTCGAACCCGCCGAGCGGCCGCCCGCCGCGAGCACGTCTGCACCGGCGCCACCCGTATCCCCGCGCCGGCGCGAGGTTCCCGTGGCAACGGAGCCGGCGGCCGTTGGCAACACGATGATCTTCAGCAATGCCGAGCGGGTTCGCGAGGCCGTGCAGCGCAGCGGATCGCGCCGTCCGGTTAAGGCGTTGCTGGTCCTCTCCGGCCGGCGCATGCTTCTCCCTCCGCGCGGAGCTGCGGTCGGACGCAGTCGCGACTGCGACATAGTTATCGAGGACGCTGGCGTCTCTCGCCGCCACGCCGAGCTGCGGCCGCTCGACGCCTCTGCCTGGACGATCGAAGACCTCGGCTCCACCAACGGGGTGCGCGTCAACGGTCAGACGATCGCCGGCGCCCAGGAGTTGCGCAACGGCGACAGCATCGGCATGGGTTCCACCGAGATGGTGTTTGAGATCGCTCCATGAACAGCCTCGAGCCCGTATCGGTGATGCTGAAGTTCGGCTTCCTGGCCGTGATGTACCTGTTCTTGCTGTGGGTCTCGCGCAGCGCCTTGAGCGATCTGCGCGCCGGAGCCGGCACCCTGCGTGGGCGAGCCACCCCACCCGCCGACGGCGCCGATCCGGCGCTGGCCGCTCCCGACGCCACCGGCCTGCACACCGCATCGACGCTTGGGCCGACGGACATCGCCGGTCGCTCACCTCGCCTGGTGGTGGAGCGGGCTCCTGGCCACGAGCCGGGAATGATCTACGACCTCGACAGCGAGGTCGTGCTCGGCCGCGGCGATAGCGCCGAGATACGCCTGGAGGATCCGTTTGCCTCCTCGCGCCACGCACGCATCTATGAACAGGGACGGATACTGGTGATCGAGGACCTCGGCTCGACCAATGGCACTTATCTCAACGAGGAGCTGCTGGAGGGCCCCAGACCGCTACACCCGGGCGACCGCGTCCGGATCGGCGATTCCGAGTTCAGCTTCGAGGTCGACTGAGGATGGCGATCCTCGCCACGGTCGCTCGTTCGCGCCCGCGAGGCATCTGATGCTGCGCGTGGCCGAACACTGGTCGGGCAGCGACACCGGGCTGCAGCGCCGTGCCAACGAGGACTCGCTGCTGGTTCGCTCACCGCTGTTCATAGTCGCCGACGGCATGGGTGGCGCCCAGGCGGGCGAGGTCGCCTCGCGCGTGGCGGTGGAGACCTTCAGCACCGGGCTGGAAGCCGGAGCCGATCCGCAGGAGAGCCTCGCGCGCCAGGTGCAGGAGGCCAATACCCGCATCAACGATCTCTCCCACCAGCGCAGCGAGCACGCCGGCATGGGCACGACGATCACCGCCATCTACGTGGGTGAGCAGGAGGTCGCGATCGCCCACGTCGGCGACTCGCGCGCTTACTGCTTGCGCGGGGAGGAGCTGTTGCGCCTGACCGACGATCACTCGCTGGTCGACGAGTTGATCAAGCAGGGAAAGCTCACTCCCGAGGAAGCGGAGGATCATCCGCAGCGCTCGGTGATCACGCGGGCGCTTGGACCCGAGCCCGCCGTTGAGGTGGATGTACGCTCGTTCAGGGCACGCCCTGGGGACGTCTACTTGATCTGTAGCGACGGCCTGACGACGATGGTGGGCGAGGAGCAGTTGGGCGAGCTGCTCAGCTCTCACGAGCAGCTACGCGACGCCGGCGAGGCGCTGATTGCCGCTGCCAACGCCGCCGGCGGCAAGGACAACATCACCGTCGTCCTGTTGCGGCTGGAGGAGGTCTCGCCGGGCTCGCCCGGCGGCCGGGATGGGCACCCCGCGCTGACCGAGCTGACGCCGGCCACATCTGAGCACATGCCCGCCGAGGAGGTCGCGGAGCAGGCCGTGGTGGCGACGTTGTCAAGCGCCGCCACGACCACAGGCGCCGCGGTGACAGCGCGCGTCCCCCGGCGCCCGTCGCCCAGCGCCGCGCCAACGGACAAGGGCCGGTTGCGTCGCAGCGGCAGACGCATACGCGCGCCGCTGATCGCTCTGGTGGTGCTCGCCGCGCTGGCTGCCGGCGCCTATCTGGCGCTGCAGTCGGTCTATTTCATCGCCACCAACCAGCGCGGTCTGGTCACAGTCTTCCGCGGTGTCCCCTACGAACTGCCCGGCGGGATCAAGCTCTACAGCAGCGATTACGTCTCAGGCGTGAGTGCCGCGACGCTCTCGCCGCAGCGTCGCGACGCGCTGCTTGATCACTCCCTGCGCTCTGAAGGTGACGCGGCCACGCTTGTGCGCCAGCTCGAACTGGGACAGTTGAGCGGCGGATGAACAAGCCGATTGTCCGGCTCTACGGGCTCGTGTTCGTCCTGTTTGCCTTGCTCGTAGCGTTCACATCTCGCTGGAGCGTGTTCGAAGCCTCCTCGCTGCGCGCGAATGCTCTGAACAAGCGCTCGGTGCTCGAGCAGCAGCGAATCGCTCGCGGCGAGATTCTCGCCGCCGACGGCACTGTGCTCGCGCGTAGCGTGCGCGGTGCTCAGGGCACCTACCGGCGCGTCTATCCGACCGGCTCGAAGTTCACGCATGCTGTCGGTTACTCGTTCATCGATCTCGGCCAAGCCGGCATTGAGCATTACCGCAGTGCGGCTCTGAACGGGCAGAACCGCGGCAGTGTGCAGAGCATTCTCGACCAGTTGCAAGGACGCAAGCAAAAGGGGGACAGCGTGCAGACAGCGCTGCAACCCTCAGCCCAGCAGACGGCGATAACCGCGCTCGGCGAACACGAAGGGGCGGTCGTTGCACTGCAGCCCAAGACCGGAGCGGTTGAGGTGATGGCATCGAGCCCCAGCTACAACGCCAACTCGCTCAGTTCCACCAGTGCCTACGAACGCCTGACCAAAGATTCGAGCTCGCCACTTGTCAACCGCGCCACCCAGTTCGGTTACGCGCCCGGGTCGACCTTCAAGGTCGTGACCGCCGTGGCGGCGATCGACTCCGGGCGCTTCACGTCCGACTCGACCGTCAGTGGACGCAACGAAGTGCCGATCTCAGGCGTGCCACTCAAAAACGACAACAACGAGAGCTTCGGGCAGATAACGCTGACTGAAGGGCTGGTGCACTCCGTCAACACGGTCTACGCGCAGGTCGCAGAGCAGCTCGGCAAGCAGACGATGGCCCGCTACATGAGTCGCTTCGGCTTTGATCGCAAGCCCCATCTGGACTATCCCGCCGAACAGATGTCCTCCAGCGGCGAGTACCGCAATGGAAGGCTGCTCTCGCCCACTAGCGAATACGTCGATGTGGGACGCATGGGCATCGGCCAGGACAAGCTGCAGGTGACGCCCCTGCAGATGGCCGAGGTGGCGGCTGCCGTCGCCAACAAAGGAGTATTGATGACGCCGCATCTGGCGAGCGCGATCGTTGAACCGGACGGTCGTGTGGCACAGCGGATCTCACCAAAAGTGCAATCGGTGGTGATGCGACCCTCCACCGCTGCCTCGGTCACCAAGATGATGGAAGCGGTCGTAAACGAAGGCACCGGCGTCAGCGCTCAGATCTCAGGCGTACAGGTGGCCGGCAAGACCGGGACGGCTGAGACGCAGATCGGGGCCGCGATCAACAATGTCTGGTTCATCGCCTTCGCTCCCGCTCAGGATCCAAGCGTGGCGGTGGCCGTGACGCTCAAGGGCGTGCCGGGACAGGGGGCGGCCTTCGCCGCGCCTGTGGCCAAGCAAGTGATCGAAGCGTTGCTTCATGGTTGAGTCAGGCACGGTGCTCGACGGCCGCTATCGAGTCATCTCTCGGCTCGGCTCGGGTGGAATGGCGGACGTCTATCTGGCGCAGGACACGCTGCTCGGTCGTCAAGTCGCGCTGAAGCTGCTGCACCATCGCTTCTCCTCCGATCAGGAGTTCGTCGAGCGGTTCCGGCGCGAGGCCTCGAGCGCCGCTGGGCTCTCCCATCCCAACGTCGTCTCAGTCTATGACCGTGGCGAATGGGACGACACTTATTACATCGCGATGGAGTACCTGCCCGGCCGCTCTCTGAAGGCGGTGCTGCGCGAACACGGACCGCTCTCACCCGACGATGCGATCGACATCACAATCCAGATCCTGCTGGCGCTGCGGTTCGCGCACAAGCGCGGGATCATCCACCGCGACATCAAGCCTCACAACGTGATCCTCGACGAGGAGGGGCGCGCCAAGGTGACCGACTTCGGTATCGCCCGCGCCGGCGCCTCGGACATGACGATGACCGGCTCGATCATGGGGACCGCGCAGTACCTCTCTCCCGAGCAGGCCCAGGGATATGCCGTCAGCGAGGCCTCTGACATCTACGCGGTCGGGGTAGTCCTGTATGAGTTGCTGACCGGCGGCGTCCCCTTCGAGGGCGAGTCGGCCGTGACGATCGCGCTCAAGCAGGTCTCGGTGCAGCCTACGCCGCCGAGCCAACGCAACCCGCAGGTCAGCCCCGCCCTCGACGCCGTCGTATTGAGGGCGATGGCAAAGGACCCGGCGGCGCGTTTTGCCAGCGCGGACGAGCTGATCGCCGCGCTGCAACAGGCACGCGCCGGCATCGCTCCCGCCCCCCTTCCGATCGGTAACGGGGCGCCGCCGACCGCCGCGCTGCTCGTGCCGCCGCTACCGCCCGGCGACGGGCAGCCAGAGGACGCGGCCGCCGCCGAGGCCGAGGAGAAGCGCCGGCGAGCCGGCTGGATCGCTGCCGGCATAGCAGCCGTGGTAATCATCGCCGCAGTCCTGTTGCTGCTCCTGTTGCCCGGCAAATCCGGCGAGGTCACCGTACCCGACGTGACCGGCCAGACGCAGGCGGTCGCGACCTCGACGCTGAAGCGGGAAGGGCTCTCACCCGTCGTCTCGGTGAGCGCCAACGCGCATGTCGCCAGCGGACTGGTGATCGGCACCACGCCGCCGCGCGGCACGAGCGTGCACAAGGGCGCGCGCGTAAGCGTGTTCGTCTCATCCGGGGCCGAAAGCGTCGCCGTCCCCAATGTCGTCCATAAGCCCAGCGCCGAAGCGCTGAAGATCCTCACCCAGAAGGGACTGCAGCCAACCGCGCAGAACGAGTCCAGCGAAACGGTGGGCAAGGGACTGGTGGTCTCCACCGACCCCACGGCCGGAGTCGGCGTCCAGGTCGGCAGCCCCGTCACCGTGCTCGTCTCCTCGGGTCCACGTGAGGTAAGCGTGCCGGAAGTCAGCGGCGAAACGCAGGCCAACGCGACGGCAACCCTGTCGGCGGCAGGACTGAAGGTCAGCACCGTCAAGCGGGAAACGACCGAACCGGCGGCGGGCACCGTGATCTCACAGAATCCCGCTGCTGGGACACAGGTGAAACCCGGATCCACTGTCACCATCGTCGTCTCCCAGGCGCCCGCCAAGACCGCTGTGCCCAGCGTGGTCGGGCAGAGCGAAGTGCAGGCGATCTCCACGCTCAAGGCCGCCGGCTTTGAAGCCACCACCGTAACCCGGACTGTCACAGAAGAAGCAAAGGTCGGGACGGTGCTTCAGCAAAGCCCCGGCGCGGGCGCCAAGTTGGCTAAGGGTCAAGTGGTGACGCTTGCGATCGGCAAGCTGGGAGGACAGAGCACCTCCACAGAAACCACCCCCACGCCCCAGCCCCCTGGCGCGGCCCCCCCGGCGGGAGCGCCGTCGGCCAGCGGATAGTCCGCGGCCGCGGCTACTGACACCAACCAGTCTTTACCGAAACAGCGTAGCCTCGGAGAGCTGAGCCGTCTGTTGAGACGGCGGCAGGCGCGTGATCCAGATCAGGTAGTAGCGATAGACCGTGCCGGAGGGGTTGATCGGGATCGTCGTGCGGGTGTAGATCGTGTGTGGGTCGGCAAGTCGCGTCCAGCCGAGCGAGGCCAGCCCCACGCCGCCGCCGCCTGCGCTCGCCGGCTGCGGATGCGAGGAGGCGTATATCTCGGCCGTGAAGCCCGGCGTCGGTGTCTGCAGCTCGATCGCGCGCGCGGCCACGCCCGGCGCTGCGTCCAGTTGCACGCCCAGACCGGGCTTGTCGAGTGTGCCCGCGACGTAGTGCTCGGTACTCCAGGTTGTGTTCACGTCGCCGTCGACCACACTGGCGACATCTTCAGCGTGTTCGGGACCGGTGCCGAACGGGTTGTAGGAACTGGCGGCTTTGGCGGCGAGCACGACGGGCGTCTTGCCGCTGGAGGGATGAACGTCGGGCGGCACACCCGTGCCGCGGTGAGTGTTGCCTAGCGCCAGAATCAGCACGAGCGCGGCGATCGCCGCCAACAGCGCCAGCGAGACCGCCCAGCGTGCGGGGTGGCGAAGGCGCCACGGCAGAAACCTGCGCGCCGGCGCCGGCAAAGTGCGCAGCACGGCTGTCGCCTCTCCTGTGGCCTGGCCCGAGCGAGCCGTCTCGATCGCAAGCGCCTCCTCCAGGTCGGACGCCATCGCCGCCATATCCAGGTAACGATCGGCACTCTCGCGCGCGGTCGCGTGTTCGACGACCGCTGCGGTTGCCGCCGATACGTCCGGGCGTGCCAGCTGCACGTCGGGGACCTCCTCACGCACGTGCATCATCGCCACGGCGACCGGTGAGTCGCCCTTAAAGGGCACCGACCCGGTCAGCATCTCGTACAGCACAACTCCGAGCGAGTAGACGTCGGACTGCCCGGTCACTGGCTGGCCGAGTGCTTGCTCGGGCGAGACGTAGTCGGTCGTGCCGAGTACACGCCCATCCATCGTCAGGCCTTCCTCGGTCAAGGTGCGCGCGATCCCGAAGTCGGTGATCTTGGCTCCACCCTCGCTACTGAGCAGCACGTTTTGTGGCTTGACGTCGCGGTGGACTATCTCCTGAGCGTGCGCGGCGCCAAGCGCTCGCGCCAGCTCGATCGCGTAGGCCAGCGCGGTCGGCGCCGGTAGCGGCGCATCGCGGCGGATCAGATCCTTGAGTGTCTCGCCGGCGACATGCTCGAGCACTATGTAGGGCGTTGCGGCTTCACCGCCGCCCGCACCGCCCTGCCCGTCGCCGGCCTCCCACTCGCCCGCGTCGATCACGGTGACGATGTGCGCGTGGTTGAGCTGGGCTACCGCCCGCGCCTCGCGCCGGAAGCGCTCCAGATGATCGGAGTCCGAGGCGATCTCGCGGTGCATCAGCTTGATCGCCACCTGGCGTTCGAGCACCGTGTCAAACGCGCGGTAGACGGTGCTCATGCCGCCACGTCCGATGCGCGCGTCCAGGCGGTAACGCCCGCCGAGTGTGGTGCCGAGGATGGCGTCGCTCACGGTTTGCACCTGCAGGGCCCAGTATGCCCTGATATGTGGATGTCTTGCGTGGGCTTCTTTATTTGGATTTGCCCGGCGTCCCGGCGGCGCGAGCCCGCATTGTTCGAGTCACGAGGCTGGCGATCGCCATGCGGTAGCCGACGGTGGCGGGGAGCAGGCCAAGGCGCCGTCCCGGTGTGAGCAGCCGAACGCTCAGGTGCGTGGAAAGTAGCGCGGCGGCGCTCCCAGCTGCGAGCGCGCATCGTTGGTCTGCCACGATGCCGGTTCTGGCCTGGCGAGCGCCTTGAAGAAGCGCCGCGCCGGCGATCACCGGCAGGCCGACCTGCCAGGAGAGGCGGTCGGCGTCCAGGGCAGCGAATCCGCGTAGGCGCGCCGCGGCGGTTGTGGCGCCGCTGCGCGAGAGGCCGGGCATTAGCGCAAGCGCCTGGGCGAGCCCAAGCGCAAGACCATCAGCTGGCCGTGCCTCGTGCGAGCGGCGCGAGCCGCCGTGAAGCTCTGCTGCGCTCATCGCCAGCGACCCGGCGAGCAGGCCCGCCGCAATCGTGCGCGGAGTGCCCAATCGTCGCTCGATCGTCTTACCCAACACGAAGCCGGCTGCAGCCGGTGGGCCGATTGCACAAATGAGCGTTGTCAGGGATGGGCTTGGCGAATCAACGGTGTATGGGGGGCGGGTCAGCAGGCCGAGCGCGGTTCCCGCGTGCAGAGCCACCTCAAAGGACTTGCGCACGGCTGGATCGAGCTCGTCGTAGCGCCAGCCGAGAAGCCACGGCGCGAGCGTCGTGTGCGCGGATGAGGAGATCGGCAGCAGCTCGGTCGGCCCGTGCATGAGGCCGAGCGCGACCGCCTGTCGCAGCGAGAGCGCGCTCGCGGCCGCGGAGTCCACGCCTCAGCCGACGTCGGCTGTGCGTGTCGGCTGCTCGCCGCCAGCGCCCGGCGGTGGGTTCTCGCGCCCGGCCCGCCGGCGCCTAACGCCGTAGATAACCGCGACTACCGCCAGCGCGAGGATCGCATAGTCGACGTACTCGAAGGCTTTGCGCACGGTCTTCCAGTCGCCGCCGAGCGCGTGGCCGGCGAAGGCCAGCGCTACCACCCACGGGATCGTGCCGATCAATGAGAAGACGGTGAATCGGACGATCGGCATCTTCGCGATTCCCGCCGGCAGCGAGACGAACGCGCGCACGACCGGGACCATGCGGCCGAACAGCACAGTCGGCTCGCCCCAGCGCTGGAAGAAGCGGTCGGCGCGTTCAAACTGGGCCGGGCCCATGTGGAACTTGGCGCCGTGGCGTTCGACCAGCTCCAGGCGCCCGCCGCGACCGACGCCGTAGGCGACCCAGGAGCCGACCATCGTGCCGAGCAGACCGGCCAAGATGATCCCGGTCATCGTCATGTGGTGACTGGCCCCGCTCTGGGAGGGGTCGGCGACGGCGAAGCCGGCGAACAGCATCACCACCTCAGATGGGATCGGGATGCAGGCGCTGGAGAGCGCCATCAGCACGAAGATCCCGGGCAGCCCCGCTTCGCTGACGAAGTTCGACGTTTCGTTGACTATCGATTCGGAGATCGACGCGAGCACGAACAGGTGCGCCATGTGCCGGCAACGATACCTTCCGCGCGGCAGGCGGACCGTCACCGACGCCATGTGTCCGCTCGCCGTGCTCGCCGCCGGGACGGCCGTCTATCCTGGCGCGGGCCGATGCGCGTGTGGATCGATCTCACGAACAGCCCACACGTGCTCGTTCTGCGCCCGGTGATCGACGTCTTGCGCAGCGATGGCCACGAAGTACACGTCACTGCGCGCGACTTCGCCCAGACGCTGCAGCTGCTCGATCGCTTCGGGGTCGAGCACACCGCGATCGGCCGCCACCGTGGCGGGCGTCTGGGCGCCAAGGCGCTCGGGCTGGCCAGACGCTCGAGCGCGCTGGTGCGCTGGGCGCGGCGCGAAGGCCGGTTCGACATCGCGATCGGGCACGGCTCAAATGACGTCAGCGTCGCGACGCGTCTGCTGCGAATCCCTTGCTCGACGACCTTCGACTACGAGTGGGCGGCCGTGCAGCACCATGTCAACTGCCGCCTCTGTCAGGCGGTCGTAGTTCCCGATGCGATCCCGCCGCAGCGACTGGCGCGCTACGGCGCCACCGGCAAGATCGGCGCGTATGCGGGCCTGAAGGAGGAGTACTACTTGGCGGACTTCGAGCCCGACGCGACTGTGCTTGGCGAGCTTGGCCTCGACTGGCAGCGCCCGATTGTGGTGGTGCGCACGCCACCGGCCGTCTCGCTCTACCACCGTTTCGAGAACGACCTGTTCGCCAATGTGCTTGCGAGGTTGCGCAAGGCCGCGCAGAGCGACGGCGTGCAGTCGGTAGTGCTGCCACGCACCGAGGAGCAGCGCCGCCAACTTCGTGACGTCCCCGGTTTCGTCGTGCCCGAGCACGCCATCGATGCGCAGTCGCTGATCGCATACGCCGACCTAGTGATCTCGGCGGGGGGAACGATGAACCGCGAGGCCGTGGCGCTCGGCACGCCCGTCTACACGACCTTCGAGGGCAGGCTCGGCGCCGTGGACGAGCGGCTGATCTCCGAAGGCCGCCTTCGCAAGTTGGGTAGTGCCGACGAGCTTGACTTCGCAAAGCGCGACCAGACCGGCTCCGGCCTTGCGAGCGAGCGTACGCGCCGCGATCCGCGCCTGCTGACCGAACTGTTGTTGGCGCCGCTTATCGCCCCGGTGGGCTGAGGACGCAACATCGTGGGCGTTCCGGCCCGATGCGCCGGTCATCCGCGTTCGTTGCCGAGCTCCCAAAAGGGGGCCTTCGCGTGATTAAGCCGTAAACTGCTGGTAATGCGCCGACGCTTGCGCTCGCCGGCACTGTCGTTTCATCGGCACTCGATCCCGAGGCTGGCGATCGATGGCGCGCTCGTCGCCTTCGCCTACTGGCTGGCTTTCCAGCTGCGCTTTGACAACGGGCCCACCGGCCGCTACGCGAAGCTGTTTGATCGCACGGTCTGGGGTGTGCTGCTTGGCAGCTTGCTGGTACTACTCATCTCGAGGGTCTACCAACGCCGCTGGCGCTATTCCGGTCAGCGCGACTACGAGGCAGTCGCGCGCGCGGTCGTCGTGATCGTGCTGCTCACGGTGCTGGCGGTCGTCGTGATCAGGCCGGTGCAGATCCCACATCGACTCGGCGACGGCGCCACTGACGGCACGGTTGCAGTCGGGCTGCCAAACGGCGTGATCGCGCTGTTCTTCCTGATCTCACTGTTGCTGCTAGTGGGAGTGCGCGTGCTGGCGCGCAGCCTGTACGAGCGTCGGCCACTCGGCGCTTTCCGTGCTGGCGGGCGCAGTGAGCGCGGCGTGCTGATCGTCGGCGCCGGCGACGGCGGCCGGCTGGTGCTGCGCGAGATCCTGCGCAACCGCGAGCTGGGTCTGCATCCGGTCGGCTTCGTCGACGACGACCCGCGCAAGCACGGCTCGCGGATCGAGGGGGTCAAGGTGCGCGGCGACACGGATAAGGACCTGCCGCGGATTCTCGAGGAGACCTCACCGGAGGAAGTGATCATCGCGATCCCTTCCGCGCCTGGCTCAACGCGCGCGCGAGTGGTGCGTGCCTGCCGCTCGCGGGCGGTACCGGTGCGCACGCTGCCGACCGTGTTCGAGCTGCTGCAAGAGCAGGCCTCCTCAGCGGGCTCCGCCTCGCAGGGGATCTCGCGGCAGGTGCGCGAGGTGCGCGTCGAGGATGTGCTCGGCCGCGAGCCGGTGCTGATGGAGCTCGACCGGGTCGGCGCCTATCTCGCCGGTGAGACGGTGCTCGTCACCGGCGCCGGCGGCTCGATCGGCTCCGAGCTCTCTCGCCAGATCGCCCGTGTCGGCCCGCGGCGGATCGTGCTGCTCGACCACGCCGAGGACAACCTCTTCCAGATCGAGCGTGAGCTACAGGACGAGCGCCACGTTCACGCCTCGGTGCTGGCGGCAGTACTCGCCGATTGCAAGGAGGAGGAGCGGATGCGCGAGGTGCTCACTGAGCACCGTCCAACCGTGATCTTCCACGCCGCCGCCTACAAGCACGTCGGGTTGATGGAGTCAAACCCGGTCGAGGCGGTGCGCAACAACGCGATCGCCACCCGCGTGATGGCGCATGTCGCCGGTGAGATGGGAGTCGGGCGCTTCGTACTCGTCTCCACCGATAAGGCGGTTTCTCCGGCGACCGTGATGGGCGCAAGCAAGGCGTTGGCGGAGTTCGCGCTGGAGGCGGCCACCGCGCGCTTCCACGGCACCCGCTACGCGGCCGTACGCTTCGGCAACGTGCTCGGCTCCTCGGGCAGCGTCGTGCCAATCTTTCGCCGTCAGATCGAGCGGGGCGGACCGGTCACCGTCACCGACGAGCGGATGACCCGCTACTTCATGACGATCCCCGAGGCGGTGCAGCTGATCATTCGCTCCGGCTCGCTGGCCTCTGGCGGCGCGCGTGGTGCGGACGTGTTCGTGCTTGACATGGGCGAACCGGTCAAGATCGTCGAGCTGGCGCGAGCGATGATCGAGCTCTCAGGCCTTGACCCTGACCGCGACGTTGAGATCGAGATAGTCGGCCGTCGCGCCGGCGAGAAGCTACACGAGGAGCTGTTCAACGGCTACGAGCGCGCCTGTCCGACAGAGGCCGAGAAGATTATGCTCGCCGACCGCGAGACGCTCGCGCCCGAGACGGTGGAGGCGATGTTCGACGAGATCGGCTTGCTCGTGCTCGAGGGCGACGCCGCCGGTCTGGCGGCCCGCGTGTCTGAGCTCTCGGCAGTGCGAGCCGAGCTCTCCGAGAAGGTGTCCGGCCGCAGTGGCGCTTCTGAAGCAGCACGCGCCGATCGGGGCTCGGCTACCGGCTCGGCGCAGGACCGTCGCGACACGCCTGCGACCCTCATAGACTCCCGAGATCGATGACCGTCTGTAAGACGCCCGCATGACCGCGCTGACCTTCGCGCTGTCGCTGTCAAGCTCGTTCACCAAGGTCGGCGCGATCGCCGCCTTCGTGGCGCTCGTCGGGATCGCGATCCTGTCGCTACTCGTCTTCTCGCAAGCGCGCGAGATCAAGCGCCTGCGCGAGTGGGCGGGTCGCGCTCCTGAGCGTGCGGCGGAGATGGAGCAGCGCGTCAGTGCCGGCGCCTCTGCACGAGTTCAGCGTGGTTCAGCGCCAGCAACGTCACAGGGCCGCGTCGTTCCGCGCACCACCCCGCTCGTGAGCGCGCCGGTGGCCACGGCCGTTGGCGCAAGCGCCGCCGCTGTAAAACCGACCGCCGTGACTCCAGCTACCGAGGCGCCTGTGGCTGAGGCATCTGTGCCGGTGACCGACACGTCCGTTCAAGCTAAGCCCGAGGAGCCGGCGCCGTCGGCGCAGCTATCTACACCTCCAGCCGAGGTCCCTGAAGCAACGCCGGCTGCAGCCGTTGCGAGCGCTGAGCCCAAAGAGGAGAAGTCGGCCACGCCTCCGGCGCCCGTTACCGCCGCCGCGCAGGGCGCCACTCGCGCTGTGCCGCGCTCGCCGCTGCCGCCTTCGCCGGCCGCGCCTGAGCCGGCCGCGCCGCGATCCGGTTCGATCGCTGCCGCGCAGGCATCTTCGTCGCGTGTGGTCAATTCACTACCACGTGCGGCCGCAGGCGCGGTTGGGATTGGCGCTGCTTCCCGCGCGGCTGAGCCGGTCAGTGGTGGGCGCAAGGACTTCCGCCAAAAGCGCTCGCCGACCCGGGCGATCGTGCTCGGCGTGGGTGTGTTGATCGTGGTCGTACTGGTGCTGATCTTCGCCGTCTCAGCACTGAAAGGCGGTGGCTCTTCCACACCGACCACGGCCCAAAACACGAGCGCGTCCCAGACCGCCAGCTCCACCACGACACACAGCACCACGACACACAAAGCCAGCCAGAGCGCTGTCGCCACTAATCCCGCCGAAACCTCCGTCGTCGTACTCAACGGCACCGCTACGACCGGGCTTGCCCACCACCTTGCCGCCGATCTTCAGCAAAGCGGATACACGCGCGCGCTGGCCTCGGCGGCGGTGCCGCCCGGCACGCATCAGAGCACTGTGATCGAGTACTCGAGCGGCCATCGCGCCGACGCTCAAGGCGTGGCGAGAACGCTGAACGTCACGCAGGTACAGCCGATGGACTCAACGATCTCCGGGCTAGCCAGCTCGGCGACAGTAGTCGTTCTGGCCGGAGCCGACCAGGCGGCTCAGCTCGGCGGCGGCGGCGCCCAGAGCCAGGGCGAACCGGCCGTCGGTCAGTGAGCGTGCCCAGCCCCGAGCCTCCGCCGCCGGGTGTGCCGGGTGCGCTCGGCTTCCTTGCGGTGCCTGCACGCTCGCGCAAGCCCCGCGAGCGCGGCATCACTCACGTGATCGACCGCGGGCTCTCGATCGCCCAAGTGGACGGGTTGATGGAGACCGTCGGCGAGTACGTCGACATCGTCAAGCTCGGTTGGGGTACCGCCCTAGTAACGGCCAACCTGAAGCCCAAGCTGGAGCGCTACGCCGCACACGGTGTGCCGGTCGTGCTTGGCGGCACGCTGACCGAGATCGCGATCAAGCAGGGCCGCGTCGAGGGGCTGGTGGCGTGGCTGCGCGAGCTCGGTTTGCGACACGTCGAGATCTCCGACGGGACGATTGCACTCGAGCCCGAGACCAAGGCCCATCTGATTCGCACACTGGCGGCGCATTTCACCGTGCTCTCCGAGGTCGGTAGCAAGGACACGGAGTTCATCATGGCTCCGTACGTGTGGGTGGAGCAGATCGAACGCGATCTCGACGCCGGCGCCTGGAAGGTGATTGCCGAGGCGCGCGAGTCCGGCACAGCCGGCATCTACCGTGCCGACGGCGAGGTCCGCACCGGCCTGATCGACGAGATCGTGCATGCGATCGATGCCGATCGGATCGTCTTCGAGGCCCCCCAGCGCGAGCAGCAGGTGTGGCTGCTCAAGCACCTCGGCAACGAGTGCAATCTCGGCAACATCGCCCCGGACGACGTGCTCTCGCTGGAGACGCTGCGCTTGGGCCTGCGCTCGGACACGGTCGAGAGTTTCGCCACGGGCGGCGAGGCGGCCAGTTGAGCGAAGCCGCCGCTGGCGATCCCGGCGGCCCCGCCGCGGGAGGCTCGCGCCGGGCTCGTGCAGGCGGCCTCGGAGCGACTCGACCCGCCGCGATCGCCGCCGACCCGCGACTGGCGGCCGCTATTTTCGCCGCGCTGGTGGCAGCGTGCTTCGTCGCCTTGATCGTCACCCAGCGTTTGAAGCACACGCCGACGCCGGTTGAACATTTCGAGATGAGCTCGAGGGTGATTCCGTCGGCTACCGGCAAGCTGGGCGAAGAGCGGATCGCCTTCAAGCTCACCAAAGCCGACCATGTGACGGTGAGCATCGAGAACTCCTCCGGCGAGGATGTGGCAACTCTCCTCACCGATGTACCGGTCGGCCGCTACAAGATTCTTTCGTTGCGCTGGAACGGTCATCGCGGTGTGGCGAGCGGCTACAGCGTGCTGCATAAGGCCGACGGCTACACGACGCTCGTTCCCCGAATCTCGGGCGCGATCGCCCCGGCGGGCACCTATTCGGTACGCGTACACCTACTCGCCCAAAAACGCTCGGTTCCCTCATCGCGCACTTTCCAACTGGTGGCGCCATGATCGCGACGAGCCTGCCAAGCGCTCCCGTGCTTGCCGCTGCCTGCCTCGGCGCACTGGTCGTGATCGCGGCGCTCGCGCTGCTCATGCGCAGCGACCCACGAGCGTTCCCGGTGCTGGCCGTACTGGCGCTGCCGTTCCGACTGCCGATCTCCGCCGACGGACGCACCGTCAACTTGCTGCTGCCGCTTTATGCGGTGGTCGCCGCCGGCGCGCTCGTACACCTACTACCGCGGTTTCTGCCCAAGCGCGAAAACGGCGAGGCGTTTGGCGACTGGCGCGCGAGCGCGTATCCACCTCGCCATCCGCCGATCGTGCTGGATTGGCTGTTGCTGGCGGCTGTCGCTGTGTATGCGCTGCAGTCGGTGTACTCGGCCGACATCGGCAAGGCGGCGGAGAACCTCGCCTTCTTCTACGTCCCGTTCGGCCTGCTGTACCTGCTCTTGCGCGACGCGCCGTGGACGCGGCAGCTACTGCTTACGTGCCTTGGCGTTGCCGTAGTTCTCGCCGTCGTGTTCGCGGGCGTCGGTTTCATCGAGTACTTCCGCAAAGCTCTGTTCCTGAACCCCAAGGTGGTTGCCGCCAACGAGTACGACAA
This sequence comes from Solirubrobacteraceae bacterium, assembly GCA_035719985.1. Lineage (GTDB taxonomy): Bacteria > Actinomycetota > Thermoleophilia > Solirubrobacterales > Solirubrobacteraceae > Palsa-744. Next base: position 2,822 of record DASTPN010000180.1, on the reverse strand, counting down.
CTACTTCCGTGTGAACTCGCTGTTCTTCGACCCCAGCATCTACGGTCGCTTCCTGGCGCTGGTGATGATCGCCGTCACCACCGTCGTGTTGTGGGCGCGCGAGCGCCGCGAGCAGCTGATCGGAGCCGCGGTACTAACTTGGCTTCTGCTCGGGCTGATCACGAGCTTCTCGCAGTCGAGCATCGCAGCGTTGTTGCTGGGACTGGCGGTGCTGGCCGCGTGGCGCTGGGACGTGCGCTCGACCGTCTACGTCGCGCTGGCGTTGGCCGCGATCGCGCTGGTGGTCGTGGTGGCGGCGCCGCCCTCGCTTCACTTCGGTCTGAAGGGCTCGGGTGGATCGGCCAACAACGCCACCAGTGGACGCACGAAACTGATCTCCGGCGGCCTGAAACTATTCGCCGACCGACCTCTGCAGGGGTTCGGGTCGGGATCGTTTGAAACCGAGTACAAGCGCCACGGCGACGGCACCGCCCAGAACGCAACGAGTGCCTCGCACACGATCCCGATAACCGTCGCCGCCGAGCAGGGGATCGTCGGCCTGGCGCTGTACGCGGCGCTTGTCGTGATCGCGTTGCTCACGATGTTCGCGGGCGCGGGCCGCTCGCCACCGCGTATCGCGCTCGCCGCCGGCTTCGCCGCGCTGGTGTTGCATACCTGGGTTTACGCCGACTTCCTCGAGGACCCGATCACCTGGACCCTGCTCGGCGTCGGGGTGGCGCTGTCGTTCGCGCGCGCGCCGGCTGCGGTGGAGGACGAGCTGGCGTGCGCGACTACCTGAGGCGTCTGGTCACAACCGGCGCCGCTTACCAGGCGGCGGAAATAGTCGCGAAGGGATTCGCGGTGGTCACTCTGCCGCTGTACACGCGGCATGTGACGAGCGGCGGCTATGGCGCCTACAACACGCTGCTGACAGCGGTGATCCTGGCGAGCATCCTGCTGCGCCTGGGTGTCGGCGAGGCGTTTGTGCGCTTCTACTTCACCGACGAGGACCCGCTGCGCCGAGCGCGGATCGCGCGCACAGCGACTGCCACAATCGCCTGGACGACGACGCTGGCGGCGTTGATCGCGGTCGTCTTCTCCGGGGATCTGTCGCGGCTGATCCTCGGCTTCGAAGACGTGCCGCTGATGGACTGCGCGATTCTCGGCCTGTGGGCATTCACCAACATCGAGATGGCTTATGCGCAGCTGCGTGTGGACGAGCGTGCCCGCGCCTACATGTGGGCCTCGGGCGCGAACGTGGCGATGACTGTGACCTTCACGATCGTGCTGGTGGTATTCGCCGGACAGGAAGCGCGCGGGCTACTGCTCGGCAACTTCGGCGCCACCGCGATCACGGTGCTCGGCCTGTGGTGGCTGTTGCGCCGGCGCTTCTCACTGCGCGTCCACTGGGACGACCTGAAGGCGATGCTCGGCTTCGGCCTGCCGACGGTGCCTGCCGACGCCAGCGTGTACGCGCTACAGGTGGTCGACCGCTTCTACCTGTTCCGCGGCGTCGGCCACGCCGCCGCCGGGGAGTACTCGATCGCCGTGCAGCTGGCGACGGTCGTGTTTGTGTTCGTGCGCGGCTTCCAGTACGCATGGCCGCCGCTTGCCTATTCGATCGACAGCGACGCCGAGGCCTCGCGCCTGTATTCGATCGTCACCACTTACTTCGTGCTTGCCACCGGCGTCGTCGTCGCGGCGGTGGCGCTGCTCGGGCGCTGGCTCGTGCGGCTGCTCTCCGCGCCCGAATACTTCGGCGCACACTCCGCGCTGCCCTGGCTAGCGCTGGGCTGGACGCTGTACGGCCTCTACCAGGTGATGATCGTGATCACCGGCCGTGCCCGTGTCACACAGCGCAACATCCCCGCGGCCGCCGCCGGCTTGGCGGTGAACGTAGTGCTGTTGGTGGTGCTCGTCCCGAGCGGCGGTCTCGGCCTGGGTATAGCCGGCGCCGGGATCGCCCTGTGTGGGGCATACGTGGCGATGGTGGCGGTCATGCACATACTCACCAGGGGTGTGTTCGCCGTCGACTTCGAATGGCGTCGGCTCGGCCAGGTTGCAGCCATCCTGGCAACAGTGGCTGTCTCGGGCGAGTTGCTGTTGCCGACCAGCGGTGTGGTCGGCTTGGCGTTGCGAATCCTGTGGCTGGCATTCGTTCCGGCGCTGCTGCTGGCGACGCGCTTCTTCGCCCCTCATGAGCGCGAGCAGGCACGCGCACTTGTGCGCGACGGCCGTGCTCGCGTTGCCGCCTTCCGTGCCGGCGGTGGCGAGGTCGAGGCATACGCAGAGGATCCGCTGCGGGATATCTGAGCCGACGCCTCAAGCTAAGCGACCCCGTTGTCGATTAAGCAGGCGTGCGTGAGCTGACGGCAAAGCCCCCGCGACCCGCCGGCCGGCGGGAGCTGGCTCGCCGCGCCGAGGCGTTGCGCCGTCACCGTGCCGACGAGCGCGTGCGGCAGGTCGCGGCTGCCGGAGAGCTTGCCTATCTGCGCTCGCAACTACGGGCGGCCGCTCGGCTGACGGCCAAGCTTGCGGCGACCCGCGACCCTGAGCAGATGGCCAGGCTGGTCGTTGATGAGCTGCACGAGACGTTTGCTTTCTACCTGGCCGCGGTGCAGCGCTTGGATGAAGACGGCGTCCTACGCCTGATCGCCGGCCGCGGTGCATTGGCCGAGGTGATGACTGAGTTCCTGCTGGTCGAGCAGCCCCTTCACGAGGGTGTCAATGGCCGCGTCGCGCGGTCGGGTGTAACAGCGCTCGTGCCCGACACGCGCAAGGATCCCGACTACGTCGCGCGCGATCCCGCCACCGACCCGCGCTCGGAGCTCAGCGTCGCCGTC
>DASTPN010000179.1:0-7148 GCA_035719985.1 Solirubrobacteraceae bacterium | reverse complement strand
CTAACGACGCCTTCGCGCCGTTGCGCGCTCCGCGACTTGCTTTGACGGTCTCGCGCACGAGCGCTCGAGCAAGCGCTCGTGGCAGCGCCCGGCGCCGCTTCAGCCCCCCGGCTTTGCGCGGTGGCCGCTCACCGGCCGGATCGGTACAGGGACGCTGGTCGCTGACCGCATCGATCTTCGCCGCCGGCGAGGATCCACGCGCGCAACGTCGAGCGCTCGCGGAGCTGTTGCTTGAGCGCTATGGAGTGCTCACGCGCGAGCAGGTGCTGGCCGAGGGAGTATCAGGAGGCTTCTCGGCTCTGTATCCGTCGCTTACCGAGCTCGAGACGCTGGGAGTGTGCCGCCGCGGCTATTTCGTGGAGGGTCTCGGGGGTGCACAGTTCGCCCTGCCAGGCGCAGTTGAGCGGCTGCGGGCTACACGCCGGCAGGGTGAGCCGCGTACACAGGTTTTGGCGGCTGTAGACCCCGCTCAACCCTATGGCGCCGCGTTGCCGTGGCCTCGCCGCGATGGCGCTAGAGGACCGGCCCGAGTGGCCGGTTCCTACGTGGTATCGGTGGACGCTGAGCCGGTGCTCTATCTGGAGCGAGGGGGCCGTGGCATTCTCAGGCTGGAGAATGATCCGGCGCGATCGGTCGATGAGCCAAGTCACGTCGAGCTGGCGCTGCGGGCGCTGGCCGACGCCGTGCGCGCCGGGCGGATCGGCGCCGTGGCGCTCGAGCGCATCGACGGTGCGCCGGCGATCGGCTCAGAGCTCGAGCAGGTACTTGTGGATCTTGGTTTCCGACAGGGACCGCGACGGCTCACGCTACGCGCCTGAAAGCTCCTGACCACAATTGATGGATACTCGCAACTGAGTCGGAAACATTGCCGATGAACGCCAGATCAAAGGCTTGCCAATAGTTTAGCGCTGAATTATCGTGCCGAATAATGGGGATGAGTGGAACAGATGGGGATGCCAGGCCTGATCGCTTGAGCAGCCCATCGCCGCTGACTGAGCTCCTGAAGAATCCGACCGCGCAAGCGTCGCGGGAGCGGTTGGGCTTGGACGCAGGCGACTCGGAGAGCCAGTCCGAGGAGAACTGTGAGGAGGGCTATGAGGAGCTAGCGCCACTGTACAAACGGCTGCCGCACGGTCCGCACGGGATGGCCCGCGAGCAGGTCGCTCGCCATCAGCGCGCCCGTCTATACGGTGGCATGGTCGAGTCCGTCTACCAGCGCGGCTATGCAGGCACCAGCGTCGCTCACGTGATCGCCCTGGCCGGCGTCTCGCGACGGGCGTTCTATGAGCAGTTCTCCAACAAGGAAGACTGCTTCCTGGCCACGTATGACGCGTTGGTTGCCGGCGCACGCAAGCGGGTCCTGAAGGCGTGGCTGTCCGAGCGTGGCTGGGCCAACCGTCTCTACGGTGCCTGCAAAGTGTTCCTGGAGGGCATCTCCTCAGACCCACGCGGCGCCTACCTGGTGCTGGTGGAGTCATCTGGCATCGGCGCGCGCGGACACGAACGGATGCAGCGTACGGCGACGGCGTTCGAGCGGGTGGTGGCGACCGGCTTTGCGCTGACGCCTGACAAGATCGCGCTGCCGCCGCTTGCGCCACGGGCGATCGTCGGAGGCGTGCGCTTTGTCGTGATGCGACGCTTGCGCGAAGGTCGTGAGGCCGAGCTGGCCGTTCTGACCGACGAACTACTCGACTGGATCAGCTCCTACCGCTCGCCTGTCGTTACCCGCCTGCGCACACTCGGCTCGACCGGCGCGCCGCGGATGGTGGTCAAACGCGCTCGCTTCTTGACACGCGAGGACAGGCGTTCGGTGGTGATGGACGCGATGGTGCAGCTGGCGCTCGAGGAGGGCTACACGAACATCACCGACGCGCAGATCGCGCGCGCAGCCGCGGTTTCCACAGAAGCCTTCCACCGCGAGTTCACTAACAAGCAGGAGTGTCTGCTGGCGGTGGTCGACGAGTTCGCCGCGGAAGCTCATGACGCTGTGTTGCGCTCCACCCGCGGCGATGGCGACTGGGCTGATGGCGTTCACAAAGGCGTAGAGGCGCTGATCGGCTACTGCGCCGCGCACCCGGGTCTGGTGAAGCTGTCGTTCATCGACCTCTTTGAAGCCGGCGATGGCATCGTGCACCGCGTCAGCGGCTTGCTCGACGGCTTCCTGAATGTGATGACCGCACGCGTTCCCGATCCAGAACGCGCTCCGAAGATCGCCGGCGAGGCGATCATCGGAGCGATTTGGGCGATCCTTGCCAGCTATGCGCCGCACGACCGCCTGCGCTATCTGCCATGCCTGGTCGATCACCTCACATTCCTGATCCTGGCGCCGTACATTGGCTCGCGACGAGCGGTCGAATCGATCGAAGCCGCGAGCGCCGGCCGCCGCCAGCTGGCGGCCTCCTAAGCGCCTAGTTGCATCAGCCTGGTTAGAGGCGGGCGCTTGGTTGGTGCCGTCTCTATGCTGGCTCAGTGGCTGTAGATGAGGCTGCCCGTGTGCGCTCGCGCCCACTGCGGGTCGGGCACAAGGGCGCAGCGCATCTCGTCCAGGGCAACACTCTGGAGAGCTTCGACGCGGCTCTGGCGTTGGATGTCGACATGATCGAGTTCGACGTGCTCAGCGCTCGCATCGACGGGAGCGGCGACCTGTTTGTCGCCCACGACTATGAGGATCTGGGCTCGCGCACGCCACTGTCGCTGGAACAGGCGCTCGATCATCTGTCCGGACCGGCATTTGCTTCAGTTCAGGTTGACCTCGACGTGAAGATCCCCGGCTATGAGCTGCGGGTGGTCGATGCCCTGCGCGATGCAGGGCTGATCGATCGTACGCTCGTCAGTGGCATGTATCCCTCTGCTCTGGCACGAGTACGCGCCGCCGAGCCCTCGCTACGTTTGGGCTGGTCGGTGCCGCGGGTGCGGCGTGACTACACCGGCGACCTGTTGATGGCGATCCCCGCACTCGCAGCCCTGACCGGCTATCGTGCGCTGCTGCCCCGTCGCGCTCGCGCGGCGATTGCGTGTGGCGCCGTCGACGCGATCATGGCTCACTGGCGTGTGGTCACGCCTGCCCTGCTGCGAGCGGTCCGCGGCGCCGGGGGCGAGTTGTACGTGTGGACCGTGGACGACGCCAAGCGCATCGCCAAGCTCACTGAACTCGGCGTCGACGGGATCATCAGCAACGACCCAAGGCTACTGCTCAGCTGAGCTTACAGGTTGCGGCGCTGTAGTTCTTGGGGTCGGCCCCGACCAGGCTGGCATGGCCGGCCTGGGTCACCTTGCTTGCCGTCCCGAGCACGTTATGACCGCGGCGCCACTGAAACGTCACGTACCCGCGCAGTGTGAATGCCTGTGGGCCGATGACGAAGCGAAAGCTCTGCCCGTCCTGGCGGGCGACACCGGCCGATCCAACCTTCACGAATCCCGAGTCGGCGCCCTTTGCCACGTCTACCCACTTGTGGCTCGTAGTTTCCTGGTACTGGATGCGAAAGCGCATATACATCACGTCGCCGGTGTGACCGTCGCCTGGCATCGAGCCGCGGATGCCGACGAAGTTGGGCTGGTCGGAAGGACTGCAAACGTCCACGGTTGCCCACAAGGCACGCGAGCGTTCGAGTGCGTGCATCGACGCCGGCGCAAACGCCGCCGCCAGCACCATTGGCACGATCAACTTTGCAGGCCCCATCTAATTGAAGATAGCCGCTGGCGGCTGAATTGAAGGTCGATTTGACGTAGCTGTGATATCTCCTGAGCATGGCTCCGGTGAGGGAGGCGGAGATTGTCGAGCTGCTTGGGCGCGTGCCTGTGTTTGCGACGCTCGATCCCGAAGATCTGGAGCGCGTCGCCGCGCTGGCTGTGCCGCGCGCGTTTGAGGCGGGTCAAGTCGTCTTTCGGGAGGGCGATGCCAGCGACACTTGCTACATCGTGCGCTCTGGCCGTGCCCGGGCGGTGCGCGAGCATCCCGATGGTCGTACGATCACGCTGGCGGACTTCGGGCCGGGCGACATCTTCGGGGAGCTGGCGATGTTCGAGGATGAGCTTCGCTCGGCCACGGTTGAGGCTGTGCAGGACACAGAGGTCGTCGCTGTGCTCGGACCCGATATGCGGCGACTGATGGTCGAGCATCCGCAGATCTCCGTGCGGCTTGTGATCGCACTGGGCCGCCGACTGAGAGACACCAACGAGCGCCTTGCCAGACAGTCTTTCCAGACCGTCCAAAGTCGTGTAGCGGTCGTGCTGCATGACCTGGTTGCCGAGGCAATAGCGGCCGGCGTGCCTCCTCGGGAGGTGTTGGTGACGGCCACGCAGGCTGACTTGGCCAAGCTCGCCGGCTCTTCGCGTGAGTCCGCGTCTCGCTTCCTGGCGGTACTCGAGCGTGCTGGGGTCATCTCCCAAGGGCGCGGCCGGTTGATCGTGCACGATCCCGCGGCGCTTGAGGGCTATGTCTTCTAAGCCATCTCGTTCGGCGCGTAGCCCCAAGCAGGCTCGTTCAGGCCGGGGTACCAAGCGAGAGGTCTCTGCCGGCGGGGTCGTCCTGCATGAAGGGCGCGTGCTTGTGATCGTGCCGACGCGGCGGGCGGCCGACGGCTCGCTCGTGCTGGCGCTGCCGAAGGGTCACCTCGACGGCGAGGAGACCGCCGAGCAGGCGGCGAGGCGAGAGGTGCTCGAGGAGACAGGAGTGCGCGCCGAGATGGTGGCGCCCATCGGCGAGGTCCGCTACTGGTATGTGCGCAAAGGGGAGCGTATATCCAAGAGCGTCCATTTCTTCCTGTTCAGCTACCTCGACGGTGACGTCGCAGACCACGACGACGAGGTGCTCGAGGCGCGCTGGCTAGACGTCGAGCAAGCACGCGATGAGCTCACCTACCCCGGCGAGCGTGGGATGCTCGAGCGCGCGCTGGCTATCGCCGCCGAAGACCGGTAGCCTGCCGCTCGTGCAAGTCCTCAACTTCTACTCGACGATCTTCGCCGACGAGCTCAAGAAGGGCCGCAAGACGGCGACGATCAGGCTTGGCGACAAGTCCGGTAAGTACCGCAAGAATCAGGCGGTGTTGGTGACGATCGGATACCAGTACTCCCCGCGTGAGCGGATCTTCGAAGCGGTCATCGATCAGGTCGAGGTGATGAAGGTCTCCGAGCTCTCGCCACGGGACATCAAGCACGACAACCCGGAGTTTCGTCGCCACGAGGAACTGATCAAGTTCCTCGAACAGATCTACGGCCGTGAGGTATCGGTGCAAGACACCGTGACGGTCGTACGCTTCTCGCAGATTCTCGAGACGCCGCCCGGCATGACCGAAGCCATGAAGGGCTTCGGCGGCGCTCAAAACTAGAAGCTCCGAGCCTTTTCGACGGGCCGCACGCAGCCCGCAGGCTGCCGCAGACAATACGACGCATTCTGGTCTTTGGCATTCCAATGGGAAACAGGGGATGAAAAAAAGGCCGCCAAGCCGCAGCATTTCTTGTCGCGCAAGACACACATCGCGCGAGCTGCCGTGGCTCGCTCGGCGCCTGCCGAGCACGCGCGAGAACAAGCCGACCCATCTCCATTTCTGCAAGCCGACCCATCTCCATCTCTGCATGCCAGCCAAGCGCCAATCCCGCCAACCCCGCGCCGCCGCCGCGAGCAGCGCCCCCACACGCGACGGGCAAGTCTCTGTCGGCGCCCGTGGGCACGTCACAGAGATTCAGCGTGCGCGCATGATCTCCGCGATGATCGATGTGGTCTCAGAGCGAACCCGTGCGGAATCGACTGTTGCCCATGTCGTCGCTCGCTCTGGGGTATCGCGTAGGACCTTCTACGAAGTCTTCGAGGACTTCGAGGACTGCTTCATCGCGGCGTTTGAGCGCTCGATCGAGCGAGCCCGCGAATACGTGCTGCTCGACTACGACCCTAAGCAGCGCTGGCGCGAGCGCGTCAGAACTGGACTTGTGGGTCTGCTGGAATTCCTGGCGCAGGAGCCGGCGATGGGCAGGCTGTGCATCGTCGAGACGCTCGGAGCCGGCTCGCGCATCCACGAGCGGCGGATGCGGGTAGTCGACCAGTTGACCGTCCTGGTCGACGAAGGTCGCTCTGAACCGAAAGCTTCTAAGGCGCTGCCGCCGCTGACCGCCGAGGGCGTGGTCGGCGGTGTGCTCTCGGTGCTACACGCACGCCTGATCGGCCAGCCGAGCGATTCGCTGCTGGAATTGACCGGGCCGTTGATGGGGATGATCGTGCTTCCCTACCTGGGGCCGGGCGCCGCGCAGAAGGAGGGCGCACGTCCTGTCCCATCCGCGCGCGAGCGACCGCCTGCCGGCCGCCGCGACCCGCTACGCGACCTGGAGATGCGCCTGACTTATCGCACCGTCCGTGTGCTGCTGGCGATCGCTGCCAGCCCGGGCTCGTCGAACCGCAAGGTGGGCTTTGATGCCGGGATCGAGGACCAGGGTCAGATCTCAAAGCTGCTCAGCCGGCTCGAGCGGCTGGGCCTGATCGAGAATGGTGGGGCGGGACAGGTTCGTGGCGCTCCCAACGCCTGGCTGCTAACCGACCGCGGCCGTGAGGTCGAGCGGCTGGTCGCCGGCGGCGCCGCGCCGACATCCTGATAGGTCTACTTCAGGCTGGCTGGTGGCAGGCTGGCCACCTCCGCGGCAAAACTGCGCTATATATTCCCTAATCGTTGGCACTCTCCCCACGAGACTGCCAGTCGCGGGACTCTCGTCGCTCCAGTGGGCGGGAAACCACACCGAAGCACATCTCTCAAACGGAGGTCTCACAGCATGAAACTCAAGCCCCTGGGCGATCGTCTGATCGTGCGGGCGATCGAGGAGGAGGAGACGACCGCTAGCGGTCTCGTCCTGCCCGACACCGCCAAGGAGAAGCCGCAGAAGGGCAAGGTCCTGGCTGTTGGCGACGGCAAGATCGACGACGACGGCAAACGTATCCCACTCGACGTCGCCGAGCGCGACGAGGTCCTTTACAGCAAGTACGGCGGAACCGAGATCAAGGTCGACGGCGAGGAGTTGCTCGTTCTGCGCGAGTCCGACGTCCTCGCCAAGGTCGCATAAGGAGATCTGAGGAATATGGCTCACAAGGAACTCAAGTACAGCTCTGAGGCGCGCAAGTCTCTGGAGGCGGGCGTTGACGCTGTAGCCAACGCCGTGAAGGTCAC
>DASTPN010000178.1:0-4584 GCA_035719985.1 Solirubrobacteraceae bacterium | reverse complement strand
CGTGCCCGCGCCCGGGATGAGCCAGGACGTCGCGATGCTGATCGCGGCCGAGAAGGGAGCACGGCTGATCGTGACCGTGGGAGCGCAGTTTAACCTCGTCGAGTTCCTCGATCGCGACCGGCGGGGCATGTCCTCCACGTTCCTGACGCGACTGCGCGTAGGTGAGATCCTGATCGACGCCAAGGGAGTCAGCCGCCTGTACCGCCCACTGCCGGGCCTGGCGCCGCTGTTGGTGGTCGTCTTTGCCGGCCTGGCGGCGATCGTCGCGATCGTCCTGAGCACGCCGCTACTGCGCGACCTGCTGGAACTGTTGCTCTCCAAACTGGGGCTTTGACCGTACGAAGAAGCTTTATGGTTGCGCGGCGATGCTCGATTTCCGCTACCACGCACTCTCGCTGGCTGCGGTTTTGTGCGCTCTCGCGGTCGGAGTACTGGTCGGCGTGGCGATCGGCGATTCGAGTCTCGTCTCCTCGGCTCAGGACGGGTTGGTGCACAACCTTCGTGGTGAAGTCCGCCAATCTCAGCGCAACCTCGAAGTGGCCGGCCAGCAGCTCGCAGAACAGCAAAGCCTGGTCACGTCCTTCTGGCCATTGGCCGTCCACGACCTGTTGGCCAGCAGGTCCGTGGGGATCGTGTTCTTGGGCGAATCCTCAAACGAAGTCGACTCGCTCGTGCAGGACGCCGTCAAGCAGGCCGGCGGTGAAGTCAAGTCGCTCGTCGCGGTGCGAGAGCCGCCGCAGGCGGCCGCGCTTGGTATCGCCTCGGCAGGCGCTCCCGGCGCCGGCTCCGCCTCTGAAGCCAAGCTCATCCGCCATTTCGCAGTGCGCATCGGACGCGAGCTGGTCGCAGGCGGTCGGCTGATCGAACATGCCCGATCGAAGCTACTGAGCTCCTACGACGGTCAGCTCGGGGGGCTTGAAGGTGTCGTCGTGATGCGAAGCGAGCCGACCGGGATGAACTCGCAAGCCACGCGTCAGACGCACGAACTCGAGTCGGGCCTGATCGCCGGCATAGAGGCGGAGGGCGTCTCAGCGGTGGGCGTGGAGACGAGCGGCACCAAACCTTCGCAAGTGCCGTGGTACAAGGACGAAGGGCTCTCGAGCGTCGATGACATCGAGAACGTGGGCGGCCGCGCCGCCCTGGCGTTTGCGCTGGCCGGCTACCGCGGCGCCTTTGGTCGCAAGTCAAGCGCGGACGCGCAGCTTCCCTCGGCGGCGAGCGCCCCGGTCGGCGCCACGGGGCATCCGTGAGAACGATCTTCTCCTCGTGCACGTGCTGGCGCTTCCGGTAGCCGCCCTCGTGGCCTTGGCGCTGGCGCCGGGCATGCTGGCACAGTTGCGAGCGCACGGCCACGTTCGCGTCAACTATCGCGAGCTTCCGCTGCCATTCCCGGGGGGCCTGCTGATCGTGGTCTCGGCGGCGATCGCTTTGCTCGTGCTGGTGCCGCTGCAGCGGCTTGATGTCGCGGCGGTATTTCACTCTGAAACGCTGAGTGCCGCGGTCTATGTGCTCGGCATCGCCGTGCTCGGCCTGTTCGACGATGCGTTTGGGCTAACCCTTGCCGGCGCACCGCGTGGCTGGCGCGCGCACGCGCTCGCTCTGCGCCGCGGGCAAGTCTCCACCGGAGCCATAAAGGCCCTCGGCACGCTCGGGCTGGCGCTCTACGTGCTCTCCACGCTGTCGCTGTCGACGGGCCGCTGGTTGCTCAGCAGCGCGGTGCTCGTACTTGCCACGCATCTCTTTAACTTGCTCGACCTGCGGCCAGGACGCGCGATCAAGACCCTCGTCCTGCTCGGCGTCGGGCTCACGATCGCTGCAGGAACGCGTGTGCTATTCACACTCGGCCTGTTCCTCGGGCCGGCGCTCGTCGCCGGCTACTACGACCTGCGCGAACAGGCGATGCTCGGCGATACGGGCGCGAGCGTCCTTGGTGCACTGGCGGGCCTGTGGTTGGTGTTGACGCTTGCAAGCGTTGGGCAGGCAGTTGCGCTCGTGCTGCTGCTTGCGATCGCGCTGTTTGCGGAGTTTCAGTCGATCTCAGAACTGGTCGAGCGCTTGCCGCTGCTGCGCCATCTAGACTGCCTCGGCAGACCCTCTTGATGAGCACACCCCACGCTGACCGCCACGCACAGCCCCCGGCCAAGACCCGGTTCATCTTCGTCACCGGCGGTGTGGTCTCCTCGCTCGGCAAGGGCATAGCGGCAGCGTCGATCGGGCGGCTGCTCGTCTCTCGCGGGCTGAGCGTCGGCTTGCAGAAGTTCGACCCCTACATCAACGTCGATCCCGGCACGATGTCCCCATATCAACACGGGGAGGTGTTCGTCACCGAGGACGGCGCCGAGACCGACCTCGACCTCGGCCACTACGAGCGCTTCACCGACGCCAACACCAGTCGTGCTTCCAATGTCACCGCCGGCGGCATTTATGACACGGTCATCCGCCGCGAGCGCCGCGGCGACTATCTCGGCGGCACCGTGCAGGTAGTGCCGCACATCACCGATGAGATCAAGCAGCGGATCGCGCTGATCGCCGAGTCCGCAGACGTCGACTACGTGATCACCGAGATAGGCGGCACCGTCGGCGACATCGAGTCGCTGCCTTTCCTGGAGGCGATCCGTCAGTTCCCCGTAGACGTGGGACGTCGCCGCTGCATGTTCATCCACCTGACGCTCGTTCCCTATATCGGCCACGCCGGCGAGCTGAAGACAAAGCCCACCCAGCACTCCGTCAACGAGCTGCGCCGGATCGGAATCGCCCCGGACATGCTGATGTGCCGCTCGGAGGGTCTGCTCTCGCAGGAGATTCGCAAGAAGATCGCGCTGTTCGCAAGCCTTCCTGCCGACGCGATCGTCTCGGCCTGCGACGTGGACAACATCTACAAGGTGCCGCTCACATTCCGCGAGCAGGGCGTCGACGATTTCATACTCGACCACTTCGGCGCTGAAGCCCCCGAGCCAGACCTCGCCAAGTGGCGGCAGTCGATCGACCTGGCCGCCGAAGCGAAGCGAACGGTGCGGATCGCCTTGGTTGGCAAGTACGTGCAGCTCGAGGACGCCTACCTGTCGGTCTCAGAGGCGCTGCGCCATGCGGCGGCGCTACAGGGGAGCCGCGTGCACATCGACTGGGTCGACTCGGAGCGACTCGAGGATGGAGCGAGTGGAAGCGAGGAGGACCGTCAAACCGCTCGTGCACTACTGGAAGGAGCCGACGGCATCCTTATCCCGGGAGGCTTTGGCGGCCGCGGGATCGAGGGCAAGGTCCAGTCAGCGCGGATTGCCCGTGAGCGACAGATCCCATACCTGGGCATATGCCTGGGCATGCAGATCGCCGTGGCCGAGTTCGCCCGCCACGTCGCCGCGATGGACGGCGCCAACTCGACCGAGTTCGACATCGAGACTCCCTACCCCGTGATCGATCTGCTCCCAGAGCAGAAGGAGGTCGCCGACCTCGGCGGGACGATGCGGCTGGGGGCAGACCCGATCAAGCTGCACGAGGGCTCGAAGATGCGCGAGATCTACGGGGAGGCCGTGGTCTATGAGCGCCACCGCCACCGCTATGAGGTCAACAACCTGTTGCGCAAGCGGCTGCAGAGCGCCGGTCTGCGCGTCGCCGGGACATCGCCTGACGAGCGGCTGGTCGAGGCGGTTGAGCTCGACGAGCATCCCTTCTTCGTGGCCTCGCAGTTTCACCCCGAGTTCAAGTCGCGCCCGGAGCGCCCAGCTCCGATGTTTCGAAGCTTTGTCGCGGCGGCGCTCGAGCGCGCGGCGCGGCGCGAGCCGTCCGAGAGCACCCTCGTCGGACGCTCGTGAACGCGGATTCGCCGCTCACACAGCCCGGCTCCAGCGAGCCGGGGCTGACCTTGCGGGTACGTTTCAAGCTTGCCGAGGAGCCCGCGGCACGCGAGCTGGCCGCCAAGTTGATCGAGCGTGCCCACGAGCTTGCCAACCTGCCCGAGAGCGAATGCGACGTCGACATCGACGTCGAATGGATCGGCCCGCCGGAGCGACTGCGCGGTCTCTCGCCGTCCGGCCCGGCGCCCGATTCTCATTCTGATCTGTAGCTTGCAGCGAGCATGCTGAAGCTACGCAAAGCTACGGTCCTTCAGACCAACCTTGCTCACGCCGCGGAGCAGGAGCTGGTCGTTGAGTTGGATGATGGGACCCGTCGCCCGGCGATCGCCGATGTCTCACTGCACGGTCTCTGCCAGGTCGCGGATGAGGTAATCGTCAACGTGCAGGCGCTCGACCTGGGGCTCGGCTCGGGTGGCTTTGACATCCTGCATGTCAACCTCACCCGTGGTCTGGGCGGCGAGGGATCACCCGGCGCCCATGTGATGAAGCTCAACTACTCGAGCCTGCAACACGCGGTAGAGCCGGTGGAGGGCGAGACGCTCGATCTGCCCATAGAGCGACCGGTGGCCGTGCTCGGCCTGCATGGACAACTGGCCGCGGTGGCCTTCGCGTTCTCAGAGCAGCATCCGGACGCTCGCCTCGGCTTCGTACAGACGCCCGGAGGTGCATTGCCCGGGAGCCGCTCGCGCACCGTGGCGATGCTACGCGAGCGCGGCTTGCTCGCCGGTCACGT
>DASTPN010000177.1:0-11269 GCA_035719985.1 Solirubrobacteraceae bacterium | reverse complement strand
GAGGTGGACGGGCGGCTGGTGGCAGTGTGCGCATACGACTTCACGGTGATGGCCGGCTCGATGGGCATGACCGGCGAGTTCAAGGTCACGCGCCTGCGCGAGCTCGCCTTGACCAAGCGCATCCCGTTCGTGTGGCTGCTTGACTCCGCCGGCGCCCGCGTGCAGGAGGCCGCCGGTGCGATGTTCGCCGGCTCCGGCCACCTGTTCCGTGAGGAGGTGATCATGAGCGGCGTCATCCCGCAGGTCGCGGCTCTGATGGGACCCTGTGCAGCCGGGACCGCCTACATCCCCGGACTGGCCGACTTCGTGCCGATGGTCAAGGGCAGAGGGTCGATGGCACTGGCGGGACCGCATCTGGTGCGCGCCGCCGTCGGAGAGGACGTCACCCAAGAGGAACTGGGCGGCTCGCGCGTGCATTGCCGCAAGTCCGGGGTGGGGGACATGGAAGTCGCCTCTGACGAGGAGTGCATCGAGCGCATCAAGCAATACCTATCGTTCATGCCGCAGAACTGCGAAGCGCCGGTGCCCCTACGGGCCCTCAGCGATCCGATCGAGCGCGCCGACGAGGAGCTGCTCGACGTGTTGCCCGAGTCAAACCGCAAGCCCTACGACATGTACGAGGTGATCGAGCGGATCGTCGATGACGGCGAGATCCTCGACATCAAGGGCCAGTGGGCAAGGACGATCATCACCTGCTTCGCCCGCTTCGGCGGCCGCCCCGCCGGCATCGTCGCCAACCAGCCCAAGCAGCTCGGAGGCATCCTCGACAACAACTCCGCCGATAAGGCCGCGCGCTTCGTCAACCTCTGCAATGCCTTCGGCATACCGCTTGTGTTCATCCAGGACGTGCCCGGCTTCATGGTCGGCACCAAGGTCGAGGCCGAAGGGATCATCCGCCACGGCGCCAAGATGCTCTACGCCGTAGCCAATGCAACGGTGCCGAAGCTGACCGTGATCACGCGCAAGGCCTATGGCGCCGGCTACTACGTGATGTGCGGTCGTGCCTATGAGCCCGACCTGATCGTCGCCTGGCCGTCTGCGGAGATCAGCGTAATGGGGGCCGAGGGGGTCGTTGAGATCGCCTTCCGCAAGGCGGTCGATGCCGCCGAGGATCCCGAGGCCAAGAAGGCCGAGCTGATTGAGAACTTCAAAAAGATGTTCGACGTCTACATCGCCGCCGGCAACGACCTGGTCGACGACGTGATCGACCCGCGCGAGACGCGCGCGACGATCTGCCGCGGCCTGGAGATGGCCGAGGGCAAGAAGGTCGAGCGGCCTTGGAAGAAGTCCGGCGTCGTGCCGGTATGAACCCATCGGATTTGCAACTCGGAGGGACCCTATGAGTCTCGATGACCCTGTCGTAATCACCTGCTCCATATCCGGTGTGATCGCCAACCGCGAGCAGTGCCCAGCGATCCCCTACACGCCCGAGGAGTACGGCGCAGAGGCCAAGCGGGCTGTGGATGAGGGGGCGTCGATGATTCACATTCACGCCCGCAAGCCCGATGGCACACCTTCCTATGAGATCGAGGACTTCTCTGCGATCACCGAGGCGATTCGCGGCACCGTGGACGACGTGATCATCAACTACTCGACGGGCACGATCGGCGTTCCGATAGCCAAGCGCGTCGAGTACCTGCGCGCCTGCCGCCCCGAAGTCGCCGCGCTGAACATGGGCTCGATGAACTACGCCAAGTACTCGCGCTCGCGCAAAGACTTCGTCTTCAAGATGGTCTTCCAGAACCCGTTCGAGGAGATCATCGAGCTGCTGCAGGCAATGAATCAGCTGGGTATCAAGCCCGAGCACGAGTGCTTCGACCTTGGCCACGTCGGCTCGCTCACACCACTGGTGGACATGGAAGTGCTGAAGGCCCCCCTTCATGTCGATTGCGTGATGGGGGTAGTTGGCGGCATACCCCCGACGCCGGGCAACCTGGCGGCGATGGTCGAGAACATCGGCGAGATCCCGGGGGGCGGGCACGTCAAACATCACTGGGGGGTGATCGGCATCTCCCGCGACCAGTGGATGCTGATCGCCACTGCGCTGACGCTCGGCGGCTCGATCCGCGCCGGCGTCGAGGACAACCTGTACCTGCCGGACGGTTCGATGGCGCGCTCCAACGGCGACCTGATCGCCCAGGCGCGTAAGATGACCGAAGACGTCGGCCGCCGGCCCGCCACCGTGGCCGAGGCGCGCGGACTGCTCGGGATCGCCTGATGATTCGCGCGGTGCGCATGTTCGAGACATCGCGGAGCGTGTGATGGGATTGCCGCTGGAGGGCATCCGCGTGCTCGACCTCTCGCGGCTGCTGCCCGGGGGCTTCTGCTCGCTGCTGCTGGCCGATTTCGGCGCCGAGGTGCTGAAGGTCGAGGACACCGGCCAGGGCGACTACATCCGCTGGGCTCCTCCCTATTACGATGGCGCCGAGGACAGCGCCAAGTCGGCTCTGTTCCTGTCGCTGAACCGCAACAAGCGCTCGATCCGGATCGATCTGAAGAGCGAGGGTGGACGCGAGGTGCTGTTGCGGCTCGTGCGTGAATACGACGTTGTGCTCGAGTCCTTCCGCCCGGGCGTACTCGATCGTCTCGGCGTCGGCTACAAGCGTATGCGCGAGGAGAACCAAGGCATCGTCTACTGCGCCATCAGCGGCTACGGGCAGACAGGACCCAAGCGCGACGCCTCCGGGCACGACATGAACTACCTCGGCTTGATCGGCCTGCTCGGGCTCAGCGGAGAAGCTGAGGAGGTTGGCGGTCAACCCACCCAGGCCGCAGGCCAGATCGCCGACCTTGGCGGCGGGGCGCTGATGGCGGCGTTCGGGATCATGGCTGCGCTACGCGAGCGCGACGGCGGGTCCGGTCAGTCTGGATCCGGCGAGGGTCAATTCGTCGATATCTCGATGGCGGACGGCGCGCTCTCCTGGCTGGCGATGGTTGCCGGCCAGTATCTCGCCGACGGCGTCGTTCCCCGTCGCGGTGAGCAGCTGCTGGCGGGCTCGGTGATCTGTTACCGCCCGTATCAGTGCGCCGATGGCTGGGTGACGCTGGGAGCGCTCGAGCCGAAGTTCTGGCAGGCATGGTGCACTGGCGTCGGGCAGGAGGAGCTGATCGGCAAGCAGTTCGAGAAACCAGGCTCTGACGCGCACACACAGGTCAGCGACATCTTCAAGGCGCGCACACGCGCCCAGTGGGAGCAATTCGCCGGCGAACACGACTGTTGCCTTGAGCCTGTGCTGGAGCTAGACGAGGCTCTCGCATCGGAGCTGGTTCGTGAGCGCGAGATGGTCGTGGCGCTCGATCAACCGGGTGTCGACGGCGGTGTGCGCCAACTCGGCATCCCGGTCAAGCTCGGCCGCACCCCCGGTGAGCACAACCGGCTTCCTGGCCCCGCTTTGGGCGAGCACACCGAGCAGGTGCTGCGCGCCGCCGGCTACGACGATGAGCGGATCGCCGAGCTGATCGCGCAGGGGGCGGTGGCAGGGCAGCCCGAAGCGGCAAAGCAAGACTCCTTTCTGGCATGAGCGTGCCCGACTCGCTCCTGAAGATGAGCGAGCTGGCCGAGCGCTCGGGCGTCAGTGCGCCCACGATCCGCCACTACATCCGCGAGGGGCTGCTCGGTGACGGTGCGGACATCCAGCGCACCAGCCGCAACATGGCCTACTACCCGCCCGAGCTGGTCGAGCGCATCCAGTTGATCAAGCGACTGCAGGAAGAGCGCTTCATGCCGTTGCGCGTGATCAAGGAGGTGATCGAGGACAACCCAGAGCGCGTCAATGCCCTGTTGGAGCTGGAGGACAGCATTCTCGAGCGGGCGCTGGCGAGCGCCGAACAGCGCCGTATTTCCGCCAAGGAGGTGGCCGAGCGCTACGACATTCCCGCCAATGTGCTTGACCGCCTCAAGGAGATTGGCGTCCTTACACCCAGCCGTGGCGGCTACGGCCAGGACGACGTCAAGATCATCGAGGCGATCTCCCGCTTCCGCGCCGGCGGCTACGAGGAGGCGCTCGGCTTCACCGTCTACGACACGCTGCGCTACCGCGAGGCGCTCGTCCCGCTGGTCAAAGAGGAGGTCCGAGCGCTGCTGGATCGCCTCGTCGGCGAGGTCGAGGCCGAGCGCGCGGTGGACATGATCGCCGCCGGCGCCGAGCCGCTGCGCGAGCTGATTGGCGCCATTCACTCCAAGCTGCTGCTGGCGGAGCTGGCGTCCCAGCGCGAGCGCGGGCGCTAGCTGCACCGGTGCGATAGCGACGCCGGGAGTGGCGGCGACGCTATCCTTCGCTGGTTGACTGACCAGTCAATCTATGCGGGTGTTGTCCAGCTCAGTTCGGGCTCGGACGTGGAGGCGAACATCGCCGCCGCGGACACGCATGTGCGAGCGGCGGCTGCCAAGGGGGCACGGCTGATCGTCATGCCGGAGAAGTGGACAGTCCTCGGTAGCTCTGAGGATCTGCGCGCGGGCGCACAGCCACTTGACGGGTCGGCAATTGCGTGGGCGCGGGGGATCGCACGCGAGCTGGGGCTCGACCTCGTCGCCGGCTCGATCGCTGAGCGCATGACAGGAGGCGAGCGGCTTGGGAATGCCTCTGTGCACGTCGGTCCCGACGGGGAGATACGCGCCGTCTATCGCAAGCTGCACATGTTCGACGTGGAGATCGAGGGTAAGCCCTATCGCGAGTCCGACACCGATCAGCCGGGAGATGAGATCGTTCTCGGCGAGCTGGCAGATGGCGCAAAGCTCGGCCTGTCGATTTGTTACGACGTGCGTTTCCCCGAGCTCTATCGTGCGCTCGCGCTGCGCGGTGCGCGGATAGTGGCGATCCCGGCCGCCTTCACTGTGCCGACGACGCGTGATCACTGGGAGGTGATGGTGCGCGCACGCGCGATCGAGAATCAGGTGTTCGTGCTCGCCGCCAACCAAGTTGGCGCGCATCCTGGCGGCCATCGCTCTGGCGGGCATTCGATGATCGTGGACCCTTGGGGTCGCGTACTGGCTCGCCTGGAGGACGAGCCGGGGTATGCCGTGGCACGGCTGGACTTCGCCGAGCAGGACGCGGTGCGCCGGCGAGTGCCGCTGCTTGAGCATCGGCGCGCGGAGGTATACGGGTGAGCGCTACACGTGCCAAGAGCGTTCCCGACCGTCGCCGCGCGATCCTCGACGCGGCCGTCAAGGTGTTCGCCCGCCAGGGCTTTCACGCCTGCCGCGTCTCTGACATCGCCGACGAGGCCGGTGTCGCCTACGGGCTGCTCTATCACTACTTCCCCTCTAAGGACGACGTGCTCAGCACGCTGTTTTTGGAGCGTTGGGGGGTAATGCTCGAGATGATCCGCGCGGTCGACCGTGAGCCGCTGCCGGCGCGCGAGAAGCTGACGGCGATCGCCTCCTTCATTGTCGACAGCTACCGCCACGATCCTGACCTGATGAAGGTGATCATCGTCGAGGTCACGCGCGCCGCCAATTCGTTCGGCCAGACCCATCTCGCCCAGATTCGTCAGGCCTACACGCTGATCGCTGCGATTGTCACCAAGGCCCAGCAGGAAGGCGTGTTCAAGGCCGAGATCGACGCCGAGTTTGCCGCGATGACCTTCTACGGCGCGATCGAGCAGGTTCTGACCGGCTGGATCTTCGGCCTGCTCCCGCAAGGCGACGATCACTTCGAGCGGGCAAAGCAGATGGTCGTGGAGACCGTCTGCGGTGGGCTCGAGTGCGCTGTGACGCCATCCAAAACCTGATCTCGCCGTGTAGGTCCAACAGGACCTGCACGATCACTTCGGCTTGGCGGCCGTGACGATCAGGTTGTAGAAGATCGCCGGCGGCAGCTTCCCCTCCAGCAGCGTGCGATCGACCTTCTGCAAAGCCAAGTAGCCGCGGTAGGCGTAGTTGCGCCAGCCCCACGGCACGTCTTCGGGGTGCGCGGTGGCCTCGAGCGTCCGGTTGGTCCAGCCAAACCAGTTGGCAAGCAGCTCCTCGCCGCTGACACGCACGTCCTCGAAACCGGCATCACGTGCGAAAGTCGTCAATTCCCCGGGTGCGAAAGCGTGCACGTCGACAAAGCCCTCGAGCGAGGCCTCCGGCGCGCCGCCGTCGGCCGGCGGCGCCGGGCGGGCTCGGATTGCGCGGCGCCATATCGGCGCCACGGTCGTCGCGGCGCGCTTAGGGACTTTTGCCAGCTGGTCGCCGTAGCGCGAGGGCTCACCCGCGAACAGAACCGTCCCGCCGGGCGCGAGCACGCGCGCGAACTCGCGGAACGCCTGCGCCAGGTCAGGGATGTGATGCAGGATCGCATGGCCGATCACTAGATCAAAGCTCTCATCCTCGAACGGCAAGGTCTCCGCGTCGGTCGGGACCGTCGTCACATCTAGGCCCAAGCGCTCGGCATTGGCGCTGAGCGTCGCGAGCATGCCGGGGGAGATGTCGGTGCAGGTCGCCTCGCCGATCAGACCAGCCAGCATCAGGTTGAGCGTGAAGTAGCCAGTGCCTGAGCCGATCTCAAGCGTTCGCTCGAAGCGGGCGGGCGGGGAGGGCATGCTCGAGCCGAGCGCCTTGCGCACCTTCGCCAGCACCTGCGCCTGGCCGACCTCGCCGAAGTCGATGCCCCACTTGGCGTCGTAATGGTCGGCCGCCACGTCGTGGTAGCGAGTGTTGACGTCGCGGATCTCCTCCGCTGAAAGGGTCGGCGTCACGGCCCGGCACCATATACTCGCGGCCCGTGCCAGCGTCCTCAGAGCCTGCCCAGCCGCCGGTCTTCCTACAGGACAACCAGCCCGACGGGGTGCCGCCGCTAGCGCTCACCGGCGAGCGCACACTGCCCGACGTGCCCGAGGAGAACTACTGGTTTCGCCGTCACCTTGCCGTGTACGAATGGATCGCGGCGCAGACAGCCGGCAAGCGCGTGATCGACATGGCCTGCGGCGAGGGCTATGGGTCAGATGTGCTGGCGAGGACCGCGCAGAGCGTCATCGGCGTCGACGCTAACCCTGAGGCCCACGAGCATGCGCGGCTGCGCTACACGCGTCCGAACCTGCGCTTTGCCCGCGACCTGATCGAAACCTTCTCCGAGCCGGCCGACGCCGTCGTCTTCTTGCAAACGATCGAGCATCTCGAGGACCCGGGCGCAGCGCTCGCGCATTTCCGGTCGCTGGTCGGCGAGAGCAACGCAGGCGGCGGAGATGGCGGCATCGTGTTCGTCTCCACCCCCAACGTCCTGACGCTTGCCCCGAAGGGGGCCAAGCGCTCGGACAACCCCTGGCATGTGCACGAGTACGAGGCCGACGAATTCGAGATGCTCTGCCGCGGCACGTTTGCGCACGTCGAGATGTACGGGCTCTTTCACGCCCGCAAGCTGCGTGCCCACGCGCTCGCCTTGAAACTCGGCTGGGACAGCGTCCATCCTCGCCTGCGCCTGACCAAAGCCTTCTACGGCTGGTTCACGCCCGCGATTGCCGCCAGCGATTTCGCGTTGCAGTCAGCCGTGGAGGCGGACCTCGACCAGGCGCTCGACTTCATAGCCGTCTGCCGCCCGTGACTCGCCCGAAGGGCGAGCTTGCGATCGTCCTGCACACGCATATGCCCTATGTCGAGGGGTTCGGGACGTGGCCGTTTGGCGAGGAGTGGCTGTGGGAGGCGATCGCCGGCAGCTACCTGCCGCTGCTCGACCTGCTCGACACCGGGGCACCACTGACTGTCTCGCTGACGCCCGTGCTGTGCGACCAGCTGGAAGCGGCCGGCGTGGCAGAGCGCTTCGAAGAGTTCGTCGACGGCACTCGCCGCGAAACCCACGCCAAGGACGTCTCCGGCCTGCGCGAGAACGGGTTCGAGACGCTCGCTCGCGAGCTCGAGCGCTGCTGGGACGAGTACGAGGCGCGGCTACGGCGCTTTTGTGAGCGCGGCGGCGACATGCTCGCCGCGTTCGCGCCGCACGCGCAGTGGACCTCCTCGGCTACGCACGCCGTGCTGCCGCTGCTGGCCACCGACGCAGGGGTGCGCGCGCAGGTGCAGGCGGGCATCGACTCGCACCGGGCGCGCTTCGGCGACGCGTGGAACGGGGGCTTCTGGCTGCCGGAGTGCGCGCACGCGCCCAACCTGGAGCCGCTGTTGGAGGAGGGAGGGGTTCGTTCTTGTTGTGTCGAGCTGACGAACCGCTACGGCCTGGGCGCGCGCGAGCACGCGCGCGTGCTCGTCGGCGAGAGCGGGGTGGCGCTGATTCCGATCGACCGCGCGACGATCGCGCGGGTGTGGAGCGATGGCGGCTATCCCGCTCACGGCGCCTACCGCGACTACCACAATCACACGATTCACCACCACAAACCGTGGGCCAACGACGGCAGCCCTTACGACCCCGCGTTGGCCGCGCGGACCGCTCAGAGGCACGCGGCGGAGTTCGTGACCGCGACGATTGCGCGGCTGCGGGATCTGAACGCCGAGGGCCGCGATGCGCTGCCGGGAGGCGGGCTGCTGGTGTGCGCGCTAGACACCGAGCTGCTCGGACACTGGTGGTACGAGGGGGTGAGGTGGCTGAGCGCGGTCGTGGAGGAGTGCTCGCGCCAGGGGCTGAAGCTGGTGCGGCTGGACGAAGCGGCGGCGCTGCGCGATCCCGCTCCCGTCGACGACGAGGCGTGGGGCGAGAGCAGCTGGGGCAAGGACGGCGACCTCTCGACCTGGTCGGGGCCGGCCGTGGCGGATATCGCGTTTGCCACGCGCGAGGCTGAGCTGCGGGCGCTTGCCGCGGGGCCGCGGCTCGGCGATGCGGCGCTGCGCGAGCTGCTGGCGCTACAGTCCTCGGACTGGGCCTTCATGGTCTCGCGCGAGCTGGCGGTGCCGTACGCGCGCGAGCGTTTTGACGGGCACCGCGAACGCTTCCTACAGGCGCTCTGCGAGGGTTTAACGGTGAATGATCAAGCTCTGCGCAACTTCGCTCCACAGGCGGATGCACCTCTGCTGTTTGGGTCGTGAGCGCTCATCGCTGGCTGATCCCAAGCGCGGTTTTCTAGGTTGGCGCCGGCATAGGGGTTGACACGAGTTCAGGGCTCGTGTATAAACAGCCAATGGCCCGGTTGCCGGTTGGCACGGGCAAGACATAAAGGTCGGGTTTGGGTCGGTCCTCGCGGTCGACACCAACTTGTTTTGACGGGGACCTTGGGAGAGGGACCGGGTTGCACTTCTGAGAGGGAGTTGTTTTTCGCGTGCATTCTTTGGGGAATAACGTGCTTGAGAGTCCGTGTGCTCGTGGCGGGTCCGTAATAGGACGCGTCAGCGGGGCTGACGCGTCTCTCTCTCTCTCTCTCTCTCTGGTCGAGACGGCGTCTAGCCGCTAGCTCACAGCGCTGCGGCTCGCGGCGCCGGCTTGCCGGGCACGACGCCCGGTTTGACATCTCGCGCTCTGTAACGGCGCTTTCAGTTTTTTCTTCGATTGCCGGCGGCGACTGTCGCCGGCTGGTCGTGTGCTGCCCGGCTCGGGCAAGTCTTGTCCGGGTCTCTTTCGAGGAGGGGATGGTTTAGATGGGTGCTCTCAGGTCGATGTTTGTGGCCGTCCTGTCAGTGTGCGGGGCCTGCCTCCTGTTGGCGGGGACAGCTGGTGCGTTTGCCATGATCGAACCGCCGCCGAAGCAGTCGCCATCGTCGGAGTTGCCCGACGGGCGCGTGTATGAACTGGTGTCCCCAGCGAACAAGCACGGCAGTGAGGCTGGTGCGGATGTCCGCGTGGCAGGCTCTTCGTGGCTGACGGTTAAGCCTTCCCTGGCTTCACCTGATGGGAACGCTGTTGCGTTCGGCGGAACTGGGCCGGCCGCAGAAGTGAATGCAAGTGGCCTGAGTGAATACTTCGTTGCCGAACGAACCGTCGGAGGATGGAAGAGTCGCTCTACAACCGCTCGCATGCTCAGGCTCAACGAAATAACCGCCGCCGTAGACCACCCCGAGTATCTGGATTATTCCCGCGACCTGTCTCATCTTGCCTATTGGCAGAAAAGGGGAAGCCTGCCCGAAGGGCCGTTCGGTAGCGCGGCAAATGTGTACCTGATGGGCTCCAATCCACTGGAAGCACCGACCTGGCTTCTACGGTCGGTGGCGTCCCCGTCGATGGAAGAATACGAACACGAACACAGTGGTGCGGGCGTGACTGTCCTTGGCATGACTCCTGACGCCAGCGTAGTGTATTTCGCCTACGGAAAGCACCTCTTTCCCGTGGACGAAACCAGGGTAGGCTGGGGAATATACGAGTCACGCTTTGGAGCTGTGAGCGAGGTCGGCGTGCTTCCCGACGGGTCGGTGCCCAACGGTGGCGCGCTCCCGGCAGCCAGTGCCGCATCCATCGAAGGGAAATCAGAACCATCAAGGATCGATCCGGCCTCGTTCGACAATCAGGTATCCGAAGACGGCAGGCGACTGTTCTTCGTCGCCGCGGGTCAGCTCTACGTTCATGAGCTGGCGGCGGACGGAAGCGAACGCACAGTGCTGGTCTCAGCATCGCAGCTCCCCGGCCATATGGGCGAAGCATCCGCGGACGGAGCGAGTCTCTTTGAAAATCGCACTAGGGGCCTCGAAAATGACGAATTCAGCAAAAAGGAAAATCCGCCAACCTATGCTTACGCCTCGCCGGATGGTTCGCACGTCGTCTTTCAGAGCGTTGATCACCTCACCACCGCGGCGCCCGCTGACGGCTCTCTGAAGGTCTACGACTTCGACGTAGACACCGAAACGCTCGAATATCTCCCGGGCGTCAGCTTGGGGGGTGTCGTCACCTCGGCAAAGGATGGATCGTCGTTCCTGTTCGTAGACGGCACAAACGCTTCTCCGGAATTGAAGCTGTGGACGGCAGGTCCAAGCGGCGGTGACGTGCGGCCGATCGTGCAGTTGTCGGCCGGTGCGTTCGTGGGGCCAGGGCGGACCGTGGCCGGAGGCTCCGTGATCGTGTTCCAGGCTCAGGGTCCTGTGCCGGGGGTTGCCAACTCTGCTGACGAACAGATCTATCGTTACGACGTCCGGTCGGACGGCTTGACCTGCGTCTCGTGTCCGCCCGCCGGTGCACTACGCTCGGGAAACGCTTACCTCTCGGCGCAGGATCAGTATCCTGGCGGCAGCGTCGGCCCGGTGAACGAGTCGCGCGGCGTCTCAAGTGACGGTCAACGCGTGTTCTTTGCCACGCCGGACGCATTGGTCAGCAGGGACGTCAACGGCGACTTCGACACGTACGAGTGGGAGAACGGCGACGTTTTCCTGATCTCCTCCGGTGCCGGCACTGACTATTCGCCGTTCCTCGATAACGGAGAATCC
>DASTPN010000176.1:0-10758 GCA_035719985.1 Solirubrobacteraceae bacterium | reverse complement strand
GCGTTGGCGCTGGTCGGCTCGTTCACGTCGCCGCTGCTACCCGACGACTACATGGAGCTGGTCAATCCGCTGTGGTCAACGCGCGAACTGCGCGGACGCGTTCAGCGCATTCA
This sequence comes from Solirubrobacteraceae bacterium, assembly GCA_035719985.1. Classification (GTDB taxonomy): domain Bacteria; phylum Actinomycetota; class Thermoleophilia; order Solirubrobacterales; family Solirubrobacteraceae; genus Palsa-744. The sequence continues at coordinate 10,645 of DASTPN010000176.1, read as the reverse complement.
GCGCGAGTCCCCGAGCACGGTGACGATCTCGATCAAGCCAGGCTGGCGTTGGCCGGGACACCAGCCTGGTCAATATCTGCGCATCGGCGTCGAAGTGGCGGGGGTGCTGCATTGGCGCGCCTACTCGCTGACGTCCGCTCCCTCCAGCGCCGACGGCTGCATCGCGATCACGCCAAAGCTCGTCCCAGGCGGGAAGGTCTCGCCCTACCTCTGCAACGAGCTGCGTCCCGGCACTATCGTGCGGCTCGGCGGGGTGGAAGGCACATTCGTTCTGAGCGAGCCACGATCGAAGCAGGTGCTGATGATCAGCGCCGGCAGCGGCATTACCCCGATCGCAAGCATGCTGCGATCGCTGGCTACAGGCGATGGGCTCGAGGACTTGGTGCATGTACACAGTGCGCGTACGCACGAGGAGGTCATCTTCGGCCGCGAGCTGCGAGCGCTTGCGGCCCGCCGGCCCGGATACAGACTGCACGAGCAGATCACCGGCAAGCAGGGACGGATCGCCCCACACCAACTCGACGAGCTGTGCCCAGACTGGCGCGAGCGCGAGGCGTATGTGTGCGGGCCCGCCGGGATGTTGGAGGCACTGGAGCAACACTGGCGGGCAAGCGGCGATCGCGAGCGACTGCACATGGAGCACTTCCAGCCCTATGTGGGCGTCAGCGAGAACCAGGCCGGAGAAGGCGGGCCGGTTCACTTCCGCGCCAGCGACGTGCAAGCTGAGGGCAACGGTGCTCAGCCAATCTTGGAGATCGGGGAGCAGGGCGGGATAACAATGCCTTACGGCTGTCGGATGGGGATCTGCCACAGTTGCATAGGGCGACTTCGCTCGGGGAAGGTGCGCGACCTGCGCAACGGCGAAGTCCACGGGGAGCCGGGAGCAATGGTGCGTACCTGCGTCAATGCGCCCGAGGGTGCAGTCGAGATCGACCTCTGACCAACGAGCAAGGAGCCCGAACCTTATGTCGACCACGCCAACCATCTCAAAGCCCGACGTCGATCGCTGGCAAAGCGCCGAGCTCCCATCACTCACCGAGTCCGATGATCAGACCGAGAGCGCACCAGGCACAGCAGAGCGCCGCGACGAGCAGAGCCCACTGACCCGACTTAGCCCGCAGCAACTTGAGCAGCTCGGGCGCGAACTCGACGCGATCCGCGAAGAGGTCGTGGCCGATCTCGGCGAGAGCGACGCCCGCTACATCCGCAATCTGATCAAGAACCACCGACGACTGGTAATCGCCGCGCGGGTGGTACTGGCCGGCTCGCGTTCGAAGCCAGGCTGGCTGGTCGGCACCACAGCGCTGTCAGTGGCCAAGATCCTCGAGAACATGGAGATAGGCCACAACGTGATGCACGGGCAGTGGGACTGGATGAACGACCCCGACATCAACTCGCGCAGCTGGGATTGGGACACCGCCTCGCCGGCGGAGGCGTGGCGGCATTCCCACAACTACGAGCACCACACCTACACCAACATACGCGGCAAGGACCGCGACTTGGGCTATGAGATCATGCGCATAGATGCCCATCAGCCCTGGCATCCCGTCTACCTGCTGCAACCGCTTTACAACCTGTTGCTGATGGGATTCTTCGAGTGGGGAGTTGCGCTGCACGACCTCAACTTCGACGCGATCCGAAGCGGTGAGAAGCCAAAGGCACAGGTGGTAGCGGAGCTGAAGGCGATCGGCGGCAAGGCCCGCCGCCAGGCGATCAAGGACTACATCGCGTTCCCGCTGCTCTCGGCATTGGCGGCATCCTCAGGCAAGAGCAGCTCAGACGCAGACGCTGGGCGGCGAATCTCGCGTGCTCGACGTTCATTGAAGGCAACACTTGCGGCCAACTTCACCGCCAACATCGTGCGCAACGTATGGGCGCACTCGATCATCTTCTGCGGGCACTTCCCAGAGCAGACCTACACGTTCAGTCAGCAGGAGGTGGCCGATGAGACTCGTGGCGGCTGGTATGTGCGCCAGCTGCTCGGCTCGGCGAACATCGACGGTTCGCCGCTGTTTCACCTGATGAGCGGCAACCTCTCCTTTCAGGTCGAGCATCACCTCTACCCGGACCTGCCCTCAAACCGTTACCACCAGATCGCGCCGCGCGTACGTGAGGTCTGCGAACGCTACGGACTGCCCTACAACACGGGGCCGCTGGGCAAGCAGCTTGGCAGCGTCCACAAGACGATCCTGCGCCTGGCCTTCCCCGGCAAGGGACGCCGGAGCAAGCGCGCCGGGGGGGCGTGCCTGCGGCCTGAGCTTTGAAGACTCAGGCCGCCAGACGCGCGCGCAGGTGGGTGCCGACCTTACGCTTGACCCGCTGCAAGGCGTTATCGACGGTCTTCGTATCGCAGCCGAGCCGCTCGCCAACCTGCTCATAGGAGCAGCCGTCCAGGTAGAGGGAGAGCACGCGGCTCTCGAGCTCGGAAAGAGCGGTCGATAGACAGCCAACCAGCGAGCGAAGCTCCTCGGATGAGATCACGCGATTGACGGGATCGTTCACGCTCGGTCCGGCAATCGTCTGATCGAGTGTGGGGACGTCTTCGCCGGCGGCTGCTGGCGTCGAGGAGAACGACACGTACTGGTTGAGCGGGCTGTGCTTGTTGCGCGTAGCGGTCTTGACAGCCGTGATGATCTGGCGCGTTATACAGAGCTCGGCGAAGTTGCGAAAAGAAGACTCACGATCTGTGCGGTAATCACGGATCGCCTTATAGAGGCCGACCAGGCCCTCCTGGATCAAATCATCGGAGTCGCCGCCGGCCAGGAAGTACGACGAGGCCTTCAGACGCACGAAACCGTGATAGCGGCGCACAAGTCGATCGTATGCCGTCCTATCCCCCTGCTTGGCGAGGGCAATCAAAAAGCCGTCATCAACCTTAACTTCAGATTGAGGGTTATGGGAGAACCTTGCCACGAGCAAATCCTTTCTTGGCTGTTTGCAGCCAAAATGTGCTCAGTGGCGCACTCCTCCCCTGGCGCCAAAGCTATGGAGTCAACCTTAGGTTGAGCGTTATGGGCGGCAGCTTCGCACAGTTATGGAGCCTTGTCAAGCGAAGCTTTGCGCGATTGCAGGATTCCGTACAGCAACGCAGCCGCGGCCGCCGAGACACCGAGCGAATCAACCCGCCCGTGCAGCGGCAATGAGACCAGCTGATCGCATGCCGCGGCAACCCGCGGACGCAAGCCTGAGCCCTCGCTGCCGAGCACGAGCACGACACCGCCACTGTAGTCGGGACTGTCGTAGGAGACGGCGCCTTCAGCCACGCTCGCGCCATAGACCCAACAGTCGGCCTCGCGCGCCTGGACTAGGAAATCCGCCACGTTGCGGGTCCGCGCGACACCCAGATGCTCGACTGCGCCAGCAGAGGTCTTGCATACCGTCGGGGTGACCTCGGCCGAGCGCCGCTCTCCGATTACGACACCCGTCGCCCCCACGCACTCGGCTGAGCGGCAGATGGAGCCCAGGTTGTGTGGGTCCTGAATTTGGTCGAGCACAACGATCAGGGGTGCCGTCGCGCTCAAAATCTCATCAGCGCCCACGTACGGATAACCGCCAGCCTCCGCGCAGATCCCCTGATGGGTGGAGGCGCCGCAGCGGCGCTCGATCTCCTCGGCGCTGCGCAGGGCGAGCGGCACTCCTTGCAGCCACAGTTCGCGTGCAGCACCAGCGGTCGCCCAGACGTCGGTGACCTGGTGGGCTCGCCGACCGCGCAAAGCCTCGTGTACGGGGTTGCGGCCGTAGAGGATCACGAGCGCGCCAGCGGCAGCAACTCGGGGGGCGCGGCGCCATCGCGCACTTCCCAGCCGAGTTGCGCGATCTGGTCGCGCAATTGGTCGGCCAGAGCAAAGTCACGCTGATCCCTGGCCACCTGGCGTCTCGCTGCCAGCTCGCGCACCGCAGCCGGAGCCTCGGGAGCTTGCTCGAGCAGGCCTTCCAGGCCGAGCACGCCGAGCATTTCGCGCAGATGAGCATCCCCACCATCGCCGTCCTCAGCAGCCTGCGTTGCATCTCGCAACCATTCATTCAGTGAGGAGAGAGCCTGAGCGGTGTTGAAGTCGTTGGCGAGCGCCGCGAAGAACGACTCGCGCAGACCATCGAGCTCTGAGCGCGAAGAGCCCGGCCGCAAACGCCTTCCGGCCTCACGGATACGCGCCACGTTCGCCTTGGCCTGCTCCAGGGCGCTCTGCGAGAACGCCAGCGGCTGGCGATAGTGACCCGAGATCAGATACATCACCACCACCTCACCGCCGTAGCGATCGATCACCTCGCGTAGCAGCGCGATGTTGCCCACCGACTTGGCCATCTTCTCGCCGGTGAGCTGGATCATGCCGTTGTGCATCCAGATGTGGGCCAACTCCTGGCCGCGAGCACAGCGAGTCTGCGCGGCCTCGTTCTCGTGGTGGGGAAAAAGCAGGTCCGAGCCACCGCCGTGGATGTCGAAGCCCACGCCCAACGCCTGCTCGGCCATCGCCGAGCACTCGATGTGCCAGCCGGGCCGACCGTCCCCCCAAGGCGAGGGCCACCAAGCGTCCTCCTCAGGCTTGCGTGCCTTCCATAGCGCGAAGTCCAGCGGATCCTGCTTGCGCTCGGACCCCTCCACGCCTTCGCCCTGGTCGAGGTCCTCTATCCGCCGGTGCGAGATCGAGCCGTAGTCGGGATCAGAGCGCACGCGGAAGAACACATCCCCCCCGCTCTCATAGGCATGCCCGGCATCGATCAGGCGCTCGATGTAGGAGACGATCGCATCCATCGTCTGGGAGGCGAGCGGCTCCCGGTTAGGACGTCCGAGGCCAAGGGCGTCGGTATCAGCGATGTAGTGAGCCGTCATTTCGGCCGCCAACTCGGTGCTCGAGCGACCGGCGCGGCGCACCGGATCGTCACTGCCGGGGTCGGCTCGCGCGGCGTCGTAGATCTTGTCGTTGACGTCGGTCACGTTGGCTACAAAAGTGACCTCGTAGCCCTCGTGGCGCAGGAACCGGCCCAGCAGGCTGAAGATCACGAACGGGCGCGCGTTGCCGATGTGGATGCGTGAGTAGACGGTCGGCCCGCAGGCGTAGATGCCGACACGACCTGGATCGCGCGGCTGCAACAGCACCAGCTCGCCACTACGTGTGTCGTGCAGCTTTATCTCGCGCATCGCCGGCCAACAGTAGCGGCCGCCGCCGCGCCGCCGCGGGCCGAACGCTCGGCTCTAGTCGGCCAGGCGCAAGCTCACTACCGCAAGCGCCGCGACGCCCTCGCCGCGACCGACGAAGCCGATGCCCTCGCCCGTGCTGGCCTTCACGTTCACCCGCGCCGGCACGATGCCGAGTGCGACAGCCAGGCTCTCGCGGATCGCCTCACGATGAGGCGCAAGCTTGGGGCGCTCCATCACCACAGTGCTGTCCACGTTGATGAGCTCCAAACCCTGCGCGAAGACCTCAGGCAGCACACTCGCCAGCAGCTCGAGCGAATCGGCGTCGCGATAGCGCTCATCGCTGTCTGGGAAATGCTCGCCGATGTCACCGAGGCCCGCGGCGCCCAGCAAGGCGTCAATGATCGCGTGCGTGAGCACGTCAGCGTCAGAGTGGCCGTCGAGCCCAACATCGCTTGCGATCTCGACGCCGCCGATGATCAGGCGCCGTCCTGGCGCGAACCGATGCGAGTCATAGCCGATGCCGCTGAGGCTGCTCACGCGACCGCCGCTCCGATCGGCTCGCAGCGACGGCGGCGATGTTCGAACACGCATAGTTCACCCACGCCCAACCGCTCCAACAGCTCGAGCGCCTGCTCATAGTCGGCGCCCACGTCTCCCGGTCGGTGGGCGTCGCTTGAGAGCGCGACCGGAGCGCCCGCTTCCATGCACATCTCAAGGAACGACGGCGCCGGGTAGATCTCCTGGGCGCGCTTGCGCAGGCCCGCGGTGGAAACCTCGATCGCGATGTCCGATTCAGCGATGCCATCCATTGCCAGCTCGTAGTAGCGGCGCAGGTCCCCTTGCGGCAGTGGACGGTCGCGGCCCCAAACCTTGACCAGGTCGGGGTGGGCGAGGATGTCGAAAAGGCCGCTGCGCGCCGCCTCGCCCAGTGCCTGGAAGTAGGAGCGCCAAATCTCCTCGGCAGAGCGGCCTGACCTCCACACTCCATAGTCATCCATGTCCAGCGCATGGTCGCCAAGGAAGTGCACCGAGCCTACGACGTAGTCGAAGTCACGTGCCTGAAGCAGGTTGGCCATGCGATCCTCGCCGCCGGGGATGAAGTCGGCCTCGATCCCCAGCCTCAGGTCTGTCTCTTCACGCACGAACGCGCAGTACTGGTCGATGTCATCATGCGCAAATTCGCGCCACAGTGGATGGCGCCAGACCTCCAGCGCGGCCGTGAAGCGGTAGACGTGCTCGGAGACACCCAGCTCTGAGATACCTCGCTCCTCGGCCACGGCGCGATAGCGCGCGACGTTTGCCGCCGTGAAGTAATGCTCGGGCGTCGCGTCCAGCTCGTCCGGACGCAGGTGCAGGTGGTAGTCGCTTAGCACTGGGCGAAGTCAAGCAGGGAGCTCATGCCGATGCCGGCAGGTCGCTCGCCACAGACTGACGATGCGCCAGCAGCAGCTCGGCCACCTGCAGATCAAATGGGGTCGTCACCTTCAGGTTCTCGCGCGGCGAGGGCACGATCGCCACAGTTCCGCCGGTGCGCTCGACCAGCCAGGCGTCGTCGGTCGCTTCGACGAGAACCTTGGCCGGCACATCGAGTGCGCGCCGCAGCGCATCGCGGCGAAATACCTGCGGTGTCTGCACGGCCCATAGCCCCGACCGCTCAAGAGTACGAAGCACACGCCCACCCTCGTCTGCCTGCTTGATGGTGTCGATGACTGGCGAGGCCGCGATCGCCGCGTCCACCGCACCGCCGTCGAACGCTAGGAGCGTGGCACGTGTGATCTCGACGGTCAGCAAAGGACGCGCCGCGTCATGGACCAACACCGCCTCTCGATCCTCTCCGTCGCCGGCTGCGGCCAGCGCGCGCTGTACCGACTCCGAGCGAGCCGCCCCGCCAAGCACGCCAACGATGCCGGCGGGAGCCTCGATTCCCGGTGGCAGCGCCACCACGACCCGGTCGATCTCATCCATGTCGCTGAGCACCTCCACGCTCCAGCGCCAAAGCGGGCGCCCGGCGAGCTCGGCGAGCGCCTTAGGGCGTCCCAGCCCGAGGCGTTCGCCGAGTCCGGCGGCCAGTACGAGCGCTACCGCCACTCGCTCTTCTGTGCGACCGCTGCCGCGATCTCGCGTCGACGGCTACTTGCCGGCGACGGCCAGCTGACTCGCCGAGGAAGTCGCGAGCAGCTCATCCAGGTAGCCCTCAGCCTCGTCCTCGTCCTTGTCCAGCGCGTACATGAGCTCAGAGGCAAGGATCTTCTTGGCGCGCGTGAACATCTGCTTCTCACCAGTGGAGAGACCCTTTTCGGACTCGCGCAGAGCGAGGTTGCGGACAACCTCGGCGAGCTCGTAGATGTCGCCGGTCTTGATCTTGTCGCGGTTGTGCTTGAAGCGCCGGTTCCAGTTCTTGGGCATCTCCGAGACCTCGGCCTTGAGCACCGCGAGAACCTTCTTGACGGTTTCCTCGTCGATCACGCGGCGAAGCCCGGCCAGCGATGCGTTCTCGGTGGGAACCTTAACCGTCATGTCGTTGTGAAGGATCTTGATCGTCAGGTACTCACGCGTTGTGCCGAGCACCTCCATCTGCTCCTTGCTCAGGACCTTGCCGGCGCCGTGGTGGGGATAGACGACGTGGTCTCCGAGCTCGAACTCGATGACCTCGATCTCTCGGGTCGCCTCGAGCTCCTCGATGAACGATGTCTCTTCGATTACTTGGGCTGGAATGATGTCCTCCTTCGTCGCGCCGGCAATGGGACCGACTGGGTATACCCGGCTGGGGGCCGGTCTTCGTCTTTACGTCTGCAAGTAGCTGTCTACGAGGTTGATCTCCTGCAGGCGACGCAGGCCCTCGCGGATGTCCTTTGCCCTGATCTCCCCCACGCCCTCAACCGCCTCGAGCTCGGCGTCGGTTGACGCCTGCAACTCCTCAAGGCCGCCGAACTCCCTCACGATCTGTGAGACGACCAGCTTGGGCAGCCTCGGAATCCGACCGAGGATGCGATAGCCACGACTCGAAACCGGATAGTCCAAGGTGTTCAGCTTGCGATCGTAGCCGAGCAACTCGGCGATCCGCCCGAAGTCCAGCAAGTCTTGGTGTGGCAGGCGCCCGAGTTGGTCAAGCGCGGCAGCAAACGCCTCGTCGGAGTAGTCGGCCAGATAATCCTGCACGAGTGAGGCCTTCTCGGCCGCGGTGCCGAGAATCGTCTCCTCCAACTGCATCTCGATCAGGCGACCCTCATTGCCGAGCTCGACGATGTAGCGCTCGATCTCCACAGCCATGCGCGTCACTAGCTCCGAGCGCTGCAAGACGGTGAGCACGTCGTGCAGCGTCACCCCGCCCTCGAACTCGAGCGCGGTTAGGCGGGTGGCGACCTGGTCTAGGCGCTGGCGGTACTTGTCGAGCGTGGCCAATGCTTGATTGGCCTTGGCCAGCACGACGGGGATCTCTTCGAGGATGTACTTGATGCCGTCGACGTACACCGAGACGACCTCGCGACGCTGAGAGACAGCGATCACCAGAGCGTCGGTCTGCTTGGATACGCGCTCAGCGGTGCGGTGACGGGTGCCCGTCTCCTGCGAGAGGATCGTCGGGTCGGGCATCAACTGCACATTGGCCATCCCGATCTTCGTTGCATTGGCGTTGAGGATGATCGCGCCGTCCATCTTGGCCACTTGGTAGAGGAAGGCCGGCGTGTAGTCGATATCGAGCTTTATCCCACCCGAGAACAGGAAGCTGAGATCGTCGGTCTCACCCATCACGATCAGACCGCCCGTGCGCGCGTGCAGGATGCTCTCAATGCCCTCCCGCAGCGCGGTCCCGGGAGCCACCATCTCGAGCGCTCTTACAAGTCCGGGATCAGGTCGCGCGTCCAGGTCGAGGTCTTCGCCGGATCGTGAGGCCACAACAGGCCATTCTAGGGCATTTAGCGTTTGTTTATCGCGCTCGTGCCCCAGCGCACCCGGCTAGGCCGGTATATGCGGCAAGCGTTGCCGGTCGCGTTCGACTGGTCGGAAACACCGTGGCGAGCGCCTCACGCAAGGTGGCGGCCTCACAAGCGCCGTCTCCACTGCCGGTGGGCGCCACGATCCCTTCCAATCCGTGCCTGGCAGCCTCGGCCAAGCGCCGCTCCGGATGACCTACCCAGCGCAGCTCTCCGGTCAAACCCAGCTCACCAAAACACGCACACGGTGAGCCACGCAGAGCGTCCCCGCGCGCCGCCGAAGCTACCGCCAACGCGATCGCTAGATCAACTCCGGGCTCATCCACGCGAACGCCACCGACAACGTTGACAAACACGTCGCGCCCGCCGACACCGACGCCGCCGTGACGGCCGAGGATGGCCAGCACCAGCGCTAGGCGGTTGCGGTCCAAGCCCGAGACGACCCGCCTCGGCTGCTCAAGCTCGGAGTCGGCGACGAGCGCCTGTACCTCCACCAGCAGCGGACGCGAGCCCTCCATCGCCGCCAGCACGACGCTGCCGGGAGCGCGCGTCGCCTCGGCGACGAAACGCGCGGAAGCGTCGAGCACCTCGACCAGCCCGCCCTGGCGCATCTCAAACAGGCCCGCCTCGTTGGTCGAGCCAAAGCGGTTCTTCAGCGCCCGCAGCTCGCGATAGGGACGCTCTCGCTCGCCCTCGAACTGGAGCACACAGTCGACCAGATGTTCAAGTACGCGGGGACCGGCCAGGGCACCCTCCTTGGTCACGTGGCCGACGAGCACGACTGCGATCTGGCGCTGCTTGGCAAGCTCCATGATCTGAGCGGCGACCTCGCGCACCTGCCCGACCGAGCCAGGCACCCCCGAGAGTTCTGCGCAGCGCAACGTCTGCACAGAGTCGATTACGCAGACTGCGGGAGCATGCGCGGCGATCGCGTCGAGCACCGCGTCGAGGTCGGTCTCGGCCAGCACCGGCACCTCAAGCGCGGCCGGCGACAGGCGCTCGGCACGCAGGCGCACCTGCTCGACGGACTCCTCGCCACTGACGTACAAAGTCTTGCGTCCCGCGCCGGCAAGATTACCGAGCACCATGTTCGTGAGCGTCGACTTGCCGATCCCCGGCGAGCCACCAAGCAACACCAGCGAGCCGGGCACGAGGCCGCCGCCCAGCACCCGGTCAAGCTCACCAATACCGGTTTGTAGCCGCTCTACGGAGACCGGCGCGACTTGTGAGAGCGGCACCAGCGCAGTAGCGCCAGCAACCGCGCGAAGGGAGGGGCCGGACTTGTCGGCACCAGCCGTACGGCGGGACCTGGCATCCCCGCCTGTGGCCGCGACGATTCGTTCCTCCACCAAAGTGTTCCACGACGCGCAACCCGGGCACTGACCGTGCCACTGGGTCGAGCGCAGACCGCACGCCGAGCAAACATGGGTGACATTTCGCTTCATGGCTCCACCCTACGCCCCACGCCCGACGATACTCAGACGGCAACTGTCAATGCGCGCACGTGTGCGGACACGCGCACATGCATACGTGCACGCGTGCGCCGGGCGGACGCGCGGCGCGGCGCAAAGCGCCG
>DASTPN010000175.1:0-5896 GCA_035719985.1 Solirubrobacteraceae bacterium | reverse complement strand
GTTTCCGGGCGGCGGGCTCTACCACGCCACCAAGCATTCGCTCGAGGCGATCAGCGACGCGCTGCGCTTCGAGGTTGCCGGCTTTGGCATCGGCGTGACGCTGGTCGAGCCGGGGCTGATCACCAGCGATTTCGCCAAGACAGCCGTCTCGACCGTCGCCGAAGCAGACGGTGTGGCCGACGATCCCTACGGCGCCTTCAACACCAAGCTGGCGGCGATGACGGTCGGCGTCTATGAGAGCCCGATCCGCCACCTGGGCGGATCGCCGGATGTGGTCGCCAAGGCGATCGAGAAGGCGATCTCGCGCCGCAAAGCACCGACGCGAATGCTCTTGACGCCGTCAGGCCATCTGACCGTGCTACAGCGCAAACTGCTACCGGACCGGCTGTGGGATGCGGCAATGCGCTCCCAGTTGCCACAGCCGCGTTAGCGGCAAGCGAACGCCTCTCCAGAAGCACACGGACGGCCAAGCTCGAAGCCCTGTGCGTAGTCGACGCCGTAGTGGCGCAACAGGCCGATCGTCGGCTCGTCGCCGACGTACTCGGCGATCGTCTGCTTGCCCATGCCCTGGGCGACGCTCACCAGCGCCTGCACGACCAGTTGGTCCTTGCGCGAGGCCGGCAGCGTGCGGATGAAGTCCCCGTCGATCTTCAGATAGCGAAACGGCAGGCGCTTGAGGTATTGGAAGGAGCCGAAGCCGGCGCCGAAATCGTCGAGCGCCACCGAGCTGCCGAGCGTGTGCACGCCCTCGCAGAAAGCGCGGGCGCGACCCATGTCGCCGATCGCGGCGGTCTCGGTGACCTCGATCACCAGCCGATCGGGGTCCACCTCGTTGCGCGTCAGCTCACGTTCGATGTGGGCGAGCATGCCGCGATCGGTGATCGACAGCGCAGAGAGGTTGACCGCCACTCGCGCCTGAGAGGCTCGGCCTGACTCGCCCGCTAGCTCCCCGCCCATCAGGGCGCACACCTTGGCGATCACCATGCGATCGATCTGTTGGATCAGCCCGTAGCGCTCGGCCGCCGGCAGGAAAGCGCACGGCGCCGTCAATGAGCCGTCGGGACTGTCAGCGAGACGGAGCAGCGCCTCGTAGTGAGAGATCGCGCCGTCCTGCAGTGAGACGATCGGCTGGTAGTGCAACATGAACAGGTCTTCGCGCAGGGCGTGACGCAGACGCGCAAGCCACGGCTTGGGCTGCAGGCCCGCCGAGCTCGAGAAGTCCCCGGTGCGCCCGGGATAGCGGCGACGACGTTGTGCTCCGTCCGCGGCTGCGCCGCGCAGGTCCTTGGCCTGGATTACAAAGCTCGAGCTGGCGTCTGTGGTGGTTGTTGGCATGACAGCGATGTTCGCCGCAAGCGGGCTTCCTCAGCGGCGATGAGCGGCTTTGTGGAGGTTTTCGCGCAAAAGCTGCGAGAAACCTGCCCAAAAGTGCGCAAACCTTCGCTCAGCGAGCTGAATACGGGCGTCTTGCTCTCTCTGAGACGACCAACAACAGCGCCAGCAGCACGAAGTTCATGACCACTGAGGAGCCGCCGTAGGCGACGAATGGAAGCGTGACGCCGGTGAGCGGGATGACGCGAGTAACACCTCCGACGATCACGAACACCTGCATCGCGATGATAAACGACAGGCCGACCGCCAGCAGCTTTGAGAACGAGTCGCGCGCCAGCATCGCCGTCTTTAGGCCGCGCGCGACAAACAGTAGATAAGTCAGCAGCAGGGCGGCGGCGCCGGCAAGACCCAGCTCGTTGACGATGACCGCATAGATCATGTCGCTTTCGGGGATCGGTAGCAGCGTGGCGCGCACGATCCGATGCGGCGCCACTTCATAGGGAAACTGCAACAAAGACTGGTCAAAGCCCGTGCCCAGCAGCCCCCCATCGGCCTGGGCAAACAGCGACTGGGCAAGCTGATAACTGCCTTGCGGTGCGCGGTAGAGACTTTCCTGAAACGGGTGTTCCCAGGCCAGCACGCGTTGATGGACGTGACCGACGTGGCCGATCACAAGCCAGGCGCCGAGCGCGAACAGCACCAGCCCAATCAGGGGGAAGGACAGGCGTCCCGTCGCCACGTACAGCAGCGCCAGGAACGCGCCGTAGAACATCAAAGAGGTTCCAAGCTCGCGCGTGAGCAGCAGCGTGGCCATCGCGGCCCCCCAGATCACCAACATCGGGCCGAACTGCTTCATCGGCGGGATCGTCAATCCAAGCACTTTTCGCCCCGCCGTCACCAGGATCTGGCGGTTATCGCGCAGGTAGCTGGCCAGGAAGATCACGATCGCGACCTTGGCGAGCTCGGCCGGCTGGAAGGAGATCGGGCCGACGTGGATGTTCAGATAGGCGCCGTTGACCTGCTCGCCAATCACCGGGAAGCGCGGCAGGATCGCCATCGCGATGCCGACGGCGGCGATCGTGTAGCGGTAGCGCTCGAGTATCCCCACCCCAGTCCGACGCAACCACAGGATCGTGGCCGCGAACAGGACCAGGCCGAAGATCATCCACTGCGCCTGCTGGCGCGCAAGCGACGGGTTGATCCGGTAGATCATCACGATGCCGACGCTTGCCAGCACAGCCGCCAGCGGGAACAGGTAGGGGTCGGCGTGCGGCAGCGCGAAGCGGATCACTAGGTGCGCGGCCAGGCACAGGCCGAGGAACAGCAGGCCGTAGGTCAGCGACAGGCTGGAGGCGTGGTTGAGCGTGACGTTGGTGGAGGCACCAAGCGTGCTGTTTTCCTGCTGGATGAAGATCGCCGTAAAGCCGGCAGTGACCAGCAGGGCCGAGGGAATCAGGCCAAGCAGCTCGCGGTTGCGGGGCGCCAACACTCAGCAGAACCTAACGAGACACCCGGCGCGGGACAGCCGATCCCCTCGCTAGGCTTGCCCCCAGCGGCGCAGCGGCGCCGACAAGTTGCCGATCCGCCGTGTGCCCCGGATGGGGTATCCAGCGAGCACCGCTCGCGTTTGCCATGAACGACAGATGAGCTTCCCTGAGGCGACACCCACCGGCGAGGAGGCACCGCCTTCGCTCGCGCGCCGCATGCGCCTGCGCTTCGCGCTGGCCACGCTCGGCATTCTGCTGCTCAGCGGCGCGGCGACCGCGACGATTGCGCTGACCAGGCTCAATCACATCGCCGAAGAGGTGTTCCCGCGCGGCAGCCAGATCCATGTCGCCCGCGGCGTCGTGGAAACCGCTTATAGCGGCGGCCCGCAGACCTTCCTGATCATCGGCTCGGACCGTCGCGCAGCCTCCAAAGACGCCTTTGACCGCAACGATCCGCCCCACAGCGACACGCTGCTGCTCGTGCATCTCGATCCCGAATACGGGCAAACCTCGGTGATGTCGATCCCGCGCGACCTGCTGGTGACGCTGAAAACTAAGGGCGGCGCCGACTACTACCCGCGCAAGATCAATTCGGCCTACACGATCGGCAGCGAGGAAGGCGGCACCGACCGCGGTGCCGAACTGACCGCCGAAACGATCGAGCATCTGTTGCACATAAAGCTCAACGGGGTCGTCGACGTCACCTTCAAGGGCTTCATCGGCGTCGTCGACACGCTCGGCTGCGTCTGGGTCAACGTCGACCACCGTTACTTCAACGAACCGAACGGCAGCATCGAAACCAACTACTCGGCGATCAATCTTCAGCCCGGCTATCAGAAGCTCTGCTACGAAAAAGCGCTCAGCTATGTGCGCTACCGCCACACCGACTCGGATTTCGTCCGCGTCGCACGCCAACAGGACTTCATCCGCGACCTGCGCGAGCAGGTGCCGGTGGGCAACCTGGTCGGTGAGATCGACACGGTCTCCAAGGCCGTCGGCAAGGCCGTCACCAGCACTTTTCACGCCTCTGCGGGGCAGCTGATCGAACTGGCAAAGCTCGCCGCATTCTCACAACAGAAGCCGCTGCGTCAAGTGAAGTTCCGAGCCGAAAACGTCGACGCGATGATCGGCGGGGAAAGCTTCGTGACCAGCAGTCCCAGTTTGATCAAACAGACGGTCCACGAATTCCTGCACGGCCACGCGCCGCTGCGCCTGCCGAGCTCGACGCCATCTTCCTCGCACTCTCATTCCCACCATGGTTCGAGTGGCCCCTCCAACGCGTCGCTGGATCTCTTCCCGGTCTCCTCGACAGGCAAGTCGATGGCGCTGAACGTGGCGCCAAACGTGCCATTCCCGCTCGAGTACCCGGGACTTCAGACCGGGCCCGCGGTGCCGCAGGAAGTTCACCCCTACACAGTCGAAGAGCACAAACACCTCCACCACGGCTATACCGCCGTGTGGCAAGTCAACACGCTCGGCGGCTACTACGACGTGGAGGGACTCGACTGGGTCAACATTCCCCTGTTCGCGCACGCGCGCAGTCAGAAGATCGGCTCGCGCACCTACCTGCTCGTCGATGACGGAGCGCACATCCACGACATCGGCTGGCGCGTTGGCAGGGTCATCTACTTCGTCAGCAACACGCTGCTGGAGGACCTGACCAACCAGCAGATGATCGCAATCGCCCGCTCCACCACCCGGCTGGGTTAACGCTCCGCGCAGCGCCACAGCGCGCCCTGACTGACTGAAAGCGTGCCCTCAGCGTGCGCCGGCCGGCGCCGCGTCGAGCGCGGCGTTGACCAACGAATCGGCGTGAGCGTTCTGCGCGCGCGGGACGGTACGTATACGCCACGTCGCAAATGCGCGCAGGGCTGCGATCGCTTCAGCGTGCAAGGGGCGCATCGCGGCGTGCTTGACCTTGTAGACCCCCTGCACCTGCTTGGCGATCAACTCGGAATCGTTGATGACTTCCACCTCATCGGCGCCCAGCTCGCGTGCGCGGACCAAACCGAGCAGCAGCGCGCGGTACTCGGCGACATTGTTGCTGACGATCCCGAGCAGCTCCGAGGCCTCGTCGAGCACCTCTCCCTCGGGGCTCGAGACGACGCTGGCCGCAGCCGCCGGACCGGGATTGCCGCGCGAGCCACCGTCGACGTGCACGAGCACCTTCACCGCCACCACGCTCCGCGGGCAACGCGCTGCCTTACGGCTGCGCTCACTACGAGCCGTCGACCAGCGGCGGCAGGTCGCCGGGGACACGCGCGCGGCGGCGATCGCGGATCACCCGTCGACCGAGATCCTCGGCGGAGGGGCGCTCGCCGCGACCACGGCGGTCGGCCTCGCGGCGATCGATCACGACGGTGACGTTCTCATCGCCCTCGTAGTGCTTGACGAGCTTCGGGTAGAGCTCGTCGGCCATCTCCCTGGGAACGACGCAGTAGATCATCGTCCTGATCGTACTGTGCGCTTCACGCGAAGCAAAGCGCCACGCGCCCAGACCCCGCTCAGGCGGCGATCAGAGCCAGCTCGCCGCGCTCGTCGGCGGCGGCGTTGGCGAGGCGATCCTCATCGGGCAGTTCCTCGAGCTCCATCCCCTCGGCGGCAAGCACCACTCCGGCAGCCTCATCGCCGAGATCGACCTCGTAGCGGTACCAGCAGAGCTCCCAGGCGACCACGATCGCAACCCGCGCGCCGGCGTCCTGGAGCGGGCGCACGGTGACCGTGGGAGCACCGAGCGAGCGCGATACACCCGCCACGCGCTGTGTCGTTGCGCCGGCGTTGAACACCCGGAGGGCACGCTCTGACTTCAACTCGCCGCTGGTGAGCGCACGTTCGCCCGCGGGCGCCTGGAGGTCTTGACCCTCGGCCTCTGAGCGCTGGATCACGGGTGCATGATCGGCCTGCACGGCACCGATGAATACCGCCTGGCCGTCGGTTCGTGTCGGCTCGCCGACGTCGCCGTCGACGAACTCGTAGAGCTCGTCCACCTCGTCGTAGAGAACCGAGCCGTCGGCCGACACAGCGCTGCCACGTCGCGGGGGAGCGCCGTCACGGCGCAACGGACTCTCATCGGACTC
>DASTPN010000174.1:0-39007 GCA_035719985.1 Solirubrobacteraceae bacterium | reverse complement strand
AGGATCGCGCACGTATGAGTGCGCACGAGGCCTACGTGCTGCTCGAGGATGGCGCCCGCTTCGACGGTGATTCCTGCGCCGCTGAGAGCCATGCGGTCGGCGAGGTCGTCTTCACGACCGGCATGTCCGGCTATCAGGAGTCAGTCACCGATCCTTCCTTCGCCGGCCAGCTGATCACCTTCACCTACCCGCACATCGGCAATTACGGCGTCAGCGGCCGAGCGATGGAGTCCGATCGCATCTGGGCACGGGCGGTGATCATGCGCGAGGCCTGTAACCGTGAGGACTCTCCGGAAGCCGAGCGCGGCTGGCTTGACTGGCTGACCGACTGTGATATCCCAGCGATTTCCGGCGTTGACACGCGTGCGCTCGTACGCCACATCCGCGAGGCGGGCGCGATGCGCGGCGGCATCTTCGCGGCGCAAACAAGCGAAGCGCAAGCGCAAGCTTTGATCGCGGCCGAGCCGCAGATGGCCGGCCTTGACCTAGCAGCCGTCGTAACACCGGACGAGGTCACCGTGCACGGGCAGGGGAGAGGGCCGCTGATCGCGGTACTCGACACGGGCATCAAGTCCTCGATCGTGCGTAACCTCGTCCAACGCGGAGCCCGTGTCGCCCTGCACCCCTGCACTCACTCCGCCGAGCAGTTGCTGGCAGAAGATCCAGATGCAGTGTTCGTGGCCAATGGCCCCGGCGATCCAGGCGCGCTTGACTATGTCGTGAACACTGTGCGCCAGCTTGTCGGCCGCAAGCCGGTGTGGGGGATCTGCCTTGGCCACCAGTTGCTTTGCCGCGCCTTGGGCCTTGATACCTACAAGCTGCCGTTCGGCCATCGTGGCGCCAACCAGCCCGTCAAGGACCTGCACAGCGGCCGCGTTGAGATCACATCCCAGAACCACGGCTTTGCCGTGCTCGGCCCAGGCGGTGCACGCACGCTGGCAAGCGACGAGCCGGTGCGCTGGGAGACCGACTTTGGCCTCGCTCAGCTCACACACGTCAATCTGTACGACCGCACGGTCGAGGGCTTCGAACTGCTTGATGTCCCCGGCGGCGCGGTCCAATACCACCCCGAGGCCGGCCCGGGGCCGCACGACTCTCTGCACCTGTTCGACCGGTTCTTGGAGCGCATTGCCAAGGCGTGATGACATCCACACGATCCTGATCATCGGCTCCGGGCCGATCGTGATCGGGCAGGCCGCCGAGTTCGACTACTCCGGTGTGCAAGCGTGCAAGGTGCTGCGCGAGGAGGGCTATCGCGTCGTGCTCGTGAACTCCAACCCGGCGACGATCATGACCGACCCGGAGTTTGCCGACGCCACCTACATCGAGCCACTGCTGCCCGGTCCAGTGGCGAAGATCATCGAACGCGAGAAACCGGACGCGCTGTTGCCGACGCTTGGCGGGCAGACAGCTTTGAACCTGGCCAAGGCGCTGCACGACAACGGCACGCTGCAGCGCCTCGGGGTCGAGTTGATCGGCGCCAACTACGACGCGATCGCCTGCGCCGAGGACCGCGATCTATTCGGGATGGCAATGGCACGAGCCGGGCTGAGCATGCCCAACAGCGCTATCGCCACCACGCTCCAGGAGGCCAAGACGGCGCTGCCGAGGCTTGGCCTGCCTTGCATCGTGCGGCCGGCCTTCACGCTCGGTGGCCGCGGCGGCGGCATCGCGCGCAGTGAGCAGGAGTACGAGACGATCGTAAAGCGGGGTCTGGAGGCCTCGCCGATTGGCCAGATCCTGCTGGACCAGTCGGTGCTCGGCTGGGGTGAGTTCGAGCTGGAGGTGATGCGCGACAAAGCCGACAACGTCGTGATCGTCTGCTCGATCGAGAACGTCGACCCAATGGGTGTGCACACGGGTGACTCGGTCACCGTCGCCCCCCAGCAGACTCTGACCGACTCGCTCTACCAGCGTCTGCGCGACCAGGCGATCGCCGTCATTCGCGCCGTCGGCGTGGAGACAGGCGGCTCCAATGTGCAGTTTGCCGTAGACGCGGCGACCGAGGAGATCCACGTGATCGAGATGAACCCGCGTGTCTCGCGCTCCTCGGCGCTTGCCTCCAAGGCAACCGGCTTCCCGATCGCCAAGATCGCCGCCCGCTTGGCCGTCGGCTACTTGCTCGAGGAGATAACCAACGACATCACCGGCGTCACTCCCGCAAGCTTTGAGCCTACGATCGACTACGTCGTCGTCAAGTGGCCGCGCTTTGCTTTTGAGAAGTTCCCCGGCGCCCAGTCAACGCTGACCACGCACATGAAGTCGGTGGGGGAGTCGATGGCGATCGGCCGCACCTTCTCGCAGGCGTTCGCAAAGGCGCTGCGCAGCCGCGAGCTTGACAAGCCTCCCTCGCTCGGCACTACCACCGACGAGCAGCTGCTCGATTCGCTGAGCGCTCCCGCCGCGGATCGCTACGAGGCGATCCTCGAGCTGCTGCGCCGCAATCACGCCGCCGGAGATTCCAACCAGTCCGTCCCAGCCGGCGCCTCACTCGAGCAGATTCATGAGCGCACCGACATCGACCTATGGTTTCTGCGCGAGCTGCAGGCGCTTGCCGCGGACCCCGAAGCTCCCTTCCGCGGCAAGCGTTCGTTCAAGTCGGTTGACACCTGCGCCGCCGAGTTCCCGGCCCGAACGCCCTACTACTACTCGGGCTGGGAGCGCCAGGCAACGCACGAGGTGCAGCGCGGAGATAAGCCCTCGGTGGTGATCCTCGGCGGCGGACCGAACCGGATCGGGCAGGGAATCGAGTTCGACTACTGCTGCGTACACGCCGCGATGACAGTGCGCGAGTCTGGTCGCGAAGCGGTGATCGTCAACTGCAACCCCGAGACGGTCTCGACCGACTACGACACCTCCGACCGCCTCTACTTCGAGCCGTTGACGTTGGAGGACGTGCTCGGTGTGATCGACATCGAGCGTTCGCATGGCCCTCTCGACGGCGTCATCTTGCAGTTCGGCGGTCAGACCCCGTTGAAGCTGGCGGCCGGGCTTGCCAAGGCAGGAGTGCCGCTGCTTGGCACGAGCGTCGACGCAATCGACCTGGCCGAGGACCGTGGGCGTTTCGGAGCTCTACTCGAGCGGCTCGGATACCAAGCGCCGCCGTATGCCACAGCCCGGTCAGTCGCCGAGGCGCTTCACCAAGCCGATGAGGTCGGCTATCCGCTGCTCGTACGTCCCTCATATGTGCTTGGTGGCCGCGCCATGGAGATCGTCTATTCCCGTGAGGGCCTGGCTGACTATCTGCAGCGTGAGTCCCCGGAGATGCATGATGGACTGCAGCTCCCCCGGGCGCACGAGATGGGCGAGACCCCATCCACCATCTTCCTCGACCGTTTCCTCGAGAACGCCGTCGAGGTCGACGTCGACGCGCTGTGTGACGGCGAGGAGGTGTGGATCGGCGGGATCATGCAGCACGTCGAGGAGGCAGGCGTTCACTCCGGCGACTCTGCCTGCGTATTGCCCCCGCATTCGCTGGGCGCGGAGATGCTCGACCAGATCCGCGCCGCCACGCGCGACATTGCGCTCGGCGTAGGCGTCGTCGGGTTGCTGAACGTGCAGTATGCGGTCTATGACGGGCGCCTGTATGTGATCGAGGCAAACCCGCGCGCCTCACGCACGGTCCCGTTCGTCTCAAAGGCGGTGGGGCTGCCCCTGGCAAAGCTCGCCTGCCGGATCATGCTCGGCGAGCGTATCTCGGCGCTTGGGCTACCCAGCGGCCCCGAAGGCATCGGCTTTGGCGAGCACGTCTCGGTCAAGGAGGCGGTGTTGCCGTTCGACCGCTTCGACGGTGCTGACTCGCTGCTCGGTCCTGAGATGCGCTCGACCGGGGAGGTGATGGGTATCGCGCGTGATTTCCCAACTGCGTTTGCCAAGGCCCAAGCCGCGGCGGGCTCGCCGCTTCCGAGCGGCGGTGCGGCTTTCATCAGCGTCACCGATTCCGACAAGGCTGGAGTGTTCGCGGTCGCGCAGATCCTGCACGACGCGGGCTTTCGCATCGTCGCCACCCGCGGCACCGCGCAGGCGATCGCGCGTATGGGCGTACCGGCGCAGCCGATCAACAAGATCGGCGAGGGCTCCCCGCACGTGGTCGACTGGGTCGAGCGCGGCGAGGTCACGCTGATCGTCAACACGCCCACCGGTTCAGGCGCGCGCAGCGACGGTTGGGAGATTCGCCGATCGGCGATCGCGCACGGCATCCCCTGTTTGACCACGCTCTCGGCCGGTATCTCCGCTGCCCGCGCGATCGCCCAGGCGGTCGGTCGCGGTGAGCCGGAGGTGCTCTCGCTGCAGGAGCTGCATCGAGCTGCCGCGATCCTCGGCGAGGCTCGCGCGGCGTGAGCACCTGCATTTCGGGCTTGCCCGCCGCGCTGACCCCATTTGGCCGGCGCCGACTGACCGTTACCGCCAACGACCGCCTCGGTGCCTACCGCGTCTTGCGCACCGCCGATCCAGATGGCCCTAGGCCCGTCGCCGGCCAGTTCGCGATGCTGGCCGCCGTCGAGCGCTGGGGCGGGGGCGAGGATGAGCGACCGTTCTTGCCGCGCGCCTTCTCCTACGCGCGCTGGCAGGGGGGCGAGGCGCACTTCCTACTTGAGGATGTCGGCCCTGGCACCCATCGCCTATGTGAGCTTGCAGCGGGCGATGAGATATGGCTGCTCGGCCCACTTGGGCGTGGGTTTGCCCTGCCGCAGAGCGCTCGCCGCCCGCTACTGGTGGGCGGAGGCGTCGGGATCGCCCCGCTCGCCATCTGGCAAGACGCGTTGCTGGCCGAAGGCAGCGCCGTCGCGCTGAGCGTGCTGCTGGGCTTTCGAGACGGCGCCCACGCCGAGGGCGCCGCGCTACTGACGAACGCGATTCTCGCCTCCGACGACGGCTCGGTTGGCCACCGCGGCGTGGTTACCGACCTGCTCGACAGCGAGCTCGATCGCGACGCTCAGGCCGCCGTATACGCATGCGGACCACCGCCTATGCTCGAGGCCGTGCGCGCATTGTGTGAGCGCCGGCAAGTGCCCGCGCAGCTTGCGCTCGAGTCAGGCATGGCCTGCGGCTTCGGTGCGTGCTTTGGCTGTGTCGTGCCGACACGCGCCGGTTACGTCCGCCTCTGCGTCGATGGCCCGGTTCTCGACACGGGTGAACTGGAGCGCATATGAGCGTTAGCTTCTGCGGCATCGAGCTAGCCCATCCGGTGATCAACGGCTCGGGCACCTTCGATGCGCTTGCCGCTCAGCGCGTATTCGGCGACGCGTTGCACGAGCACTTTCCCTTCGCCGCATTCGTGTCAAAGACGATCACGTTGCAGCCGCGCGCCGGCAACCCGCCGCCGAGACTGTGGGAGGCGCAGGCCGGGATGATTAACTCGATCGGCTTGCCCAACAAAGGCTTGGATGCCTACCTGCAGGAGGATCTGCCCGAGCTCGCGCGTCTGTCCGTGCCGTTGATCACCAACGTGATGGGATCGACCGCCGAGGAGCTTGCCGAGCTTGCCTGCGCCTGTGATGAGCGGGCAGAGATCGCCGCGATCGAGCTGAACGTGTCCTGCCCGAACGTCAAGACTGGCCTTGATATCGGCGCTGACCCGACCCAGCTATCCAGCGTGATCAAGCGTGTTCGCCCGGCAACTGTCAAGCCGCTGATCGTCAAGCTCACCCCCAACTCTGCCGACGTGGCCGCCTGCGCTCTCGCCGCAGAGGGGGCGGGCGCCGACGCGGTTTCGCTGATCAACACCCTGCGCGCCTATGCTCCGGCCCCCGCCCGAAGGGGTGGGGAGCGGTCGCCGGGCCCGTGGCTTGGCGGCGGCACCGGCGGACTTTCGGGGCCTGCGGTCCGTCCTGTCGCGCTCGCCCAGGTCAGTGCCGTGGTCGCGCGAGTGTCGATACCGGTCGTTGGCATGGGGGGCATCCAGACCGCGGACCATGCTCGGCAATTCCTCGACCTCGGCGCCACGCTCATCGCTATCGGCAGCGAGAGCTTCCGCGACCCGCTTGTCGCTGGTCAGATAGCCCAGGCACTAGCGGCTTGACCCCAGCTGCGGGCAGTTAGCAGCCGCGCCTGCGGTACCGTTCGGATCACCGATATGGCAGGCGATGACGACTCGAAAACCCCTGCAAACCGCCGTGGCACCATCCAGCATCCTCGACGTAGATAAAGCTCAACCTGAGCTTTAGGCGAATTAAGTCGATTTCTCTTGCGCGGCGGCCGTCGGTCTGTAGACTCGCCGCCCATGCCGACCGCCACCGGACCGCTCTCTCCGACACTCGCGACCAAGCAGCCGGCGGCACCTGAGCGATCGCTCAATCAGCGCATGGACGCCCTGGCCAGGGCCAACCACATCCGTACTCAGCGTGCGCAACTAAAGCGCGACCTGAAGGCCGGCCGCCTGTCGATCCACACGCTGCTGCTCAACCCGCCGGAGTATGTGGAGACGGCCAAGGTGTTCGACATGATGCTGGCCGTCCCCAAGTACGGTCGCGTCAAGGTGAACAAGATTCTCACCAATTGCCGTATCAGCCCGAGCAAGACGATCGGCGGTCTCTCGGAGCGCCAGCGCTCCGAGCTGGTCTCCTTCCTGCGGCGCTAGAGCCCGCCCCGCCGGTCTCGATATTAGGGTCTCGCGCGTGGCACGCGTCTTTGTGATCACCGGCCCCTCGGGCGTCGGCAAGGGAACCCTAATCAGAGGAGTGATGGAGCGCCTGCCAGAGCTCGAGCTGTCGGTCTCGGCGACAACGCGTGCGCCGCGCCCGGGCGAGCAGGATGGGCGCGATTACCATTTCCTCGCACCCGAGGAGTTTGAGCAGCGCGTGCAGGCAGGGGATTTCGTCGAGCACGCCGACTACGCCGGTAGCCGCTACGGCACGCTGCGCAGCGAGCTCGAGCAGCGAGTGCGCTGCGGCGCCCCGGTGGTGCTTGAGATCGAGGTCCAGGGCGCACGCCAAGTCCGCGTCGCGATGCCCGAGGCCGTGCAAGTGTTCATCGCACCACCGTCGCTAGAGGCCTTGCGCACACGCCTAATCGGCCGCGGCACCGACGGCAGCGAGGAGGTCGAGCGGCGCCTCAGCGTCGCCGAGCAGGAGCTCGCCGCGCGCGACGAGTTCACCCACGTCGTGGTCAACGACCGTTTGGAGGACGCACTGGAGGAGTTGGCCGAGATCGTCTCTGGCGAGATGCACTGACCCGAGCGTCTACACTCACAGCCCCACACGCGAAAGGCGCCAACAGACCATGATGACCTCACCCCGCATCGACAACCTGCTCGAGAACGTCGACTCCAACTACGCGAGTGTTCTCGTCGCAGCCAAGCGGGCGCGCCAGATCAACAGCTACTACCACAACCTCGGCGAGGGAGCCTTCGAGGAATTCCCGCCGCCGATGATCGAGACGGCCTCAAAGAACTACCTCACGATCGCACTCGAGGAAGTAGCGCAGGGAAAGATCAAGTACCACTACCGCTAATCGGCGGTGGCGCAAGCGCGCACCCAACGCTTGCGCCCTAGGCACGGTCTGTCGTAGGAAGTAGCCATGGCCAGAATCCTGCTCGGGGTGAGCGGCGGCATCGCTGCCTTTAAGGCGCTTGAGTTCGCGCGCTTGGCGACGGCGGCCGGGCATTCGCTGCGTGTGGTGCAGACGCCGACTAGCCAACGCTTCGTCGGCGCGGCTTCGTTTGCGGCTCTGACCGGCGCGGCCGTACTCACCGATGAGTTCGAGGCCGATCCGGCCCGCGGCGCGTTTCCAGGGGAAGAGCCACCCTCACATCAGCCGCTCAGCCATTTGCAGCTGGTGGCAAACGCCGACCTCTTCCTGATCGCGCCGGCTTCGGCCAACACGATCGCCAAGCTCGCGGCAGGGCTCGCCGACAACCTGCTGTGCAGCTGCGCGCTTGCCGCCACCTGCCCGGTTCTCCTAGCGCCGGCGATGAACAATCACATGTACGAGCACGCGGCTACGCAGGCCAACCTCCAGGTCCTACGCGAGCGTGGCGTTCACCTGATCGATCCCGACACAGGGCGCCTGGCCTCGCTGGGCGAGCACGGCGTCGGGCGCCTGGCCGAGCCGGCGCGACTGTTGGCCGAGTGCGAGCGACTGCTCAGCAACAACGCGGAAGACGCCCATGCCAATACGCGCTCGGCATGGCGTGGCCTGCGTGTACTGATCAGTGCGGGTGGCACGCGCGAGCCGATCGATAGTGTGCGCTTCCTCGGCAACCGCTCCTCTGGGCGCATGGGCGTCGCATTGGCGCAGGCTGCTCACCGTCGTGGCGCGCAGGTGACACTTGTGGGCGCCAACCTGGCGGTCGCCGCGCCCGTGGGAGTACAGGAGATTTCCGTGAGCACGGCAGCCGAACTGCAGAGTGCTTGTGAGCAGCGATTTGACTACTGCGACGTACTTATGATGGCCGCGGCGGTCGCGGACTTCCGACCAGGCCATGCCGAGGAGGGCAAGATCAAGAAGGAGGGCCGCGAACGAATGGTGCTCGAGCTCGAGCCCACCGCGGATGTGCTCGCCGGGCTTGCCGCGCGCAAGCGCCCAGATCAGACGATCGTCGGCTTTGCCGCCGAGCATGGCTCTAACGCTCTGGAACTCGGTCGCGGCAAGCTATCTGCAAAGAAGCTCGACGCACTCGTCGTCAACGACGTCTCGCGTGCGGACATCGGCTTCGAGTCAGAGGACAACGAGGCCACGATTCTCACGGCCACCGATGAGCAACAGATTCCGCGGGCGGCAAAGATCATCGTTGCCGAGGCGATCCTCGACGCTGTGCAGCGCCTGCGCGGCGCAGACTAAAAAACAGGCGCTCAGCGTTGCCGGAACCCGGGAGCGCGCGGCAGTAAAGTGGGCGCATGGACAGCGTCTACGACCTCTACACGCGTGGATGCGATCTGCTCGAGCACGGCGACCACATGGCGGCGATAGTCCCGCTTACCCGCGCGCGAGAGATAGAGCCCGACAAGGCGTCGATCCGCGAGGCGCTCGGGCGCGCGCTCTTTCACGCCCAGCGCTACGAGCGCGCCGCCGAGGAGTTTGAGGCGATCACCGAGAGCGCCCCGACCAACGACTACGCGTTGTTTTGCCTAGGGCGCTCGATGCAGTTGCTGGGTCGCCATCGGGAGGCCTGCCACCCACTTGCGCTGGCCTGCTCGCTGCGCCCTAGCCGCGCCGATTACCGCCTCTACCGTGAACGCGCACGCCGCGACGCGGCGCGCTCCTGAGCTTGCGCGGGCGCGCCGGCGCTGTTACCGGAGCGCCGCCCGCTGCTATTCTCGATGGACAGCTTTCGTGTCGTCGCAGGGGCGGCGGCTGGTAGGACCGAAAGTGGGCGCACGCCCGCTTTTTTTTACGCCTCAAACAGGACCGGGAAGAGAGTTAGATCCAGATGTCAGCAGTGCAAGCCGATATAGAGCAGAGGCTGGCGAGCGCCGAGCCCGATGTCGAGGTGCTACTCGCCGAGACGTTTCCAAATGGCACTCTGCGCGTCTTTATCGACCACCCGGACGGAGTCACGCTCGGCTTGTGCGAGCGCGTCACCGGCCATCTCTCGGACCTACGCGAGCGTTACAGCATCGAGGTCTCCTCGCCGGGCGCGCAGCGTCCCTTGACCAAGCCCAGCCACTTCCGTCGCTTCGTTGGCCGCCGCGCACGCGTGCGCACTGTGCGGCCACGGCCGGTCACGAGCGGCTGCGGCGAGGACGGACAGCGCGCCGTGCGCAGTTTCACCGGTGAGCTGGTGGGGGCGACCGACAGCGAGATCACATTGGCCGCCGAGGGTGGGATCGTCGCGATCCCCTACTCGGAGATACGTCGTTCAAACCTCGTCGAGGAGTAGGAGAGAAAACCTATGTCACGCGAGATTCTGGAAGCCATGCACGCCTTGGCGCGCGAGAAGGGCATCGAGTCCGAGAAGCTGATGATCGCGCTCGAGGACGCGCTGCTCTCTGCCTACAAGAAGCAGCCTGGCTCTGCCAAGTACGCCCGTGTGGAAATGGACCGCGAGACGGCCGACTTCCGCGTGATCGAACTGATCATCCCCGAGCGCCTGGAGGCGCATCTGATCGTCGAGACGATCGACGAGGGGACGGTCGTCGACCCCGAGACAGGCGAGCTGCGCGAACCGGAGGAGCCGGAAATCGACCCGGCCAAGTTCGAGCAGTACCGCGACCAGATCGACGAACGCGACGTGACCCCTGAGGACTTCGGGCGGATCGCCGCCCAGACCGCCAAGCAGGTGATCCTGCAGCGCATCCGCGAGGCCGAGCGCGACATGATGTTCGAGGAGTACCGCGACCGCGTCGGCGAGCTGATCACCGGCATCGTGCAGCAGTCCGATTCGCGCTACACGCTCGTGCAGCTGCGCGAGCGCGTCGAGGCGCTGCTGCCCAAGTCAGAGCAGGTCGACGGCGAGCGCTACGACCACTCGCAGCGAATCAAGGCCGTCATCAAGGAGGTCTCACCCTCCACCAAGGGGCCGTCGATCATCGTCTCCCGACGCGATCCGGAGCTGATTAAGAAGCTGTTCGAGTTGGAGGTCCCGGAGATCGCCGACGGCTTGGTGGAAATCGCCAACGTCGCGCGCGAGCCCGGCTACCGCTCGAAGATCGCAGTTATCTCCCACGCCGACGGCGTCGATCCTGTCGGCGCCTGCGTGGGGCCGCGTGGCTCGCGCGTGCGCATGGTTGTCTCCGAGTTGCGCGGCGAGAAGATCGACATCATCCCGCACAACGACGAGCCTGCCCGCTTTGTGGCCAAGGCGCTCTCACCGGCACGCGTGCGCGAGGTGCTGGTCGATGACGAGGCCAAGCAGGCGACCGTGATCGTGCCCGACGACCAGCTCTCGCTGGCGATCGGCCGCGAGGGGCAGAACGCGCGTCTGGCTGCGCGGCTGACCGGGTGGCGCGTGGACATCCGCTCGGAGACGGAGTTTGCCGCCGAGGAGGCCGAGCACGGCTACGAGGAGGAGGATCTGCAGGGGCGTTGTGCTGCGGTTCTATCCAATGGCCGTCGCTGCCCGAACGCTTCGCTGTCGGGCTCTCGCTACTGCGGGCTGGAGTCACACCAGGCGCTCAACGCGATCGAGGGCGACAATGTCGCCGACCTCTCGCCTGCAGGGGGTGCCGATGTGGCCGAACATGAGCCGCCGGTCGAGGACGCGCCGGTCGAGGCCCTTGCCGAAGCCGAGGCGGAAAAGGCGACAGAGGAGCAGGCGTCATAGGCCACGTCCCCCGGCGCCGCTGCGTCGGTTGCGGACGGGTGGCGCCAAAGCCCGAGCTCGTGCGCTTCGCGGCCGCGCCGACGGGCGCCGGTGGTTGGCGCGCGATGCGTGACATCGACGGCACGCTGCCCGGGCGAGGGGCCTATCTCTGCCGGGTTGGCGCCAACGACCAGGCCGACAACGACTGTCTGCGACTTGCGGTGCAAAGGGGGGGCCTTCAGCGCACGTTGCGTCGCACTGTTGCGCTTCCGGCAGATCTGAACAGCGCCTTGTCCCTAGAATCGGAGAACCGATGAGTAAGAAGCGCGTACACGAGATCGCCAAGGAGCAGGGAATCTCAAGCAAGGAGTTGCTTGAGAAGCTGGCCACTGCCGGCGTCGCCGCCAAGGCCGCTGCCTCCTCGGTCGAGGAGGCCGACGCGCTGCGCGCGATCGGCGCCAATGGTGCTTCACCGACTGCGGCCCCAAAGCCGGTGGCAGCCGCTCCTGCGGCCGCCAAGCCCGCAACTACCGCGACCCCGTCAACACCAGCTGCGCCCCCAGCTACCCAGACTCCAGTAGCGACGGCGCCGGCACAAGGCTCGCAGCCGGCAACCGCAGCGGCCGCCGATGGCCAGGCCGCGGCGGCAGGTCAGCAAGGCGAGCGCGTGCGACCCACGCGTGACTCACGCCAGGGTGAGCGCACACCCGCCAGCGGTGGCGCGGGCGGGCGACGTCGGGTCGTGATCGACTCGCAGGCCTCCCGTCGCCAGCAGGGTGGACCCGCCAATCAGCCCGTGCGCCGGCCCCGACGCGGTCGCCGTCGGCGCGGCACCTACGACGAGACGATCGCGCCGATCGACACCGCGGCGATGGAGGCAACCGATCTGGTCCGCGTCAATTCCGGCTCGACGGTCAAGGACGTCGCCGAGTACCTCGGCGTGCCGGTGCCGGAACTGATCAAGAAGCTGATGACCCTCGGCGAGATGGCAACGCTCACACAGACGCTCTCCGACGACGCGATCCAGGTGCTGGCCGACGAGTTCGACAAGCAGATCGAAATCGTGCACGCGGCCGACGAGGTCGAGGTCGAGCCAGTCTTCGAAGACGACGAGCAGGATCTGGTCGAACGGCCCCCGGTCGTGACGATCATGGGGCACGTCGACCACGGCAAGACCTCACTGCTTGACGCGATCCGTGAGACCGAGGTAGCGGCGGGGGAGGCCGGCGGCATCACTCAGCACATCGGCGCCTACCAGGTCACCCATTCGGGCAAGCCGATCACGTTCCTCGACACTCCCGGCCACGAGGCGTTCACCGCCATGCGTGCGCGCGGCGCGCGCGTCACCGATCTGGCCGTGATCGTCGTTGCCGCCGACGACGGCGTCAAGCCGCAGACCCAGGAGGCGATCGACCACGCCAAGGCCGCGGAAGTGCCGATCGTCGTCGCGGTCAACAAGATCGACAAGGAGGGGGCACAGCCCGAGCGCGTCAGGACCGAACTGACCCAGCAGGGACTGCAACCGGCTGAGTGGGGTGGAGAGATCGAGTTCGTCGATGTCTCCGCCAAGACCCGCCAGGGGCTGGATTCGCTACTTGACACGATCCAGTTGGTCACGGATCTGGAGGAGCTCAAGGCCAACCGCGACGCGGCCGCCTCAGGACACGTGATCGAGTCAAAGCTCGATCCCGGTCGCGGGCCGGTCGTCACGATCCTGATTGCCCGCGGGACGCTCGAGGTCGGCGACGCCCTTGTAGCCGGCGCGCATTTCGGGCGCGTGCGCGCGATGCACGACTTCGTCGGCAAGCGTGTGAAGGCGGCCGAACCGGGCGAGCCGGTGGAGGTGCTCGGCTTTGACGGAGTGCCGGAGGCTGGCGAGTTCGTGCACGTGGTCGAGAACGAGCGCCGCGCCCGCCAACTGGCAGGCGAACGCGCCAACCGCCTGAAGACCGAGGCGCTGGCGCGTCGCTCCGGACGCAAGGTCTCACTGGAGGACGTCTTCAAGCTGGCGCAGGAAGGCACAGTCAAGGAGCTCTCGCTGGTAATCAAGGCCGATGTCGCCGGCTCGCTGGAGGCGATCGAGGACGAGATCGCCAAGCTGCCTCAGGACGAGGTCGCGGTCAACATCATCCATCGCGGCGTTGGCGGCATCAACGAGTCTGACGTGATGCTGGCATCGGCCTCCGAAGGTGTGATCCTGGCCTTCAACGTCAGGCCCGTCGGCGACGCTCGCGCGGTTGCCGACCGCGAGGGTGTCGAGATCCGCTCCTATTCGGTCATCTACCGGGCGATCGAGGAGCTGCGCGCCGCCATGCAGGGCATGCTCGAGCCGACCGAGGTCGAGACGCCGCTCGGCCAAGCAGAGGTACGCCAGCTGTTCCGCGCGTCGAAGATCGGCGTGATCGCCGGCTCGCACGTCAGCGAGGGCAAGGTCACACGCGGGGCACGAGTTCGTGTCGTTCGTGACGGCACCGTCATCTACGACACGACGATCGGCTCGCTGCGCCGCTTCAACGAGGATGCACGCGAGGTCAGCGCCGGGTATGAGTGCGGAATAGTGCTCGCCAACTTCCAGGACCTCAAGGAGGGAGACGTCCTGGAGACCTATGAGACCCGGCTTCAGGAGCGCCAACTGGCCTGAGAGTAGGGGCCGCGAGATGAGTGATTGCTCATGCAAGGCCGCAGTCGCCGATCTCAGATGCGAGAGTGAGCAGTAGGATGAGCACAGGCCGCATGCGTCGCGTGGACGAGGCGATCAGGCAGGTGATCGGGGACGCGCTGGCCAGCGATTTGAAGGACCCAAGGGTGGGATTTGTGACCGTGACCGATGTCAAGACAAGCTCGGACCTGAGCCATGCGCGCGTTTACGTGAGCGTGTTTGGCGACGATGACGTTCGCGCCGAGACGATGGCTGGCCTGCGCCACGCGCACGGGTACCTACAGAAGCGCGTGGCCGGGGAGCTCAAGCTCAAGCGCACGCCTACGCTCGAGTTCACCTACGACGACACGAGCGAGCGAGCGATGCGTCTGGATGCGTTGATCGACGAGGTCAGCGGCGAGTGAGTGCTAACGAGCTGACCAGAACACGCGAGCTGGTGCTCGAGCGCGTACGTAGCGACGCAAGCTTTATCGTCGCCACCCACGAGAACCCCGACGGCGACGCGCTCGGCTCGCTGCTGGGTATGCACGGGCTGTTGACCGCGCTCGGCAAGGACTCGGTGATGTTCATCTCCTCAAGTGATCTGCCGCTACCGCGCGAGTACCGCTGCCCGGCACTCGAGTATGCGATCCACGACACGCCCGCCGATATTGAGCAGCGCACGGTCGTGATGCTCGATTGCGGGAATATCGACCGCAATCCCGCCGCGGTGCTTCAAAGCGGCAAGCATCTGCTGAACATCGATCACCATCACGACAACACACTGTTCGGCACGCTCAATCTGGTCGACCCGACGGCCTCCTGCACAGCCGAGATCGTCTGGGATTTGATGCACGGGCTCGACGTCGCAGCGACCGCCGCGATCGCCGAGGCGCTGTATGTCGCTTTGGTCACCGACACCGGACGCTTCATGTATGAGAACACCGGGCCGCGCGCCCACCGCATGGCAGCGGAGCTGATCGCGCTCGGCGTTGACGTCGCGCGTGTCAACACACGGCTCTACGAGGAAATGCCCCAGGCCAAGCTGGACCTGCTAGGCGTCGCGCTCGGACGCATCCAGCGCTTCGATGACGGCACGCTGACCCTGGTTGCGCTCGATGCCGCCGACTTCGAGCGCGTCGGCGCCGAGGAAAGCCTCTCTGAGGGGATCGTCGACAACCTGCGCTCGATCACAGCCACCAAGGTCGCCGTGCTTGTGCGCGAGCTGACCGGGGCCGAGAACAGCGGCAAGCGCAAGGTCTCGCTGCGAGCCACCGGCGACGACGTCGACGTCTCGGTCATCGCGCGCACCCAAGGCGGAGGCGGCCACCGTCGCGCCGCCGGCTTCTCGAGCACACTGGCAGTAGCCGAGCTGATCGAGCTGCTGCGCCAGGAGCTCGCGCTGCAATTGCGGCCCGCTCCCAACGGTTCACCCGTCGCAACACTGGCCTGAGGCCAGGGAGACATCGCCGCCATGGGCGGGCCGACGGAGCCAGTGGACGGCATCCTGCTGATAGACAAGCCGGCGGGAATCACCTCTCACGATGTCGTCGCAGCGGTCCGTCGTAGCATTGCCGGTCGGCCTCGCACCGGCCATGCCGGCACACTCGACCCATTTGCGACGGGGCTCTTGATTGTGCTGGTCGGGCGCGCAACCAAGCTGCAGCGGGCGATGATGGAGCTGCCAAAGCGCTACGAGACGATCGCTCGCCTGGGCGCCACCTCAACCACCGGCGA
Source organism: Solirubrobacteraceae bacterium (assembly GCA_035719985.1). Lineage (GTDB taxonomy): Bacteria > Actinomycetota > Thermoleophilia > Solirubrobacterales > Solirubrobacteraceae > Palsa-744. The sequence continues at coordinate 23,450 of DASTPN010000174.1, read as the reverse complement.
CACCGAGGGCGAGATCGCGATTACTGGGCGTATCCCACCGGAGCCACCGGTGCTGCCGGTCGGTGAGATCCGCCAGTTGCCTCCCGCTTACTCGGCTGTGAAGGTGAGGGGAGAGCGCGCCTACCGGCGTGCTCGTCGTGGCGAACAAGTGCAGATGCCGCCGCGGATCGTGACCGTTACGCGCTTTGAGCAGACCTGGCGCGAGCCGGCCGATCCAGTCGACGGGACCGTACGCGCTGCTTTTTCAATCGAATGTTCCTCGGGCACATATGTGCGCTCATTGATCGCCGATCTGGGCGATGGGTACTGCTTGGAGTTGCGTCGCACAGCGATTGGGCCGTTTCGAGTAAGCGATGCCGTCGGGCTGCCGCCGCGCGGGCAAGAGTGGCTTTATCCGCCATTGATCAGTCCCGAGGACGCTCTCGCTGCCGTCCAGCGTTACGTGGCATAGGCTTCACGCCGTGAAGATCACCTCGCTGCCGGATGTGAAGCCACGCGAGCGGCGCGTGGCTGTCGGCTCCTTCGACGGTGTACACCTCGGCCACCGCGAGGTGATCGGAGGCGCGGACAGCGTGCTCACCTTCGACCCGCACCCGACCGCCGTCGTCGCGCCGGGACACACGCCGAAGCTGCTGACTCCGCTCGCCGTCAAGGCCGAGTTGGTGGAGGCGCTTGGGGTCCAGGAGCTGATCGTGATCCCCTTCGACGCCGAGTTCGCCAAGCGCAGCGCCAAAGAGTTCATCGACGACGTGCTCGTCGGCACGCTTGGCGCCAAGGACGTATCGGTCGGGGAGAACTTTCGCTTTGGCAATCGCGCCCAGGGAGATACACGCATGCTCGAAGCCGACGGGCGTTTCAGCACGCGAGTGACGCCGCTTCTGGAGGTCGAAGGGGAGATCGTCTCCTCCAGCCACATCCGCGGGCTTGTGCTCGCGGGAGAGGTCAGGACCGCGGCGCGCTTCCTCGGCTCACCGTTTCAGATGCGCGGCGAGGTCGTCTCTGGCGACCGGCGCGGCCGCGAGCTCGGCTTCCCAACAGCCAACCTGATTCCCGACGACGCGCTTGTATGTCCTGGGCACGGCGTTTACGCCTGCCTTGCCGACGGCATGCCGGCTGCCGTGAACGTCGGTGTGCGCCCGACGTTTGTGACCGGTCGCGGCGAGCTGGTCGAGGCCTACATTCTCGACTTCGACGGCGACCTGTACGGCAAAGAGCTGCGCCTTGATTTCATCGAGCGTCTACGCGGCGAGCGGCGCTTCACGAGCGCCGAGGAGTTGATTGAGCAGATGCATCGCGATGTGCAGCTCACCCGCGAGATTGCCGGAGGGCTGCCCACAGCCTGAAGGGTGCTAGCCTGTGCGACCGCTATGACGATCACTGCAGAGAGAAAGCGTGAGATTGCCGCCAAGTTCGGCGCCGGAGAGCAGGACACCGGCAGCACGAAGGTACAGGTAGCACTGCTGACCGAGCGCATCAACCACCTCACCGAGCACCTGCGCGAGCAGAGCAAGGATCACCACTCGCGCCGCGGGCTGTTGATGCTGGTGGGGCGCAGGCGCCGCTTTCTGGACTACCTGCAGCGCGCAGACCTCGAGGGCTACCGTGCTCTCATCAAGGAGCTGGGGCTCCGCAAGTGAGAAGGCCGATAACCGGCGCCGAACTGCGTCCTCGTCCTTGTTCGGCTTGGTTCTAGGCCTTCTCACCGGCCATAGAAAGAACATGAGCGCCACCGACGCCACCGCTACCGTGCTGGCCCCGGGGACGAAGGTCCCGCCGTTTACGCTCGGCACCGAAGCCGGCGAGAGCTTCAGCGAGGCCGACCTGCAGGGCAAGACGACCGTATTCGTTTTCTACCCGTTTGCCTTCAGCCCCGTCTGTACCGACCAACTACAGGTCTACGAGCAGGCACTGGCGGAGATCACCGCCGATGGGGCTGTCATCTACGGCGTCTCCTGCGACTCCAGCTGGGCGCAGAAAGCCTTTCGCGAGAAGCTCGGCGTCAGCATCCCGCAGCTCTCTGACTTCGAGCCCAAGGGAGCCGCATGCGCGGCCTTCGGCGTTCTGCACCCCGGCGGCTTTCCCCAGCGTGCGCTCGTGATCGTCGGCTCCGACGGAGTCGTGCGCTGGAGCTACCAGGCGCCCTCGCCAGCCGATCTGCCTCCGGCACACATGATCGTCGGCGGTTTGAAGAACGTTTGAAGTGGCTGGGGGCGCTAGGCCGCCCGCTCAGAGATGCCCTCGCGCGTGCCGGCGTCGATGGCCGTGCCACTGTCAGGGTCAAACAGGTGCACGCGGTCGACCGCGACGAGAAAGACCGCACGCTGAGAGACCTCGATGCGGCTGGCGGGCGGAACTCGGGCGACGCCTGCGGTGCTCGCCGCCTGTCCGATCTCGCCCGCGCTCAGATCGAGATCCTCATCTGTGCTTAGCCGCTCGTCGCTCGATTGCAGGCGGCTCGCATCGATGTGGAAATGTACGAGCTTCTCGGCGCCGAGGGACTCGACCAGGTCGACGGCTCCCTCCAGGCGTGCAGCGGCGTCCTCCCGCTCGGAGAGAGCGGCGTCGCTCAAGTCCTCAGGGCGGATCCCCACAACTATGTCCTTGCCCCGCCAGCGGGCGATCGCCGAGCGCAAGCGCGACGGAAGCTCGAGCGCCTGCTCGCCCAAGATCAGCCGCGTGCCCTCGGCGTCGACCTCAGCCTGGTAGAGGTTCATCGCGGGCGAGCCGATGAAGGCCGCCACGAACAGGTTGACCGGGGCGTCATAGAGCACCTGCGGAGAGTCGCATTGCTGGAGCCTGCCTGAGCGCATCACCGCGACGCGGTCGCCCATCGTCATCGCCTCGATCTGATCGTGGGTCACATAGACAGTGGCCACCCCAAGGCGCTTCTGCACGCGCGAGACCTCGGTGCGCATCTGCACGCGAAGCTTGGCATCGAGGTTGGACAGCGGCTCGTCCATCAGGAACGCGGCCGGTTCGCGGACGATCGCCCTGCCCATAGCCACGCGCTGGCGCTGACCCCCGGAGAGCTGCGCTGGCTTGCGCCGCAGGTGCTCAGAGAGGCCGAGGACCTCCGCCGCCTCGCCGACGCGACGGCGAATCTCCTGCTTGTCGGCTTTCTGCAGGCTGAGCGCGAAGCCGATGTTCTCGGCCACTGTCATGTGCGGGTAGAGCGCATAGTTCTGGAAGACCATCGCCACGTCACGTTCACTCGGCGAGAGGTCGTTGACAACGCGCTCGCCGATCCTGATCTCGCCCTCGGTTATCTCCTCAAGCCCGGCAATCATCCGCAGCGCCGTTGTCTTCCCACAGCCGGAGGGGCCAACGAGGATCAGGAACTCGCCATCGGCAACGTGCAGGTCCAGTTCACTGACTGCCTGGCTCTCGCTGCCGGGATAGACCTTGGAGACGCCATCGATGTCGATCGTCGCCACTTCAGCTCACCTGAACGATCCCGCGGTCAGACCGGCGACGATGCGTCGCTGGGCGAACAGCACGAGCACCGCTATCGGGATCGTGATGATCACGACGGCGGCGTCGATGCGGTTGTAGAAGACCTGGAACTGGCTCTGGCCGAGATTTACGATCGCAAGCGGAGCGGTGAAGTTGCCCGGGGTCTCCAGGAAGGAGACCGCGAAGGCAAAGTCGTTCCAGGCCAGGATGAAAGCGAGGATCGCGGCAGTAAAGACGCCCGGCAGCGCCACCGGCACGACCACCTTGCGCAGCGCCTGCAGCCTAGTGGCGCCATCGACCAGCGCAGCCTCCTCCAGCTCTCGCGGGATCTGCGCGAAGAAGTTGCGCAGCAGCCAGGTGGCGATCGGCAGCGTGTAGACCAGGTAGGCGAGGATCAAGGGGTAGATGCTGTCGAGGAAGCCCAAGTCGCGAAAGAGCAGGAACAGCGGCCCCACCATCGCCAGCACCGGGAAGAAGCCGGCCAGCAGGATGAAGGCGAGAATCGGTCCCGAGCCCCTGATCGGCAGCCGGGCGAGCGCATAGCCGGCCATCGTGGCGACCACCACCGTGATCGCGGTCGCCGCCAGCGCGACGATGGCGCTGTTGAGTAGCGGCGTCAGGAAATGCTGCTGGTTGAAGTCCTGCGAGTAGGCTCCCGTGCTCAAATGCGAGGGGAACAGACCCGTCGCTTCGGTGCCGCGGGCGATGTCGGCATTGGTCGAGAGCGAAGTGCGCAGGATCCAGTAGAAGGGGAACAGCGCCACGAAGATCGCGATCAACACCAGCAGGTAAAAGCCGACCGACCAGGCGCGCTTGCGGACGCGCCGCCAACTCAGCGGCGTGCGCGCGCGCGGCTTGGCTGTGCGCGAGGTGGCAGTGCTCGGCGTGCTCACGGCCTGGCTGCTCATCAGCTCGTCTCCGGGCGCAGCACGCGGACGTAGACGGCCGCGATCGCAAGCGCGATCACCACCAGCATTACCGAGATCGCCCCGCCATAGCCAAAGTCGGTGCCGACCAGGAAGGTCTGCCAGTTCAGGAACGACAGAGTCTCGGTACTCACGCCGGGACCGCCCCCGGTCATGATGTAGATCACGTCAAAGACCAGAAACGCCTGCAACGTGCGGAAGATCAATGCCACCGCAAGCGCCGGCTTGAGCAGCGGCAAGGTCATCCGCCGAAACGACTGCCAGGCGCTAGCGCCGTCGATCCGCGCAGCCTCGTAGACCTCGCCGGGGATCACCTGCAGACCGGCGAGCAGGATGATCGCCATGAACGGCACGTTCTTCCAGGCGTCGGCGACGAAGATCGCCGCCCAGGAGGTCCAGATTCCCGCCAGCCACGTGGTGTGGGCGCCGGGCAGGCCGGCGTTGCCGAGCAGGTAGTCGACGAATCCTGTCCGCGAGTCGAACATCGTCTTCCACAACGTCGCCGAGACCACCGTCGGCACCGCCCACGGGATCAGGATCGCGGCGCGCAGCAGGCCACGTCCTCGGAAGCGCCGATGCAACATCAGGGCGAGCGCGAGTGCGATCACGGTCTCGACCGCCACCGAGACCGCAGTGAAGGCGAGCGTTCGCTCCAGCGAGGCGAGCCAGACCGAGGAGCCGAACATCTTCGTGTAGTTGTCCACGCCGACGAACGAGTGAGCGCTGCCCGCTTCGCTGAGGTTGACCGAGTGAAACGAGTTCCACAGGTTGTAGGCGAGCGGGTAGGCGGTGACCGCCAGCAACAACAGCACCACAGGCGCCACCAACACATAGCCGAGGCGGCGGTCTGAGGTAAGGCGACCGCCACCGCCGCGGCGCGCAGGTCGGTGGGTCAGTACCGACTTCGACGCAGCCGCGTGGGTGCTCATCGCTCCCTCATCGCCCAGGAGTCCTTCCGCCTACCACGCGGCCCTTGCCTCAGCCGCCGAGGGCTTCGATCTGGGATGCCGCCGAGCTGAGCGCGCTGCTCGGAGAGGTCGAGTTCGCATACACCGACGTGAGAGCGTCCTGCAGGATTTCGGAGATCTTCAGGTATTCGGGGCTGACCGGGCGTGGCTGCGCAAACCCGTTGAGCACCTTGACCTGCTTGAAGATCGGCGCCTTTGCGTACAAGGCCGAGGTGTACGCGGACGGCAGCGACGGCGGGTCGCCGGTAGCCACGGCACGTTCGCTCTGCACGGCTGGCGTGGTCAGATACTTGATCAGTTCATAAGCAGCAGCGGAGTGGGTGCTGGCCGCGTTGATCGCCAGCATCTCACCGCCGAGCGCAGCGCCGGGCTTGCCGCCCGCCGCCGGCGGGAACGGGATGTAGCCGACGTGACCCTTGGCTGGGCCGCCTTCTTCGGCGACCGCGGCCACGAACGGATAGTTGATGGCAAACGGCGTGCGCCCGGAGGTGAACTCTTCCTGGACCTGTCCCTCTTCCCAGCCGGTCACGGCTTGCGGAGCGATCTTGTGGGTGTAGATGGCTTCGTGCAGCCATTCCAACGCCTTCACGTTTCCGTGAGAGTCGATGCTCGTGGTCGTGAGCCTGCCGCCGAACGCCGGCGCGACCGTCAGGAAGGAGGTGATCGCTCCCTCGTACTTGTGCCCCTCGAAGGCAAAGCCCTCCTTCAGCGAGGAGTCCTTGCTCATCGCTTCCTTGGCGTCGGCGACCACCTGTTCTGGATTAGTTGGAGGCCGGGGAATCAAGTCGGTTCGGTAGAAGAGGCCCTCCGGGTTGGAGAACCAGGGGATCGCATACGGCTTGCCTTCGTACTGCCCCGCAGCGACGGCGTTGGCGAAGAAGCTCGTAAGCGGCGGGTTGAAGGCGCTCAGCGACTTGATCCAGCCTGCCTTGGCGAACTTCGCGGGATAAGTGACGTCGGACTCGAGTATGTCCGGGGTGGGGGAGCCGGCGATGAACCGCTGCTGCAGCTGCTGCAAATAGGTCGTCGAGTTAGGCGAGAGCACGTCGATGCTGACTTTGATGTTCGGGTGGACCTTTTCGAACTGGACGATTGCCTTCTTAGTCTGTTCGCCCTCGGTGCCAAGACCGGACTCGGCGAAGACGATCGTCTGTTGCGCGGAGGCCGGCACCGTCGTGGTCGCCGATCCTTTGCTTGAGCCGCAGCCGCCGATCAGTACGGCAAGCGCTCCCAATCCAAGCAACATCGCGCTCCAACCTCGACCGCGCCGCAGCAGCACAAATGGGCCGAGCCGATCCGATCGAATCGGAATCGTCCAGTTCTCAAACATCACACACCTCGCTTCCAGTCTCAGCAGCCCGCTCTGGCAAGACGCGGGGCCGGGCCACACAGCCACCCACCAGGGTTTACCCTCCTATCCAGGCTCTCAACCGGATCGGCAAAGACCAGCGCCAGCCGCATATCCCGTCGCTGGCGGCAACGAGCGATCCGACGTCCGCTAAGCTCACAACGTTCGGATACAAGGGTAAAAAGAAAACGGCTCCGCCGACCGACGGGCGGAGAAGGAAGGTAGTCAATATGAGCAGTAACGCCGTTACGCGGGTCTCCGTGGAGATCGCAGGTAGCGAGATCTCGTTCGAGACCGGCAGGATGGCCAAGCAGGCCTCCGGCGCAGTCGTCGTCCGTCAGGGCGACACAATGGTCCTCTCGACAGCCACAGCTGGTGGCCAGCGCGATGTGGACTTTCTCCCGCTCACCGTAGACGTCGAGGAGCGGATGTATTCGGCCGGGAAGATTCCCGGCTCTTTCTTTAAGCGCGAGGGGCGCTCGGGCGAGAAGGCGACGCTGACTGCGCGCATGATCGACCGGCCGCTGCGCCCGCTGTTCACCAAGGGCTGGAACTACGAGACCCATCTCGTCGCGATCCCGATCTCGGTGGACCATGTCCATCCGTATGACATCCTCGCGATGAACGGCGCTTCAGCGGCGCTGATGATCTCAAACGTTCCCTTCGCGGGCCCGGTCGGCGCAGTGCGAATCGGCAAGATCGACGGTAATTTCGTCGTCAATCCGCCCGAGGAGGAACTGCTCGAGAACTCCGATCTGGACCTCGTCGTCGCCGGCTCTGAGGATGCCATCCTGATGGTCGAGGCAGGGGCGAATGAGATCTCAGAGGCAGAGATTCTCGACGCGCTTGACATCGCGCACTCAGAGATCAAGAAGATCTGCGCGCTTCAGCACGAGCTGCGCGAGAAGGTCGGCAAGGAGAAGACGCCGATCGAGGCGCCCAAAGTCGACGAGGGGCTACTCGTCGAAGTCAAGGCATCGCACGGCTCAGCGCTCGACGAGGCCACCCAGGTCGAGGACAAGCTCGAGCGCCAGGACGCCTGTAAGGCTGTCGAGGGCGCAATCCTCGCGCAGTACGGCGCCGCCGCAGCCGAGGGCGCCGGCGAGGAGGAGCAAAAGGCCGCCAAGGAGCGTCGTGGCGCTGCTCAGCTTGCCTTTGACAAGCTCGAGAAGGCGATCATCCGCGAGCGCATCGCCGTTGACAAGAAGCGGCCCGACGGTCGCGCAGAGGACGAGATCCGCGACATCACGATCGAAGTTGGCGTTACGCCGCGCACTCACGGCTCTGCACTGTTCACACGCGGACAGACGCAAGCTCTTAGCGCCGCGGCGCTGGGAACGCTCAAGGAGGAGATGCGGCTTGACACGCTCGGGCTGCAGACCAAGAAGTACTACTTCCACCACTACAACTTCCCGCCGTTCTCTGTGGGTGAGGCGGGCCGTCTAGGCCCCAAGCGTCGCGACATCGGTCACGGCGCCTTGGCTGAGCGCGCACTCGTGCCGGTGATTCCCTCGATCGAGGATTTCCCCTACACGATTCGTGTGGTCTCGGACATCTTCGAGTCAAACGGCTCCTCCTCGATGGCTTCGGTATGTGGTTCCTCGCTGTCGCTGATGGACGCGGGGGTGCCGATCAAGCGGCCGGTGGCCGGTATCGCGATGGGGCTGATCAAGGAGGGCGATGACTACATCGTCTTGACCGACATCGCCGGCGTCGAGGACCACCTTGGAGATATGGACTTCAAGGTGGCCGGTACCGATCAGGGCATCACGGCGCTGCAGATGGACATCAAGATCTCCGGCGTGACGTTTGAGATCCTCAAAGACGCACTGACGCAAGCCCACAAGGCGCGCACGTTCATCCTCGCCAAGATGGCCGAGACGATCGAAGGGCCGCGCGAGCAGCTCTCTGAGCACGCGCCGCGCATCCAGACGATCCAGATCGACCCCTCGCAGATCGGCATGCTGATCGGCAAGGGCGGCGAAACGATCCGCGGACTCTCAGAGGAGTTCGAATCGCAGATCGACGTCAACGACGAGGGCCAAGTGCTGGTGTACTCGGCCAACGGCACGCTCGGCGATGCGCTGGTGGAGCGGATCCGCACGATGATGAAGGAGGTCGAGGTCGGCGACGAGTACGCCGGCAAGGTCGTAAAGACCACCACCTTCGGCGCCTTCGTCGAGCTCTCCAAGGGCACCGATGGACTGCTGCACATCTCGAACGTCTCTCCCGGCGAGCGGGTAGACAGCGTCGAGGACGTGCTCAACAAGGGCGATGAAATCAACGTCAAGGTGGTCGAGGTCGACCGCGAGCGTGGACGCATCGGCCTGCGCCTTGCCGACGATCCCGAGGTCGCCGGCAAGAGCGTCGAGGAATTGGCCTCCGTCGGCAGCGGCGGTGGTGGCGGTGGCGGACGTCCTCCGCGCGAGGGGGGCAACCGCAACGGGCGAGAGAGTCGCGGCCGTGGCGGCGAGCGTGGCTCCGGTCGTCCGCGCCACGGCGGTCGTGACCGCGACTAGGCCGGTTGACGTTCGCGGCGCGAACGCGCCGCGAACGTTGGGCGCCTGAGGTGAGCGAGCATCGAATAAGCACGCTGGATAACGGCGTGCGAGTGATCACCGAGCGTATGGAGAACGTGCGCTCGGTGGCGCTCGGCTTCTGGATCGCCACCGGTTCGGCGATGGAGACGCTCGAGCAGGCCGGGATCTCCCACCTGCTCGAGCACATGCTCTTTCGCGGCGCAGGAGAACTCAATTCACGTGAGATCGACGAGTTCTTCGATGGAATGGGCGCCGAGGTAAATGCCGGGACTGACCGTGAAACCACCTCGCTATACACGCGCGTGCTCGATCGCCATTGTCCGCGCGCGCTGGCGGTGATGGGCGAGATGATCTGGCGGCCGCGCTTTGAAGACCTCAACGCCGAGCGCGAGGTGGTGCTCGAGGAGATCGCGATGTACGAAGACGATCCTCAGGATCGTGTCTTCGATGAGCTCGGCAAAGCGGTGTTCGGCGAGCATCCGCTCGGGCGAGCCGTGATCGGAAGAGCGGAGGTCGTGCGCGGCGTGCAGCTTGACGGGTTGCGCGCTTTTCACGCCGAGCGCTACAGGCCTGATCGCGTCGTCGCTGCCGCCGCCGGTTCGGTGGAGCACGAACAACTGGTGGCGATGGTCGCAGAGGCGTGCTCGCAGATGGCGGTGCCAGAAGGACCGCCGCAAGCGTTGGCCGACCCCGGCGAGGGGGGGTGCGAACCCGATTTCAAGCGACGCGTGCGATTTCTGCGCAAGGACACCGAGCAGTACCACGTGTGCTTGGGCGGGCGCGGAATCGCCCGCAACGACGAGCGCCGTTTTGCGCTGCGAGTGCTCGAAGGGGTGCTTGGCGGCACCTCATCCTCACGACTCTTCCAAGAGGTGCGCGAGCGCCGCGGCCTTGCCTATTCGGTCTTCTGCTTCTCTAACCTGCACGCCCACGCCGGCGAGGTCGGACTGTACGTCGGCACGCGGCCGGACAATCTGGTCGAGGCGATGGCGACGATCGCCTCCGAGCTACAGCGGTTTGTCGAGGAGCCGGCCAGCTTGCGGGAGCTCGATCGCTCGCGCGAGAACGTAAAGGGACGGATGGTGCTCTCACTGGAGTCAACGGTCGCACGCATGAACCGTCTTGGTGCCTCACTGCTGGCGCAGATGCCGATTCTCTCGGTCGATGAGATCGTGGACCGTCTCGATGCGGTCACGCTGCAAGACATGCAAGCTCTGGCCGCTGAGTTGTTTGCCAGCGAGCGGCTGTCGGTCGCCGGGGTGGGGGCAGAGGAGTCGTTGTTCGAGCAATCGCTGCAGATACTTGCGCCGGTGCCATCGTGATCAAGGTGGCAGTGGCCGGCGCGGCCGGACGAATGGGACAGAGCGTCTGCGCCGCCGTCGACGGCGCTCAGGACATGGAGCTCGTCGCCCGCGCCGATCCCGCGCTTGGCGTTTCGCTGGAGGATGCGTTGGAGGAGCGCCCCAACGTGGTCGTGGACTTTACGCGACCCGATACGGCGCTCGAGAACGCTTTGCAATGCCTGCGGGCGGGAGCGCACGTTGTGATCGGGACCACCGGGTTTGACCTCGAGCAGTTGGCCGAGCAAGGGCGGAGGATTGCCGCCCAGGCACCCGGCGGGCGTGCGCCTAACGTGTTCGTAGCGCCCAACTTCGCGATCGGCGCGGTGCTGATGATGCGCTTTGCCGCCGAGGCTTCGCGCTATATGGCCAAGGCCGAGATCATCGAGCTGCATCACGATGGCAAGCTCGACGCTCCCAGCGGCACCGCCGCTCGCACGGCACGCTTGATGGCCGAAGCATCAGGGACCGCCGAGCCAACGATCCATTCGGTGCGCTTGCCAGGGATCATCGCCAACCAGGAAGTGATACTCGGCGAGGTCGGGCAAACTCTCAGCATCCGCCACGACACGGTGGGGCGCGAGTCGTTCATGCCGGGTGTGCTGCTCGCAATTCGCAGCGTCGGCGAGCTCGAGAGCTCGCCCGTCGTCGGCCTCGAGCGGCTCCTGTTCGCCGACTCGTGATCGTGCACCGGACAGTGGTCGTGAAGCCGGCGCGCGTGGAATACTGCTGACGATGAGCACCCTCGGCCTCGGCGCGATCCTGACAGCGATCGTCACTCCCTTCAACGAACAGGGAAAAGTGGACGAGCAGTCCTTCGTCGATCTCATGAACCATCTGACCGCACACGGCTCCGACGGATTCGTGGTCTGCGCGACCACTGGCGAGGCCGCGACGCTGACAGACGAGGAACACCTCGGACTGATCGAGCTGGCACTGCGCGAGCGACCGGCGCTGCCCGACGGGCGACCCGCGAGCATCGTCGGCGGCACCGGCTCAAACGACACCCGCCACGCGGTTCACCTCACCGAGGTCGCTACCGAGCTTGGAGTCGACGCGACTCTCAGCGTTACGCCTTACTACAACAAACCGAGCCCGCGCGGAATGGTGCGCCACTACGAAGAGGTGGCCAAGGCCACCAACAAGCCAGTCCTGCTCTACAACATCCCGTCGCGCAGCGCGGTCAACATCGGTCCGGAGCTACTGGCTCGGCTGGCGCAGATCGAGCACATCGACGGGGTCAAGCAGGCCAACGCCGACGAGCTGCAGTTGATCGACGGGCTCGAGCTCTACTCCGGCGATGACACGAGCTTCGCGCCGACGCTGGACCTCGGCGGCGCCGGCGGGATCTGCGTCTCCAGCCACATCGTCGGCGATGAGATGCGCCGGATGATCGATGAGCCCGAGCACCGGGCCGAGATCGACGCAAGCCTGCAGGACATCTACAGCACGCTGTTCATGACCGCCAGTCCGACCTGCACGAAGGCTGCGCTGAACATGCTCGGCCACAAAGTCGGCGGACTGCGACTGCCGCTGATCGAGGCCGACGAGCACGAGCTGGCAGAGGTGCGAGCGATGTTGATGCGCCATGGACTGCTCGCACAAGACGGCTCCGCCGAGTCTGCGGCAAGCGATGCCGCGCTCAGCGCTCGGACGACGCACACGTGAGCACACTACGCGTCCTTCCCCTCGGCGGGCTGGGGGAGATCGGCAAGAACATGACCGTCGTCGAGTACGACGGTCGCCTGATCGTCGTCGACGTCGGTCTGCGCTTCCCCACACCTGAGATGGTGGGGATCGACTTGGTGCTGCCGGATTTCACCTATTTGCGCGAGCGCGCGAGAGACATCGAGGCGATCGTGATCACGCACGGACACGAGGACCATCTCGGCGCGCTGCCTTGGGTGCTGCGCGAGCTGGGCAACGAGCATGCTCCGACCGTCTACGGCGGGCCCTTGACGATGGCGATGGCCCGCTCCAAGCTCGAAGAGCACAAGCTGCGCGAGGTTGAGTGCTCGGAGGTAGCGATCGGGGAGATGCTCGAGCTCGGTCCGTTTTCGCTTGAGATGATCCACATGACCCACTCGATCCCGGACTCCAGCGCGGTTGCGATCGGGACAGATCTCGGCACCGTCCTGATCACCGGCGACTACAAGTTCGACCAGACGCCTGTGGACGGGCCGCCCGCCGACGTCTCGCGTCTGGCCGAACTCGGGCGCGAAGGGGTACTGCTGCTGTGCGGGGACTCCACCAACGTCGACCGCCCCGGCTTTTCGCCTTCAGAGTCGCTGGTGGGCCCGCACCTGGAGGAGGCGTTTGGGCGCTGTGAGGGGCGAATTGTTGTGACGAGCTTCGCCTCGAACATCCACCGAGTCCAGCAGGTGATCGACGCAGCGGCGGCGCTTGACCGAAAGGTCTCACTTGTCGGGCGTTCGATGCGAAAGAACGTCAGCATCGGGCGCACCCTCGGGCACGTCGAGGTACCCGAGGGGCTACTCGTCGGCACGCGCGAGATCGAGGACTTCCCCGACGAGCGAATGGTGATCATCTCCACCGGCTCCCAGGGCGAGCCGCTCTCGGCGCTGCGCCGAATGGCCTACCGCGACCACCCGCAGGTCAAGCTCCGCCACGGCGACACTGTCGTCTTCTCCGCCACACCCGTGCCCGGCAACGAGCGAGCAGTCAACGAGACGATCGACCGGCTCTACCACATCGGCTGTGACGTGGTGACCGCGGCCGACGCACCCGTGCATGCCTCCGGACACGGCTACGCCGAGGAGGTCAAGCTGATGCTTAACCTCGTCAAACCGCGCTACGTGATGCCCTTCCACGGCGACTTCAAGCGCCTGCGCCTGCACGCTCAACTGGCCGAGGCGGTCGGCGTCGAGCCCGAGAACGTCTTCCAAGGAGAGAACGGACTGCCGCTGGATATCGACGAGCGCCGCGCGCGCTTCAAAGAGCACGAGCAGTCGGGAATGGTGTTCGTGGATGGCGTAGACATCGGCGATGTGGCCGACGTGGCGCTGCGCGACCGGCGCATGCTCTCAGCCGACGGGATCTTCGTCGTTGTTGTCACGATCGCCGAGCAGGATGGCCGCTCGGTAGCGGACCCCGAGGTGATCTTCAGGGGCGTGCCCTTCCCCAAGGAGGCTGGAGAGTTGATCGAGGAGATCCGTGCCACCGTTGAAGGAACGGTGCTGCGCGCCGCCGAGGAGGAGATCCGCGAGGTCGATCTGCTCCAGCAGATGCTCCACGACGATTTGGCGGCCCTAGTCTATGACCGCTTGCGTCGCCGCCCGATGGTGCTCCCGGTCGTCGTCGAGGTCTGAACCCCCGTCTACATTCGAGGCAGGCAACGTGACCACGAAGCGAGCTCCCGGATACTCTGCTCCGGGATGAGTTTGGCCCAGCTTCACACTGCCACCGTGTGACTCAGCCACGGCGCGCACGATCGCCAAGCCCAACCCGAACGACCCACCGCGATCTCCGGCGCCGCGCACAAAGCGCTCGAACAGGCTGTCGGCCAGCCGGTCGGGCACACCCGGGCCGTCGTCCTCGACTACCAGTTGCGCTCGGCCGCTGTCATCGGTGGACGTGCTGACACGGATCTCTGTGCCTGCGGGCGTATGGCGCAAAGCGTTCTCGATCAGGTTGAGCGCCAGTCGATGCAGCTCGTCGCGCGATGCCTGCACCACTACCGGCTGAGCATCGATCGATATCTCGTGCTGCTCGCTGACCGGGCCCAGCTCGGCGGCGGCCTCGACCACGATCTGGGCTAGCTCGCAGGGTTCACGGCGCACGATCCGGCCCACGTCGCTGCGTGCCAGCAGCAACAGATCAGCCACAAGACGACGCATCCGTCGCGAGGAGCGCAGGGCAGAGCGAGCGGCGTCGGCCTCCTCACCGTGCAGCGACTCGGAGAGCAGCTCCAGGTTGGCCAGCACGCTCGTCAGCGGCGTGCGTAGCTCGTGCGAAGCGTCGGCGACGAACTGGCGCTGGCGAGCGAGCGTCTGCTCGGTCTCGGCATGGGCGGCATCAAGCTCGCGGAGCATGCCCTCGAGCGTTCGCGCCAACTCGGCCACCTCGTCGTCTGCCGCCGGCTCGGGCATCCGCAACGAGGGGTCGCGCGTACGCGCGATCTGCTCAGCTGTGCTCGTCAACTCGGCGATTGGCGCCATCGCGCGCCGCGCGATCGCGATGCCGGCCAAAAGGGCCAGCGCTGTACCCGCCATCACTCCCAATAGCAGCAGCAGCTCGACGCGAGCGATCGTCGCGTCGAGGTCGGAGAGGCGGCGGCCGTATTGGACGATCACGGTGCCACCCACGGGCCCGCTCACGGCCACCGGGGTTGTATGTACGCGGTAGCCTCGCGCATTGGTTTCGCTGAGCAGACCCAGTTCGGGTGCGTGGCTGGTGCTTTCCAGCAGCTTCCCTGACTCGCTCATAATGCGAATCACCGCGTCGTCGGATTCCGCCAGTCGATTGAGGTCGGTCGGACTGGACAGGCGAAGCTTGAAGCCTTCGATATAGGTGCCTGTCACTTCCGGATGCAGCAGCCCCGCGAGATTGTCGCCTGAGACCGCCACTTCGCGATCAAAGTTGCTGCGGATGCGATGCACCGTCAATGAGCCCACCACCAGCGCGAAGGCACACAGAATCGTGAACGTCAGCAGAGCCGAGACGCCCGCCAGGCGCCAGCGGATCGGCAGGCGGTCAAAGGAGCCCGACAGCCGCGTAATTTGCCGCGCCGTCCATGCCCGAGCAACGCGCTGAAGCACGATCGGCTCCTGCTCAGGCGCGGAGGACATAGCCGGCGCCGCGGATCGTGTGCAACAAACGCGGCTCGCCATCGGCCTCTAGCTTGCGACGCAGGTTCGAGACGAATACCTCGATCGTGTTGGTGGTCGAGAACGGGTCATAGCCCCACACCTCGTCGAGCAGACGCTGGCGTGAGATGACGATGCGCTCGTTGCGCATTAGGTACTCGAGCAGCTCGAACTCACGCTGTGTCAACTCGATCTGACGCTCGCCACGGGAGATCTCGTGCGTGTCGACGTTCAACGAGAGGTCACCGACTTTTAGTGGCGCCGAGCCTCGTGGCGGGCGTCGGCGCAAGAGCGCGCGCATACGTGCGAGCAACTCCTGGCGCTCGAACGGCTTGACCAGATAGTCGTCAGCGCCGGCGTCCAAACCCTCCACGCGCGATTCGAGCGCGTCGCGGGCGGTCAGGATCAGGATCGGCACGTCGTCATCGGCGCGCAGGCGCTTTGCCACCTCGATGCCGTCGAGTCCGGGCAGGCCGAGGTCGAGGATGACCAAGTCTGGCGCGAAGCTGCGCCCGTGCTCGATCGCGGCGTTGCCGTCACCGGCGGCTCTGACCTCATAACCCTCCATGCGCAGTGAGCGCTGCAGGGCTTGGGCGATGTCCTCGTCATCCTCGACCACCAAGACACGGGGTGCGCGGGAAAAATCACTCATCTCAACGGGTGTATGTAGCGGAATGCACTAAAGCGATGGTAAGGGTCACGAGCAGGTTCAGGCGGCTCGGCGTCGAAGTGTCGCCTGATGCCCGCGACTCGAAGGAGCCCCAAGCGCCAGCCGGCGCGCAAGCGCGCAGCCCGTCGTAGCGCCGGCACGCGCTCACGAGGCAAGGGGAGGGGACGCGGGTCGGCCGGCCTGCTCGACCGCCTGCGAGCCTGGCCGGCCCTCAGCCAGAACCAACGAGACATCATCGGCCTTGGCTTGGTGGCCGTCGGAGTGTTCATGGCGTTCGTCCTTTACGGCCACTGGGACGGAGGTCGCGTCGGCCACGGCTTGTCCGTCGCGATCGGCTGGTGCATAGGCGAAGCCCGGATTCTCGCCCCGATCGCGTTTGTCGTTGGTGGAGGCGCGCTACTGGTCTCACAGCTTGTGCCCGCGCGTCGTCCATTGCGCACGGGCGGCCTGTGCCTGTTTGCCGCGATCACGCTCGCGCTTGCCGCGGGCACGCTCGGCGTCAGCGACGGCACACCGGACAGCGCCTCCTCTGGACAGTGGCGCTCAGTTTTCTTGCAGAACCACGGCGGTATCGCCGGGCAGGGGCTCTACTGGGTCGCGCACCGGATGGTGCAGACAGTCGGCGTTGACATCCTCGTCATTTTCCTGGCGATTGTGGGCGCAATCTTGATTAGCGGTGCGTCGCTTGCGGCAGCGCTGAAGGCGACCGGCAATGGACTGGTCGACACCAGTCGTGTGATCCGCGCGCGCGCCTCTGAGCTCGAACGTGGCTCACGAGAACGGATGCGGGAGCGCTCAGAGGACACACAAGCACGACAGAACACAAGCGTGATCCCGCCCGATCCCGCACCCGAGGAGTTGATCGTGCGCGCCACTCACGTCGAGGCGCCCTCGCGCGATGAGATGTTCACGCCCTGGGAAGCCGAAGAGGCCGACTCACACGAGCAGGAGCACTCCCAGGCAGTCTCGCCAGAGCCGGACCTTGAGGCGCAGGAGAGCGAAGAGAGCGAACCCGAGCTCGAGGAGCAGATCGCTGGGATCGCTCACGTCGACGCGGACTCCCTGACCCCGCAAGGACGGCTGCGAGACGTCGTTACCGATGACCCGGACTTTGCCTGGGTGCTGCCCTCAGCCGATCGTCTGCTGACACGCTCTACCGCAGAGCAGGCTCGGCCGGACACCGCTGGGCAGGAGCGCACTGCTACGAGCTTGATCGAGGCGCTTGGTCACTTCGGTGTGGATGCGAAGGTGATCGGTACAGTCGCCGGACCCCACATCACCCGCTATGAGCTGCGCCTGGCACCTGGCACGAAGGTCGGCAAGGTGGCCCAGCTTAAGGATGATCTCGCCTACGCGCTGGCGGCTACGGACATTCGCATCCTCGCGCCGATACCCGGCAAGCAGGCTGTGGGCGTCGAGGTGCCAAACGCCAAGCGACGGATGGTCCGTTTGGGTGACGTCTTCCAAGAGCCGCCGAAGGATTGGTCGCCATTGACTGTGTGGTTGGGCAAGGATGTGGCCGGTAAGGCCATCGGCGCAGACTTGGCGAAGATGCCGCACCTGCTGGTGGCCGGCACGACCGGCGCTGGTAAGTCGGGGGCGATCAACGCGATGCTCTGCTCGGTGCTGCTGCGCGCCACCCCGCACGAGCTGCGCTTGGTTCTTGTCGATCCAAAGCAGGTGGAGCTCAATCATTACGAGTCGATCCCGCATCTGCTCACACCTGTGATCACAAGCCCGCGGATGGCGGCTAACGCTCTGCAAAACCTCGTCAGAGAGATGGAGCAGCGCTACGGGATCATGTCGCTATCGCGCACGCGCTCACTGGTCGAGCTCAACAAGGCGCGTGCTCAGCGCGACGAAGCTCCACTGCCGTACATCCTGTGCGTGATCGACGAGCTCGCCGACCTGATGATGGTCGCCCCAGCCGACGTGGAGGACTCGATCATTCGACTGGCTCAAAAGGCACGCGCTGTGGGCATTCATCTCGTGCTTGCCACCCAGAGCCCTCGCGTGGACGTGATCACCGGAATGATCAAGGCAAACGTGCCCTCGCGGATCGCATTCTCGGTCTCAAGCCAAACCGACTCGCGCGTGATCCTCGATCAGAACGGCGCCGAGTCACTACTCGGTCAGGGCGACATGCTCTTCTCTCCGGTCGGCTCATCGAGGCTTCAGCGCATCCAAGGTGCATACATCGACGAGTCGCAGATCGCGAAACTGACCGAGTTGTGGCGCAAGCAGGGTGAGCCCGAGTTGCGCGAGGAGCTCTTGGAGGAGGTCGAGCCGACCGAGCCCGAGAAGAGTGGCGACGACGAGTTCGATCCCGACGAGGATCCGCTGCTGCGCGACGCCATCACGCTGGTAGCCGAAATGCAGACTGCTTCGACTTCGATGCTGCAGCGTCGCCTTCGACTTGGATACACGCGCGCCGGGCGTCTGATCGACATGCTCGAGCGCCGTGGCGTCATTTCCGGCTATGAGGGATCAAAGCCGCGGCAAGTATTGATCGGCGAGGCAGAGTTGCCACGCGTGCTTGCCGCACTCGGTGAGGGCGGCGTCGAGGCTCCCAACGAGACCTCGGTGCCCGGTTAAGAACAGGCAACCGTTCCTGCACATAACACGTTTGTGCGAGACAGTCACTAGCCTGTCTCGCTGATATGGCGGAAATAGGAGCGACCCTGCGTGAGACACGCATGCGCGCGCGTGTCGATGTGTCCGAGATCGAGGCGCAAACAAAGATTCGTGCCAAGTATCTGCGAGCGCTTGAGAACGAAGAGTGGGATCTACTGCCCGGACCGACCTTTGTCCGTAGCTTTCTACGCACCTACGCCCAGGCACTGGGCCTCGACGACAAGGCGCTGGTAGACGAATACAGACGGGTTTACGAGCAGCCGAGTGAGGTCGAGCACCAGCCGGCCGTAATGGCAAGCGCCAGTCGGCGTTCACGCCCGGCTCCAGTCACCCGCGGACCCTCACGCGGCTACACGATCGCCCTAGGTGTTGTTGGGCTGCTGATCGTGCTGTTGGTAGTTGGACTGCTCACTGAGAAAAAAGGGGGCTCTCCGAGCAAACAACAGGGCAACACAAGCGCTGCGCGCGAGAGCACCAGCTCACGGCATCACAGCTCAACTTCACACCACTCAAGCACGGCCGCTAGGGGTACGAGCACGGCGACAGGCGGCGCCCGTGTGGCGCTGTCGCTGAAGCCCTCCGCACCGGTGTGGGTGTGCCTGATCGGTGACGGCACGCGCAAGGCGATACCTGGGATCACCTTGCAGCCAAGCTACACGCCTGTCACCTACCACGCCAGCCACTTCATTGTGACGTTGGGCAACGACGCGGTGACGATGTATGTCAACGGCCGGGCAGAGAGCGTGCCTAGCACCTCCAACTCGATCGGCTACTCGATCACGAGCTCAGGCCGCCATCTGCTGAGCTCAACCCAGCAGCCGACTTGCAAATGAGCGGTCGGGCACGCGCCGGAATCGTCGTGACCGGCACCGAGGTGCTGACCGGCCGCGTGCGCGACCGCAACGGCCCGTGGCTGTCTGAGCGCTTGTTCGAGCATGGCATCGACCTGGCGCACACGGTGATCGTCGGCGACCGTCCCTCCGACATGGAGGCGGCGCTGCGGTTCATGGCTGCCGAGGGAATGAGTCTGGTGCTCACCAGTGGCGGCCTGGGACCAACAGCCGACGATCTCACGGCAGAGGTGGTAGGTCGCTTCCAGGGCCGCGAGATGGTGCTCGATGAGGCGCTCGAGGGCCGGATAGCGGAGATTTTGAAGCCGCTTGCCGCGCGCTACCCGAACCTCGACCGCGACGCGATCGCCGCCGGCAATCGCAAGCAGGCGACGATCCCGCGGGGGGCGAGCATTCTTGAGCCTGTCGGTACCGCTCCAGGACTGGTTGTGGGCCCGGCCGAGGGTCTTTCCGGCCCAACGGTTGTGGTGCTTCCCGGTCCGCCGCGAGAGCTACAGCCGATGTGGCGCCAAGCGATCGCCACAGAGGCCTGGCGAGACGCTGTGGCGGGCGCGCGCGACTACAGCCAGCGGATGCTGCGTCTGTTCGGCATCCCCGAGTCAGAGATCGCCGAGACGCTGCGTGAGGCGCAGCGTGCCGGCGTGCAGATGCATGAGCTTGAGATCACTACCTGCTTGCGCGGCGGGGAGATCGAGATCGTCACCCGCTACGAGCCGGCCGCCCAAAGGCAATACGACACTTTTGCCGCGATCGTCGCTGAGCGCCACGCCGACACCCTCTACTCACAGGACGGGACGACGGTAGACGACCAGGTCGCCGCGCTGTTGCGGGGAGACGGCGAGCGCTCCGTGAGCGACCCGGACCGAGCGCTAGGACTGACGATCGCCGTCGCGGAGTCGTGTACCGGCGGTCTGCTGGCTGCACGGCTCACCAACCCACCGGGCGCCTCCGAGTATGTGTTGGGTGGGATCGTGGCCTACTCCGACGAGGTTAAGGTCGCTCAGGCCGGTGTGGATCGCGAGACGATCGCGCACCACGGCGCCGTCTCTGAGCAGGTCGCACGTGAGCTAGCCAGAGGCGTGCGCTCTGCCCTGGGCGCCGAGGTGGGAGTGGGAGTGACCGGGATTGCCGGTCCCGGCGGTGGGAGCGAGCAGAAGCCGGTGGGATTGGTGTGGCTCTCCGTACAGGGCCCGGAGGGCAGCTTGACGCGATCGGTGCGCCTGCCCGGTGGGCGCCTGGATGTGCGCGAGCGGGCGGTAACGGTGGCGATGCACATGCTCCGCCGTCTGCTATGCGGCCAAGAAGACGAGACTGAGCCCCGAGAGCGGGAAGGAACGGGCCCGCTTTTGCGGTGAGCCGGCCCGCTGCGAGCGCTCGCCTGTTCGTGGCGGTCGATCCGCCCGAACATGTCGCTAACCAGTTGGCGGCGTGGGCGCGCGCTGCCGCCCGTGAGAGGCTTTCTGGAGGCGGCTCACAGCAGCAAGCGCTGCGGGTGCTCGACCCCGAGCTCTTGCATGTGACGGTCTGCTTCTTGGGTGAGCGCGCGGTGGATGAGATCCCGGCGCTTGAAGACCAGTTGACTATGTGCCAGCGAGCCCCGGTCGAGCTGTCGGTGGGCGCTCCGTTGTGGCTGCCGCCCCGTCGCCCGCGGGCCTTGGCGGTCGAGTTGCACGACAAGGACGGCGCCCTGGCACGAACACATTCGGAGGTGACGTCGAGGCTCGAGGCCACCGATCCGGCACCGTTGAATCAGACCCTGGCGCAGCGTAGGGCGAGCGCCAAGCCACGACGCTTTCATCCGCACATCACGGTTGCCCGGATGCGCGCCGATGGTCGTGGCCGACGCTCGCATAGTCCGTCAGGCAAGGGCGGCGAGCCCTTGCTGGCACCTACGCCCTCGCTTTCTTTTACCCCTGCCGATCTGGTGCTCTATCGGTCCTGGCTATCCCCGGAGGGCGCTAGTTATGAATCGCTGTGCACCCTCCCGCTCGGTTGAGCACTGCTCAGGCCGCGCGAGTGTCGGCGTCTGCCACCGCCGCTACCGCCGGCGTGGCGTCGTTCTGGTGCAAGGGTGTCACCTTGTCTGGTCCGAGCCCGAGCGCGGCGTAAATCTTGCGCTCGATCTCCTTCGCAATCTCCGGGTGCTCGTCCAGGTAGGCCTTGGCATTGCCGCGTCCCTGCCCGAGTCGCTCGTTGCCGTAGGAGATGAACGAGCCGGACTTCGTCACGATGCTGTGCTCAATCCCGAGATCGATCAGGCAGCTCGATGTCGATATCCCCTTGCCGAACTCGATGTCAAACTCGGCCTGGCGGAAGGGCGCCGCGAGCTTGTTCTTGACGACCTTCACGCGCACGCGGTTGCCGACCGCCTCGGTACCGTCCTTGAGCGTCTCGATGCGACGGATGTCAAGTCGCTGGGAGGCGTAGAACTTCAGCGCCCGCCCGCCCGGCTGGGTCTCCGGGGAGCCGAACATGACGCCGACCTTTTCGCGGATCTGGTTGGTGAGGATGCACAGCGTGTTGGTGCGGTTGAGGTTGCCCGCGATCTTGCGCATCGCCTGGGACATCATCCGCGCCTGCGCGCCGACCGTCTGGTCGCCCATCTGCCCCTCGAGCTCCACGCGCGGGGTCAGGGCGGCGACCGAGTCGATTGCCACTACGTCCACCGCGCCGGAGCGCACGAGCATGTCGGCGATCTCGAGCGCCTGCTCGCCGTAGTCGGGCTGGGAGACCAGCAGCTCGTCGATGTCCACGCCGATCTCCTTGGCGTAGAGAGGATCCATCGCGTGCTCGGCATCTATGAACGCACATACGCCGCCGAGCTTCTGCGCTTCGGCCAGGACGTGGTAGATCAGCGTCGTCTTACCTGAGGACTCGGGCCCGAACACCTCGACGATGCGTCCCTTGGGCACGCCGCCGATACCGAGCGCCAGATCCAGCGACAACGCTCCGGTAGGAATGGCGTCGACGCGCACCTGGGCGCCCTCGTCGCCCATGCGCATGACCGAGCCCTTGCCGAACTCGCGCTCGATCTGGCCGAGCGCACCCTGCAGGGCGGCGTCGCGCGCCTTGGCAGCCTTCTCCTCGTCGGTGACGGGCATCGTCTTGCTCCTCTGGGTCGTGATCGGGATTGAAAGGTAGCTCTCACTGCGGACAGAATGCGAACATATGTTCGCCGTGAGCGAAGAGTACCCTTCAATGCGGATGAAGCGCTACCACCTCACCACTTTTGGCTGTCAGATGAACGAGCACGACTCCGAGCGGATGAAGGGGATGCTCGAGTCGCTCGGCTACGCCGAGGCCGGCGAGCGAGCCCACGCGGATCTGATCCTGTTCAACACCTGCTCGATCCGCGAGAGCGCCGACAGTCGCTTCATCGCGCACCTGGGGGAGGCTAAGCGGCTCAAGCGCGAACAGCCCGACCGCGTCGTCGGCGTCGGCGGTTGTTGGGCGCAGTCGGTCAAGGAGGAGGTGTTTGAGCGCTTTCCGTTCGTGGATGTCGCCTTCGGGCCGGGACAGACTCACAAGCTCGCAGAGTTCCTGACCAGCGACTCGCTCACCGCCCAGGGTTACTTCGAGTTCGAGGGCTTCACCGGCCACCTGCCGGCCAAGCGCGCGCGCGACTTCCAAGGGTGGGTACAGATCTCGGTCGGCTGCAACTGCCGCTGCTCCTACTGCATAGTCCCGTCCACGCGCGGGCGCGAGGTCTCGCGACCGCTTGCGGAGCTCGTGGACGAGGTGCGGGCGATGGCGGCCGACGGCGTCAGCGAGGTGACGCTGCTCGGCCAGAACGTGAACTCCTACGGGCGCGACCTGCGGCCCGACCGCCGCTCGTTTTCCGAGCTCCTGCGCGTGCTCGACGCCGTCGAGGGGATCGAGCGCATCCGCTACACG